>NZ_JAGRLA010000134.1 GCF_020442045.1 Bauldia sp. | reverse complement strand
GGCGTCGAGGTGGTCGCCACCGGGCGGCTGACCACCTATCCCGGCCAGTCGAAATACCAGATCGTCATCGAGGCGCTGGAGCCGGCCGGCATCGGCGCGCTGATGGCGCTGCTCGAGGAGCGCCGCAAGACGCTCGCCGCCGAGGGCCTGTTCGACGAGGGGCGCAAGAAGCCCCTCCCCTATCTCCCCCGCGTCATCGGCGTCGTCACCTCGCCGACCGGCGCCGTCATCCGCGACATCCTCCACCGGCTGACTGACCGCTTCCCGGTCCGGGTGCTGGTCTGGCCGGTCCGCGTCCAGGGCGACACGGCGGCGGCGGAAGTCGCGGCCGCGATCCACGGCTTCAACGCGCTGTCGCCGGCGGGTCCGATCCCGCGGCCGGATGTCGTCATCGTCGCGCGCGGCGGCGGCAGCCTCGAGGACCTGTGGAGCTTCAACGAAGAGATCGTGGTGCGCGCCGCCGCCGAATCGGCCATCCCGCTGATCTCGGCCGTCGGCCACGAGACCGACTGGACGCTGATCGACCAGGCCGCCGACCGGCGGGCGCCGACGCCGACCGCCGCGGCGGAGATCGCCGTGCCGGTCAGGAGCGAGCTGCTTGCCGCCGTCGACACTCTCGCCGCCCGGCATCGCGGTGCCACCGGCCGGCTGATCGAGACCGCGCGGCGCGACCTCCTCGCCGCCGCCCGCGCCCTGCCGCGGGCCGACGACCTGCTCGCCATTCCACGCCGGACGGTCGACGACCTCGGCAGCCGCCTCGGCCGCGGCCTGATTGCCAATGCGCGTACCCACCGCGTCGCCTTCGAGCGGAGCGCGGCGCGGCTCTCCGTCTCCGGGCTCAAGCGGTTCGTCGGTCAGGGCCGCGAGCGTGTCGCCAATCTCGATGCCCGACGGCGCCAGGCGTTCCTGGTTCTTTCCCAGCGACGGCGCGCCGAGATGACCGCGACCGCGCGCCGCCTCCGCCCCGAGCCGATCGTAGAACGGCTGGCGGGCGAGCGCCGCCGCCTCGCCGATGCCGGGAGCACATCGGAGCGGAGCCTCCGCCTGCTGATCGCGCAGAAGCGCGACCGCGTCGCCGCGCTCGACCAGCTGCTCCGGTCGCTCTCCTACCGCAGCGTCCTCGCCCGTGGTTATGCCCTCGTCCGGGCGGGCGACCGACCGGTCCATTCGGCCGCCGAGGTCGGGGCAGGCGCCACCCTCGACATCGAGTTCCATGACGGCCGGGTTTCGGCTGAGACAACGTCGGGCACCCCCGCCCGGAAACCGTCCCGCAAGCCGCCCGTGCCGCCCGGAACCCAGGGCAGCCTGTTCTAGATGCCGATCCAGGCGCCGTCCCGGTCGGTCACCCTGTTCCGCACGCGGCCACGCGTCCTGCTCTTCTACTTCGTCCTTGGATTGATCTTCGTCGTTCAGGGCGTTGCAACGGCAGGCTATTTCGTCATCTTTGACGACGGTGCCGGCTTCCAGCTCATAGGCATCGGCCTTTCCCTCTTCCTCGCCGTGGTCGGTATCGTCTTCGCCGGCTATGCGGCGCTCCGGATTCGCGATCGCCACCCGCCAATCACCATTGGCCCCAATGGGTTGCATGATCGGATCATCTCGGAACGGCCGATCCCCTGGGAGGATATCGGCGACTTGAGGATATGGCCGGGATCGCGCGGCGGACCTGCCGTCGTCTTCGATCTCGCCGAAGGCGCCGAGGATCGTGCAAGCGTCTATCGCCGGGCACGCGTCGAAGCCGAATTCAACCGCGCCGCCGGTGGGTATTCGTACCAGATTCACCCGATCGGGACCGATGCCGATGTCGACCGGGTGGTCGAAGCTATCCGCCCGTTTGCGCAGGTTCGCGACACGTGATCAGCCAAGCCGCAGCCGCATGACCCGACGCCGGATACCGGCGGCGCCGACCTCGGTGAAGCCGGCTTTCTCGAAGGCCGGGACGAATCCCATGAACCGGTAGCTCGGAGCGTCCGGCGGGACGGGATAGGCTTCCACGACCGTCGCGCCGTTGTCCCGCGCGTGATCCACGGCCGCCTCGATCAGCCGGTAGACGAGCCCCTCGCCCCGGCGTTTCCGTGGCACCCAGAAACAGACCAGCGACCACACCGTCTCACCGGGTGTTTCGGGTGGCCCGCCGAGATTCCGGTAGGTCTCGCGCGGCGCAACCGACACCCATCCCATCGGCTTGCCGTCCTCGTAGGCGATCAGACCGACCGGGACGCCCGCCGCGATCCGCTCGAACATCTGGCGCTTGCGGACGGAGCCGCTGTTGTCCTTGGCCTCCGCCGCCGATCGCCGCCAGACCATGCACCAGCAATATTTCGGCGCGCCGGACGAGTTGAACAGCGCCTCGAAATCGCCGAGCGTCGTTTCCGTCACCGGACGAAAGCTCAAACCACCCATGGGCGTTCCACTGTCTGCCCCGCCAATCTATTGATATCCCGGAGTTATTTCCTGAGGCTCCGGATATAGGCGACGATGTTGCGGATGTCGTCCGAAGGGATGATGAAGTTCGGCATCGTCGGGTGCGGCGTCTGGAAGAAGGAGACGAGCGCCACCTCCGACATCGCCGGAACGTTGGCGACTTCCGAGAAAGGCGGCGCCGCGAAGAAGGGGCTGTCATAGTCGCCGCGATCGATCGCATGGCATTCCGCGCAATTCGCCCCGGCATAGGCGTATCCGAGCTCCGGATCGCCGAGGTCCACGGCGGATGCCGATCCGACGGCGCAAAGCGCGAAGACGAAGCAAGCCGTAAATCGCTGATACAATGTCGAATCCCTCGTCGCCCGCCGAGAATCCACTGGCCTTCCGCACGCGGCATTGATCCGCGTCATCCCGCGTCTCATTCCACGAAGACCGTCACCCGGTCCGAGCGTCCCGATGAATCGACCACCGATAGTGTAACGAACCCCGGCCCGTCCGGCTGCCACCGCTCCGACCGGTCGAAGGGATTGCGGCCGACCGGCGTTCCGTTGGCGAAGAAGGTGAAGGGTGGCGCGCCGTTGCGAACCTTGATCACCAGCGGTGAAGGATCGCCAATCCCGATGCCGAGGTCGACCGTCACACCTTCCAGCGGATAGGCGATCTCCGGGCCGTTGTCGCGCGAGACAACCGTCTGGTCAGGATGGCGGAAACGGCGGAGCGGCGGCGGAAGCTCGCCGGTCGATGCGATCAGCACACCGGGCGGCGCGGGACGCAACGGGACACGCTTCGGACCGAGCCGGTTGAACGCCTCGAAGAGGATGGGCGCGGCACCGCTAATGCCGGACAGTCCCGGGACGGGCGTGCCGTCCGGGCGGCCTATCCAGACGCCGATCACGTAGCGGCCGTCGAAGCCGATCGCCCAGGCGTCGCGATAGCCATAGGACGTCCCGGTCTTGTAGGCGACGAGCCCCGGCGATCCGTTCGACGGCGGCAGGACGCCAGAGAGAATATCCGCGACCTGCCATGCCGCCGTCCTGGAGAGCACCGGCGGCCCCGCCTTCGCCAGTGGTATATAGGGCCCATCCGCAATCCCGTCCCGGAGCGTCACGGGCGTGCCTCCGCGGGCAATCGCCGCGTAGAGCTGAACGAGATCGCGCAGGCTGGTGCCGACGCCACCAAGGCCAACGGCGAGCCCGGGCGCCGACAGTCGCGGCAGCTCCGGCCTGATCCCGGCCCGCTTCATCCTTGCCACCAGGCGCGCCGGACCGACCGCGTCGAGCACGACGATCGCCGGAACGTTGAGGGATTCCTGCAACGCCTCGCGGACGGTCACCGTGCCGCGATAGCCACCGTCGAAATTCTGCGGCGCATAGCCGCCAAAGCCGGTCGGCCGGTCCTCGATCAGGCTCGAAGGATGGGCGAGCCCTTCCTCGAAGGCGAGGCCATAGATCAGCGGCTTCAGGGTCGAGCCCGGCGAGCGGATGCCGCGGGTCATGTCGACATGGCCTGCCCGCCCCTCCTCGAGCAGGCCGGCCGAGCCGACCGAGGCAATAATCTCGCCGGAGCGGTGATCGGCGACGACGATCGCGACCGAAAGCTTCGGCCCCATCGCGGTCACCCGGTCATGGGCGAGCGTCTCGAGCGACGCCTGCAGGTCGCGATCGATGGTCAGCGAATGCTTCGCCGCCTTCGGATTCGCGACCACCGCCTCCTCGGCAAGATGCGCGGCAAGCATGGGGAAGGTACGACGCGCGGTCGGAATGCGCTCGGTCTTGGCGACTTCGGCCTCCTCGCCGCCAAGCACGCCTTCCGAGACCAGCCGGTCGAGCACCCGGTCGCGGGCCGCGCGGGCGGCTTCCGGATCGCGATCGGGGCGACGTGCCTCCGGCGATTGCGGCAGGGCGACGAGGAGCGCCGATTGGGCAATCGTCAACCGGGTTGGCTCCTTGCCGAAATAGGCAAGGGACGCCGCCCGCACCCCCTCGATATTCCCGCCATAGGGCGCGAGCATCAGATAAAGGGTGAGGATCTCGTCCTTGCTGAATCGGTCTTCCAGCTTCCGGGCCATCAGGATCTGGCTGAGCTTTGCCTCCGCGTCGCGCGTCGGTTCTCCCTCGAGGAGACGCGCTACCTGCATCGTCAGGGTCGAGCCACCCGAAACGATATGCCCCCCGGCAAGGACGAACTGGCCCGCCGCCCTCAGAAGCGCGCGGTAGTCGACGCCGTGGTGCTCGGCGAAACGGCCATCCTCATAGCCGATCAGCATATCGAGGAACCGCTGGTCGACGTCCGCCTTCGTGACCGGCAGGCGCCAGCGACCGTCGGCGATGGTGAACGGCCGCAGCAACCGTCCATCGCGATCGAGGACGACCGTCGATGTCGCCACCGATGCCGGGTCCGGCAGCGGCGGCAGGTTCGCCTCGATATCGCCAATGACCTTCAGGCCGATTCCGCCCGCTGCGGCGACCAGGATGAACACCGCAACGGCGGCGACCCCGACGCGTCGCCGCCAGCATATGCGGACCCGAGGTGCGTCGCCCGACACCGGAGCGCTCCCGCCTTATCGTGTCGTACCGACCACCTCGACGGTCGAGGCGCCCGTCCGGGCCCTGAGATACGGACGGTACATGTCCTCGACGGTCGCACCCGGCTGGGCATAGACGCCGGGCGAGACCGCGCGCATCGCATAGGCGACGCTGAACTGCAGCGGATCGCTCGCATCCCGGTCAACGGCCGCGACGAAACGGTCGGTGCGGGCCTCGGTGTGGGCGACATCGCGCTCGACGTCGAGCCAGTTGAAGGACGTCACCTCGCCGCTTGCCGAGATGTTGGGGTTCTCGATCTCGTAACCGGCGGGGATCGGATCGACCACCAGCAGATGGCCGTCGCGGCCCCGGGTCGCCGTGACAGTGAGGACCACGACCACCCGGTCGTTCTGGCCGACGGCGGCGATATCCCGCGGCTCGCCCTCCGGCGTGTAATAGGCACGCTCGATCTCGAACCCGTCGCCACCGGCCGGTTCGGGAAGCACGGTGACGCCCGTCGTCGCAACCATCGCGTCGAAGGTCCGGGGTCCCGGGTTGGCGATGGTGACCGGCGCCCTTTCGACACGGGCCTGGTCGTATTCCTTGAAAAGCGGTCCGGGCACCGTCGCCCCGTCGACATCGAATTCGCTGCCGGCGGCATCCTCAATCAGCGCCGCGGCCGCCATCAGCATCCAGGCGTTCTCCTGGGTGCTGGTGTAGCGACGCAGTTCGTAGGTCCCGGCGACCTTGTCCGTCAGCAAACGAACGTCGCGTACATCGATGTCGTTCTCGGCGGCAAGCGCCAGCACCGCCGCCTCGTCGCGGAGATTGCTTCCATAGTCGCCGCGCCAGACCTCCTCGCGGCTTTGATCGAGATCCGAATAGGCGACGCCGAATGCCTCATTCGCCCGGCGGCGGTCGCCGTAGAGAGCGAGAGCGGCGCCGATCTGGGCCTTGGCGAGGGCGGTGCCGAAATTGCCGATCCTGGTTTCCGCGTAGTAGCGCAGATCGCCGATCGACGCCCGGCCGTTCCTTGCAAGGACATAGAGAGCGTAGGCGATATCCTCGCCGCCGTTCTGGAAATCGTCGGCATAGGCGATGCGATTGGCGAGGTTGTCGACGGCGAGACCGACCGGGAGCTCGGGAATGTCATATCCCTTCTCGGCTGCCCGGGTGAGGAAATCCGTGACATAGGCGTCGAGCCACAGGTTGTTCGTGTTGTAAGGTCCCCACAGGCCGAAGCTGCCGTTCGACGACTGGTTGGAGAGGATCTTCACGATCGCCTTCTGGACCCGGTCGCGAACCGCCGTGTCGGACGCCACGCCGATCGATGCCGCAACCTCGTCGAGATAGACCAGCGGCATGGCGCGGCTGGTCAACTGCTCGGTGCAGCCATAGGGATAGCGATCGAGGGCGGCGAGAATGCCGGCGACATCGAGCCGGCTTGCGCCGCCGACCGAAACCGTTACCGAGGCCGTGCCCGGCACGAATTCGAAGAAGGGCTCGGCGTCGAGGGTGAGGGTTCCGCCGGGCGCCAGCGAGACCATGTTTCGCCGGGTGACCGGCTCACCCGGCGGACGGATCCCGAGCATCAGCTCCTTCGGCAGGACCTGGCCGTCCGGCATCGCGAGCGCAACGTTTATCGCGTAGTCGCCAACCACCTCGCCGGCGATCGGCACATTGAACCGGGTGCGCGCCTTCTCCTCGAGGGTGATCATGCGTTCGTGGTCCGCCGCTTCCATGCCGATGCCGTCGCCGGCGCCGATGGTGACGCGATAGTCGCCCGCCGGCCCCGAGACGTTGTTGATCTCGACCAGCAGGCGCGAACTGTCACCGGTATGCAGGAAGCGGGGGATGCTGGCACTGACGACCACCGGATCGCGGACGAAGACATCCTTCGCGCCGTGGCCGACGCCATTTCCGGACCACGCCATCACCATGACGCGGACGGTGCCGTTGAACTCCGGCAGGTCGAATGAGACGGTCGCCTTGCCGTCTGCCCCGACCTCGACGATGCCCGAATAGAAGGCGAGCAGCTTCTCGGTCGGCGGCGGCGCGGCGAGACGGGTCGGCCCGCCATCGCCGCCGGAGCGGATCGCGCCTGGAACGCCCTGCATCCGGTCGATCAGCAGCCCGTAGACGTCGCGGATCTCCATGCCGAGCTTACGCTGGCCGAAATACCAGTCATCCGGAGCCGGCGTCTTGAAGTTGGTCAGGTTGAGGATGCCGACGTCGACCGCCGCGACGGTGACGTAGGCCTTCGTCCCCGGCGCGAGGTTGTCGATGGCGACCGGAATGGCCATCGCCTGGCGCGGACGGACCTCGTCCGGCAGGTCGATGCTGACACCGAGGTCGCGATCGCCAGGCTCGACCTTCGCCCAGGTCAGGCCGAGGGCGCGAGCCGGCATGCGCTTCGCCGGGATGTCCATCGGCCGGTAGAGCGCCGCCGTGACATAGGCGCCCGGCCCCCACTGGTCGGTGACCTCGAGATCGACGGTGGTGCCCTCTTCCGGCACCTCGACCGCCTTCGTGGTGATCAGCCGGTCGTCGATGACGCTGACGAGGGCGATGCCGGCAAAGCGCGGATCGAGACGGAGCTTCGCCGTCTCGCCGATACGATAGGCCGGCTTGTCGAGCGCCACCGCCAGCACGTCCGGCGTCTCGGAGCCGGCGTCCGACACGTACCAGCCGGCATAGAAGTCATAGCTGGTGGCGGCCGCCTCGTCGCCCAGCCGCTCGACGGTCAGCCGATAGCGGCCCCAGTCGACCTGGGTCGAGATGCGCGCCGGATCTTCCGCCGCGACGTCGATCTCGCCGGAATCGATGCGGTGCGGCGTCGTGATCCGCTCGTAGTTCCAGTTGCCGTTCGAGCGGTACCACTGATAGTCGGTCTCAATCCGGTCGAGCCGCCAGGAAAGACCGGCCGCCGCCGTCCGTTCGCCGGATGGCGAAACCAGAATGGCGTCGAAGCCGACGGTGGTGTTTTCCTCGACCTCGTCGCCGTCGAATTGCGGCTTGATGCCGATCAGCGGTGTCGACGGCCGGACCGGCAGGTCGAGCGTGCGCTCGACGGCCCGGCCATTGGTGTCGGCCACCCTGACGATGATCCTGGCGTCGAAGGGCCGGGTCGAGACCGGCATGTCCTCCGGCAGGCCGACGTCAAGCGCCGCCTTGCCGGCTTCGTCGGTCGTCTCGGCGAGGTCGATCGGCCGGCGCATCGGCTCGACGGAATCGTCCGCGAGACCGAAAACATAGCCGCTGAAATCGTCGATGGTCCTGGCCGGCCGGACGTCGATATCGCCTTCGACCGGCAGGCCGGGCGCGGGTGCGCCGTAGAGATAGCGCGCCTCGAGCGCGATGGTCGCCGGCTCGGAAGCGCTCAGCGCCTCGGCATCGGTCGTGAGTTCGAAGGCAAGCCGCTCGGGCACGAAGTCCTCGACCAGCACCGACGTCTGGGCGATGGCGCTGCCCTTGGGGTCGGCAAAGAGCTTCACCTGCCAGGAGCCGCGCATCGCGGTGCCTTCGAGCGGGATCGATGCCGAATAGCCGCCGAGTCCGCCGTCGGACAGGGTCCGCTTGAGGTATTCGACGCCGTCCGGCCGTTCGATCACCAGGGTGATCGGCAGGTTGTCGACCGCCTCCGCGCGCACATCGCGAACCAGCGCGGTCAGGTTGATCGTCTCGCCGGGCCGGTAGATCCCGCGCTCCGGCGTCAGGAAGACATCGAGGGGCCCGGGCGCCGGGCGTCCGTCGACGCCGCGATCGGAGAGATCGAAGGCAGCGCGCGTCAGATCGATGAAGGCAAAGTCGCCGTCGGCGGTTGTGGCGTCGATCATCTGCGGCGCAAGGCCGCCCGTCCCGCGCGCCAGCCCCGGCTCGAAACGGGCATAGCCGTTGGCGTCGGTGGTCGCCTCGCCGAGGATGTCGTTGTTGGTCGCGACGAGCCGGAGCTTGACGTTCGCCACCGGCTCGGCCGTCGACAGCGAGCGGACGAAGGCGCTGACGCCGTCATTGCCGGACAGCGTCGTCAGGCCGAGGTCGGAGACGATGAACCATTGCGTCGCAAGCGTGTTCCATTCGTCGGTGTCGAGCTCTGCCTCGGCGGTGATCACATAGACGCCCGGCTTGAGGGTCGGAATCGCATCGTCGATCGGCACCGCGGTGGTAACCGTCTCGTTCAACTGCGAGGAAATGACGATCTCGCCTTCCCAGACCTTCTCGCCCTTCTCGTATTCGATGTTGTTCGCCGAATAGGGGGCGAGCTTGCGCATGAATTCGTTGCTGCGCAGCGTGTTGGCGAGGCCGCGCTCGCCGATCCGGTAGATCGCCGCCCTGGCGACATCGGTATTGACCGAGACGAGCGGGATCGACGCCCCCTCGCCCGCCGGCAGGACGTAGGCGTTGCCGGCGAAGCCAACCCACGGCGCCCGGTCGCGAACGAAGATGTCGAGCTCGGTCGGGCGTGCCAGGGATTCGCCGTCGGCGGCGGGAAGCCCGGCCCGGATGCGAATGTGGTAGCGGCTGCCATGCGCGACGCCGTCGATGCAAATCCGGCGCTGGTCCGGCTCGATCGCCAGACCGTCGCCATTCTCGACGACGACATAGTCGGCAAGGCCCGGCCGCGAGACCGGCAGGTCATCGGAGAAGCCGATGCAAATCCGCGGATTGGCGACATCGGCGTCGACGTCATGGGAGACAATCCGGAAGCCGTGCTCGGCGATGACCTGCTCATAGGCCTGGCGGACGATCGGATTTTCGGCCAATGCGAGGCTGGCGCGATAGGACCGGTAGGACGGCTTCCAGATCTCCCTGAGGCGGAACCCGTCGCCGACCGTCTGCAGGGCCTTCGCCTCGTTGGTCACCTCTTCCGAACGGACATAGGCGTTGATGCCCGCGGCCGTCACGTCGACATAGGCGCGCTGGCGATCCGACCAGTTGTCCGGCGAACGGGAACGGCTGGCGATGGCAAAATCGAGCCAGACGCCGGGATTGTCGTCGGCAATGGCGAGCGCCCGGCCGAACATCCGGGCCGCGAGATCGAAATTGCCGGCACGATATGCTTGCGTGCCCTGACGACGGTAGTCCTCGAACGCGCCCCTCGCCGGATCGAAACGCTGACGAAGCGAGCCGGCCAGCTCGCGGGCCTCGTCGACATAGCTGCCGGGGATGAAGTCCAGCTCGCCGAGCCGCCTCTCCTCGAGGCCGGGGGTCAGGTCGACCGTGTCGACGATGCGGCCGGCGATCGCCCCGGTCGCGTCGGAGAGGATGCCGAAATCGGACTTCAGGAAGCACCAGCCCGCCTTGACGTTATAGGTGAACGCCTTGCACCGGTCGCCCTCGAGGCAGGTCGACCGGCAGGCGGCGATCGTCACATCCTTGACCGTCTCGTAGTCGTAGCCGGCATAGTCGGCGTCGGGTGTCTCGATGACACGGCGCTCGGCCGCATGGCCGGGTCCGCTGATGGCGAGCCCCGCCACGACAATCGACAGACCAACAAACAGATGACGTGCCGCATGGACGACATTGCGCATGGAACCGCACTCCCGATGCCGTCCCGCCCCTAGGACGATGAGCGCGGAGTGTATGCGTCCCACTTGAGCCGGTAAAGGACGGCCGAGTGACCCCGGTCACATCGGCGCGGCGTCATGCGCGAGCGGGCGGACCTGCCGATGCCCCGGCAGAATGACTTGCACATTATTTCATCAATTGAAATCTGCTCACCATTTAGGCGCTAGCGGCTTCATATTGGGCGCGCTCCATCGTTGCCACGGCCTTTCGCCCGGCGCGGCGCGCGGTCCGGACGCGCGTGGCCGGTGATCGAGCCGCAAAGTCACGGTTGGTACGCTTCTTGAAACCTGTCTCCGCGTGCTGCGGAACACCAACCACGCGCAACCGAACAGGAGAGAGAGTTCCATGGTGATGGATAGGGGAATTGTCGGGCGGACCGTACTCGCCGCCACACTGGGGGCAGGCGTCGCGCTGTCCGGCATGCTGCCGGCGGCGGCGGCGGACGATACGATCAAGGTCGGCATCCTGCATTCGCTTTCGGGAACGATGGCGATTTCGGAGACCACCCTGAAAGACGTCATGCTGATGCTCATCGACGAGCAGAACAAGAAGGGCGGCTTGCTCGGCAAGCAGCTTGAGGCCGTGGTCGTCGACCCGGCGTCGGACTGGCCCCTGTTTGCTGAAAAGGCCCGTGAGCTGATCAGCCAGGACAAGGTGGCGGCGGTGTTCGGCTGCTGGACCTCGGTCAGCCGCAAGTCCGTGCTGCCGGTCTTCGAGGAACTGAACAGCATCCTCTTCTACCCGGTCCAGTACGAGGGTGAGGAGAGCCAGAGGAATATCTTCTACACCGGCGCCGCGCCGAACCAGCAGGCGATCCCGGCCGTCGACTATCTGATGAACGAGGAAGGCGTCGAGCGTTGGGTCCTCGCCGGCACCGACTACGTCTATCCCCGCACGACCAACAAGATCCTCGAGGCCTATCTCAAGGGCAAGGGCGTCGCCGACGAAGACATCATGATCAACTACACGCCCTTCGGTCATTCCGACTGGCAGACGATCGTCTCCGACATCAAGGCCTTCGGCTCGGCCGGCAAGAAGACCGCCGTGGTCTCCACGATCAACGGTGACGCCAACGTTCCCTTCTACAAGGAGCTCGGCAACCAGGGCATCAAGGCCGAAGACATTCCGGTCGTCGCCTTCTCGGTTGGCGAAGAGGAGCTCGCCGGTATCGACACCGCGCCTCTCGTTGGTCATCTCGCGGCGTGGAACTACTTCCAGAGCGTCGAGGATCCGGCCAACGAGGAATTCATCGCCAAGTGGAAGGCGTTCACCGACAACCCCGACCGCGTCAGCAATGACCCGATGGAAGCCCATGTCATCGGCTTCAACATGTGGGTCAAGGCGGTCGAGAAGGCCGGCACCACCGATCCGGATGCGGTCATCGACGCGCTTATCGGCATCACCGTCCCGAACCTCACGGGCGGTGTGTCGGCGATGATGCCGAACCACCACATCACCAAGCCGGTGCTGATCGGTGAAATCCAGGACGACGGCCAGTTCGAGGTGGTCTGGGAGACCCCCGGCCTCGTTCCGGGCGATGCCTGGTCGGACTATCTGCCCGACTCCAAGGATCTGATCTCCGATTGGCGCGCTCCGATGAGCTGCGGCAACTTCAATGTCGCCACCGGCAAGTGCGGCGGCAAGGGGTCCTAGCCTGCGATGCCTGATTGGGGAAGCCGGCGGCTCCGGCCTCCCCTTTTTTTCATGGGGCAACTCTCGGATAGTCGAAGCGGATGCGCATTCTCATCCAGGTCGTTCTGGCGGCTCTGATCTGTCTCGCGGCCACGCTGGGCGTAAAAGCTCAGGGCGCCGATCTCCGCGAGCTGGTCAACGGTCTCGCCGTCGGCGGTTATGACGAGACGGAGACGCAGATCGCCGCCATCGCCGCGACCGGCGACCCGGCCGCCGTCCCGGTCCTCGAGGCCCTGGCCGAGGGCAACGTCTATTCCCGCAAATCCGACAAGCTGGTCTTCATCGCCGAGAAGACGGGATCGACCTACAAGCTGATCGATCCGCTGACCGGAGAGGTGGTCGAGGAAGTCGGCTCCGGCGCGATAACCAAGATCAAGGTCAACAACCGCCTGCGCCGCGCGATCCGCACCGCGCTCGGCGCGTTGACCCTGATGAGCCCGAATCCGGATATCCGGCGGGCAGCCGCGGAGGCGATCTTCCTCAGCGGCGATCCCGACGCGATCGAGCTGATCGACCAGGCGATCGAGCAGGAGACGGTTCCGGCAATCGCCAAGCTGATGCGCGAGGCGCGCGCCGCGGCGGTGCTCAAATCCGACCTTTCCGATGACGAGAAAGTCGCGGCGATCGAGGTGATCAAATCGCGAAGCGGTCGCGATTCCCTCTCCCTGCTGATCCCGCTGACCGAGGTCGAGGGCCCGGTCGGCGATGCGGCGCGATCGGCCGTCTCGGCGATCGAGGGTGAGCTTGCCCTCTGGGACATTGGCCAGAACGTCTGGTACGGCCTGTCGCTCGGCTCCGTCCTGCTGCTCGCGGCGATCGGCCTCGCCATCACCTTCGGCGTGATGGGCGTGATCAACATGGCCCATGGCGAGATGGTGATGATCGGCGCCTATACGACCTTCGTCGTCCAGGAGATCATTCGTAACAACGCGCCCTGGCTGTTCGATTCCTCGCTGTTCATCGCAATCCCCCTCGCCTTCCTGGTCGCGGGGGCGATCGGCGTCGCGATCGAGCGCGGCGTCATCCGGTTCCTCTACGGACGGCCGCTGGAAACGCTGCTCGCGACCTGGGGCATCTCGCTGATCCTCCAGCAGGC
>NZ_JAGRLA010000133.1 GCF_020442045.1 Bauldia sp. | reverse complement strand
CCTCCCACCTCATCGCCCATAACGAGAGCCGCCTCGGCAAGACGCTGTTCACCGACGCGGTCGACGACGAGGCGGCGAAGGTCTCGGTCGCCTCCTCCTGGGATTCGGAGGAGGAGGCCCGCGCCATCGGCGAGGAGATCGAGCAGCTCCAGCGCCAGGGCCATTCGCTCAACGAGATTGCCATCCTCGTCCGCGCCTCCTTCCAGATGCGCTCCTTCGAGGATCGCTTCGTGACGCTCGGGCTGAATTACCGCGTCATCGGCGGCCCGCGCTTCTACGAGCGCGCCGAGATCCGCGATGCGCTCGCCTATTTCCGCGTCGTCGCGCAAGCCGCCGACGACCTCGCCTTCGAGCGGATCGTCAACACCCCGCGCCGCGGCATCGGCGATACTACCGTCCGCATCCTCCACGACCGCGCCCGGGCGAAGGGCGTGCCGCTGACCGAAGCTGCGGCCGAGATGATCGGCACCGACGAGATCAACGCCCGCGCCCGCACCGCGCTCGGCGACCTGCTGGCGAGCTTCGATCGCTGGCGCTTGCAGCTCGACCACCTGCCCCATACCGAGCTCGCCGAGATTATCCTCGAGGAATCCGGCTATACCGAGATGTGGCAGGCCGACCGCTCGGCCGACGCGCCGGGGCGGCTGGAGAACCTCAAGGAGCTGGTCCGCTCGATGGAGGAATTCGAGTCGATGGCCGGCTTCCTGGAGCATATCGCGCTGGTCATGGATACCGACTCGGAAGCCTCCTCCGACGCGGTCTCGATCATGACGCTGCATTCGGCCAAGGGGCTGGAATTCGACACCGTCTTCCTGCCCGGCTGGGAGGAAGGCCTCTTCCCTTCCCAGCGGACGCTCGACGAGAACGGCCGCGTCGGCCTCGAGGAGGAGCGCCGCCTCGCCTATGTCGGCATCACCCGGGCGCGCAAGCGCGCCTATCTCCGCTTCGCCTCCAACCGTCGCATCCACGGCCTGTGGCAGACCTCGGTGCCCTCGCGCTTCCTCGACGAGCTGCCCGAGGCCCATGTCGACGTGGTCGAGGAGACCTCTTCCTATGGCGGCTATGGCATGGGCTCATACGGCGAGAGCCGCTTCGATACCCGTGACCCGTTCCAGAACACCTACTCGACGCCGGGGTGGCAACGCGCCCGGAAGAACCGCGCCGGCGGCGGCTTCGAGGAGGCGAGCCAGGGCGGCTATGGCAACTTCTCGGGCCCCCGTTCGAAGCAGCGCTTCCTCGAGGGCGAGCTGGTCGCCAAGAGCGTCATCGGCGGCATGTCGCAATACGAGAAGGGCGAGCGCGTCTTCCACCAGAAATTCGGCTATGGCCACATCGCCACGATCGACGGCAACAAGCTGACCATCGATTTCGACAAGGCCGGCCGCAAGCGGGTGCTCGACTCCTTCGTCGAGCGGCATTGACGGCGGAAGCCGGTCGCGACGCCCCGCCTCAGCGGCGCGGGGCGAGGTCCGGGTCGATCAGCGCCGCGATCGCCGAGGCGAAGCCCATCCGGGAGCGGTCGAATACGGCCGACCATTGGCTGGCGCGCGGCTGCTCGTAGCGGAAGCCGGGATTGGTGGTGCCGTCGGGATTGCGGCCGAGACGCTGGTTGGCGTTCATCGTCGGGCTCCTTCAGCCGGCGGGGTTGCGGTTGAGAGGCGCGCGGGCGCCGTTGAAGACGACGACTCGCGCGGAACCGAGGAGATTCGCCATCGCCTTGGCGCGAAGTTCCTCGGCCATCGAGCGGTAGCGATCGAATTCGCTGGCCCCGTCGTCACGCCGCGGGTTTGTCCGAATGCGGTCCATGGAGGGTCTCCATCCGATTCACATGATCCCGATGGAGGGATAATGGCACCGCGGCGCCCGCCGCGCTGTGAGGCCGGTCACACCCGGGAGAAGGCGCGAATGCGCGAAGGGGGAGGACATCCCTCCCCCCCTCGTATCGGTATCGCGCGCCGCCGGCTTCCCCCGCGGGCGCAATCCCGCCCGCGGCTGGCCTGGCGGGAGGCGGGTCTACCAGTCGCAGGAATAGACCCAGGAGCACTCGTAGGTGCCCGAGCCCAGGCAGTCATAGTCCCAGCCGCAATAGCGTTCGCCGCGCTCGTCCCCCTCGGCCGCTTCGGCTCGCTCGGCCCGCTCGGCCGAAACGGCCGCGATGGCATCGAGCAGATACTGCTGGTCGCCGGCAAGCGCCTTCGCCTCGGCGAGGATTCGGGCGACGTCGTAGGCCTTGCTGGCGCCCTTCGCTTCCGATGCCGGATCGGCGACCGGAAGGTCGAGTTCGGAGAGGATCCGCGCGCCGACGACCAGCATCATCGGGTCCTTCTCCACCCGGCCGAGGGCGATGACGCCGGAGGCGATCTTGACCTTGCTCTGCTGCTCGGCAAGCTGCGCCGTGGTCAGGTCCTGGGCGGCGCCGGCGCCGGTCAGCGCCGCCAGGGCGAGCGCACCGGCGGCGAGGGAAATCAGGTGTCTCTTCATGCAATTACCTCGTGATCAGATCCGGATGACAGCGGGACGACGTCACGGATGGGGGGCATCGGCCGGGCCAATGCCCCCCGGTCTCGGCGACGGCCTAGTTGCAGACATAGACCTCTTCGCAGGCGAAGGGATCGGTGACGTCGTAGCCGCAATTGGTGTACCAGTTGCAGTAGCGCTCGCCGCTGCGCTCCGGCCGGCTCGACAGGGTGGCGATCTCGTCGAGCAGATACTGGTTGTCGCCGGCAAGCGCCTTGGCTTCGTCGAGAATCTGGGAGACGTCGAAGGCCTTGCTCGAGCCGGCCGATGCCGGCTTCTCGCCGCCGGCACCGACATCGGCGAGGAGCTTGGCGCCGACAATCAGCATCATCGGATCCTGGTCGGCGCGACCGACGGCGATGACCCCGCTGGCGATCTTCGCCTTCTCGGCCTGCTGCGCCGTCATCGGCTTCGCGTCCTGCGCGTGGCCGGCGCCGGTCAGCGCCGCCAAGGCGATCGCCCCGACGGCAAGGGAAAGGACTCGTCTGTTCATGCCTGTTTCCTTTTGGCTCTGATCGGTTGCCGCGGGAGGTGTTTCCCCGAACCACGCGGCAACCGGTGGCAATGGAACGGGTGCGTCGTCATGGCGGCCATGCCGACGGAAACCTGGAAATGCGCGGCCTAGTAGCCGCAGGAATAGATCCATCCGCAATCGATCGAATTGCACTCGTAATCCCAGGCGCAATAGCGCTGTCCGCGTTCCGGCGGATCGGCCGGTACCCTGGCGATTGCATCGAGGAGTTCCTGGTTGTCGCCGGCCAGCTTCCTGGCTTCGTCGAGGATGCCGGCAATGTCGTAGAAGACGGTTTCCTCGTCGTCGGAAACCGGATCGACGACGATGAGACCGCTTTCGGCCAGGACCTTCGCCCCGACGATCAGCATCATCGGATCCTTCTCCGCGCGGCCGAGCGCGATCAGTCCGCTGGCGAGCGTCACCTGCCCCTGCTGCTCGCTGAGTTCCGCGCTGGTCAGCGGCTTGACCGGCACGTCCTGTGCGACGGCGGCACCGGCGGCCGACAGAACCATGGCGGCACCGGCGGTCAGGGAAATCACACGTCCTTTCATGTAAGCCCTCCTCGTTATCTCCGATATCGATGAACCGGCCGATCCGCGCCCCGTCCGGACCGGCGGGCAGGCGCGAATCGCCTGCCGTGACGGGACGGCTCGCGGTCACGCGGCCCCGGCCGTGAGCCGGCCGTCACTGATGCGATGGTGCAGGATGCTGGTCCGGGAAAGGTGTGTGCGCCTGTCGGCGATCACCGCCTGCGAACGACGCATGTCGCGGCACCCGGCGTCCGTCCCGGCGCCGATGGCGCCTCCCCCCAAAGCAAACCAGGCGCCGGTGTCATCCGGCCAAACCCGTGCGGTCACGTCCAACCCCGCGATTGTCATGAGACGCCGGACCGTGCCCGGATCTCGTTTCGCCCTCCTCGCGGTCAGCATCACTTTGGCACAGGCACATGTCGGAATGAAGTCTCGAATTCGGCAATATCGTGTGGTTTTCGCGGGTATTCGCGGCCGCGCCGGCGCAAGACGCGGGGACGATATCGCTGGACTCTCCCGGGCACGCCAATAGAAGACACCCGACCCCGCATCACGCCCTTGACGAAAGACGCCTCATGACCTGGACCGCCAGCCTGCCCGTGTCCGAGGCCGACGCCATGCGACTGGCGGACGCCCTCGGCGATGATGATCGCTTCGCGGCCCATACCGTCGACGCGACGGAGGTGGCGCCGGCTCGCTGGCGGCTGACGGTCTATTTCCCCGACGAGCCGACCCGGCCGGAACGCGCCGCGCTCGAAGCGCTGGCCGCCGCGACGCTCGGTCGGAAAAAGGCCGCGATCGCCTTCGCGCCGCTGCGGGAAACGGACTGGGTGGCGAAGAGCCTCGAAGGCCTCGCGCCGGTTCGCGTCGGCCGCTTCCTGGTCCATGGCAGGCACGACCGCGCCATCGTCCGCGGCAATGACCTGTCGATCGAGATCGAGGCCGCCCAGGCCTTCGGCACCGGCCACCATGGCACCACCGCCGGCTGTCTTGCCGCGATCGACCGGGTGGCGAAGACGCGCCGCATCCGCCGCGCGCTCGATGTCGGCACCGGCTCCGCGGTGCTGGCGATCGCCATCGCCATGCGCCTGAAGACGCCGGTGCTGGCAAGCGACATCGACCCGCTTGCGATACGCATCGCGGCCGGCAACGCGCGCCTCAATGGCGCCGCGCCATGGTTGCGAACGGTTTGCGCGGCAGGCGTCGATCGTAGGGAATTCGCCGTCCCCGGCGGCTTCGACCTGGTGGTCGCCAATATCCTCGCCGGCCCCCTGGTCGCCCTCGCGCCGGCGCTGCGCAGGCGGCTCGCCCCGGCTGGCACCCTGATCCTCTCCGGCCTTCTCGAACACCAGCGGAACCGCGTTGCCGCCGCCTACAGGGCGCAAGCGCTGCGTCTCGTCCGGTCGGATATCCGCGAGGGCTGGGTCACGCTGACCCTCGCGCGGGCCCGTTCCGCCTAGGTGTCCCGCTGCTTGACGCCGACCAGCCTGTCGTCGGCGGAACCGTTCTTGAGGTCATCCCCGCCGCCTGGTCGCTGATACCGTCGCCCGAAACGTCGATGACCTTGCGACAGGACCTGGACACCGAGGTGCCCAGGAGCCGTGCGCGTATTCGGGGGATGACGGGTCCGTCCGACCGGGACCAACCCGCGCCGGGTCAGAGCGGGAAGCGTCCCTGCCCCGCGTCCTCGAGTGCCTTGCGGTCGTAGCCGAAAGTCGCGAGCGTCGCGTCGTCAAGGCCGAGCAGATAGGCTTTGACGGTTTGCCGGGCCCGCTCCTCGCGCGCCGTCAGCATCCGTCCAAGCACGCGGCGCGCCACACCGCGCCCCGCTACCGCCCGTCCGCCAGTCTCGCCTATGATGGTGGCCATGGCCAAATCCTTCTCGAATCCGTATTGCCTGCCCTCCGAGACTCGAGATACGCCTCGCCCCGGATGTCGAAAACCCGGCCCAAGCGCATGACTGATATGCGGTTTTTGCACCGCAACGTCATAATTTTGCAATGCACAGGAATCAGGCAGTCCAAGAGCCTTGCCGCGCTACGCTTTTCGTTTGAACCAGCGCGGCGCCGCCCATAGAAAGGTCACATGTCAGAAGCAGATGACCACCGTGGCCGCCTCGCCGCGCTGCGTGCCGAAATGGCGCGCGAGGGCCTGGCGGGCTTCATCATCCCCCATGCCGACGAGCACCAGAGCGAATACCTGCCGGCCTCGGCCGAGCGGCTTGCCTGGCTGACCGGCTTCACCGGCTCGGCCGGCACCGCGATCGTCCTCGCCGACGCGGCGGCGGTCTTCGTCGACGGCCGCTACACGCTGCAGGTCGTGGCCGAGGTCGACGGGGCGCTGTTCGCGCCGCAGCATCTGGTCGAGATGCCGCCGGCACGCTGGCTTGCCGAGCATGTCCATGCCGGCGACCGCATCGGCTATGATCCGTGGCTGATGACCGTCGCGGAGGTACGCCGTCTGGCGGCCGCCTGCGCCGGGGCGGGCGCCGAATTCGTGCCCGTTGCCTGCAACCTCGTCGACCAGGTGTGGACCGACCGGCCGGAGCCGCCGACCGGTGCCGTGTCGCTTCATCCGGTGTCGCTCGCCGGCGAGGCCGCTGACGACAAGATCACCCGCCTTCAGCAGATGGTGGCAGACAGGAAGGCCGACGCGGCGGTGCTCGGCCAGGCGGATTCGATCGCCTGGACCTTCAACCTCCGGGGCTCGGACATCGCCCATAACCCGGTCGCGCTGGCCTGGGCGATCCTGCCGCGCAGCGGCAAGCCGTCGTTGTTCATCGACGGCCGCAAGCTCTCCAACGCGGTGCGCGACGCGCTGTCCGGGCTTGCCGTGATCAGCGAGCCGGCCCGGCTTCCCGATGCCCTGGCGAAGCTCGGTCGCGACAAGGCCGCGGTCCTCGTCGAGCCGCGGATGACAGCCGAAGCCGTCGCCAAGCTGGTCATCGGAGCCGGCGGCACGATCGTCGAAGGCGCCGATCCGGCATCGCTTCCCAAGGCGCGCAAGAACGAGACCGAGATCGCCGGCTCGCGCCGCGCCCATATCCGCGACGGCGCCGCGATGGTCCGCTTCCTCGCCTGGCTCGACGCCAACGCCGAAGCGGGGATCGACGAGATCACGGCGGCCGGGCGCCTCGCCGCCCTCCGCGCCGAGACCGCGAAGGCCGACGGTTCGGAGCTGGTCGACCTCTCCTTCGACACCATTTCCGGCGCCGGGCCGAACGGCGCCATCGTCCACTACCGGGTGTCGCCCGAGACCAACCGGACGCTCGAGCCCGGCTCGCTCTACCTTGTCGATTCCGGCGCCCAGTATCGTGACGGCACCACCGACATCACCCGCACCGTCGCCATCGGTGCCCCGAGCGCCGGGATGCGCGACCGCTTCACCCGCGTGCTCAAGGGCCATATCGCGGTGGCGAGCGCCCGTTTTCCCGCCGGCACCACCGGCATCCAGCTCGACGCCTTCGCGCGCCGCCCGTTATGGGAGGCCGGCCTCGACTTCGACCACGGAACCGGCCACGGCATCGGTTCCTTCCTCTCCGTCCATGAGGGACCGGTGAGCATCTCGAAGCGCGGCGAGGCGCCGCTCGAGCCGGGCATGATCCTTTCCGACGAGCCGGGCTTCTACAAGACCGGCGCCTACGGCATTCGCATCGAGAACCTCGTCCTCGTCACCCCACCGGCCGAAATTCCGGACGGCGAGCGCGCGATGCTCGGCTTCGAGACGCTGAGCTGGTGCCCGATCGACCGCCGCCTCATCGACAGCGATCTGCTGAGCCCCGCCGAGATCGCCTGGGTCGACGCCTATCACGCGCGCCTCGCTCCCCTCCTCGGCCGCCTTCTCGATGACACCGAGAAAGAATGGCTCGTGGCGGCGACCTTGCCGCTCCGGACTCCCTCGGCCTGAGCGCGGAGCCCGGAGCGGATCGATCAGTTATACCAGATCGCCGAGACGCCGAAGGAACCCTCGAAAGCCCCGACCATCGCCTCCCAGTCCTGGGTGGTCGTCACCGGCCCGTCCTCGAGATAGGGCAAGGCCGCCGGGCCGGTGAGCCACAGCACCAGGTCGAAGGCCTGCGGCTCCTCGAACACGCGGGCGAGGTTGAAGCCCTTGTCGAAGCGCCAGTGCGGCACGAGCTTCTTGCCGTCGATGACGAGTTCGGCCTGGTCGAGCACCGCCCGCCATGCGGCGATCCGCCCGGCATCTACCTGGACGCTGGCGAAGGGGCTGGTCTGGTTCGGGTTCGGCAGCCACTCGCGGTCGTCGTCGGTTTCCGCCTCGATTGCCGTCCAGCTCTCGCGGCTGAGCGCGATCATCGCCTTGATGTGCTGGCGGGCCGCCGCCATCCGCTCCGGCTCGGTGACCGGCCAACGGATGTGGAAGAAGGAGATGAAGTCGGCGAAGGGTGCCGCCTCCTGGTACATCGGGTCCCCGCCGGGGCCGGCAAGCGCCTTGGCGAAGTCCGACTCCACCTTCGGGAAGAAATGCGGGAAGGCGACGTCGAAGCTCTCGTGCCAGTCATGGGCGAGCCAGAAGTCGCCGAATGCCATGATCACGTTGCAATAGCCCCGCAGCCACAGCGCGTCGCCCTTGTCGAAGGCGAAGACCAGGGTCGGCGGCATGTCCTCCTCCCGGAAGCCGGTGACCCGCTGGATGACCGAGACGAAGCGTTCGTCGTCGGTAACGGTGCCGTCGCCGTTCGCGTCGTAGCGCAATTTGGTCAGGTCGAGCCTCAGCTTGACGCCGGAATCGCCGACGCCGTCGAGCGTCGCCTCGGCGGCCGCGATATCCGAGACGAAGCTGTCGAGCAGTCCGCGGAAATCGGCATAGGCGATCGGCTCCGGATTCGGATTGACCGGCACCGGCAGGCGGACGATCGGCATCATCATCGACTGGGGCGGCTGCAGGCCGTAGCGGTAGAGCCCCTGCGAAAGCGTCTCGATCGCCTTGACGAAACGGATGGTGCCGAGGCCCATCCGGGCATCGTCGTTGGCCGGGTCCGCTTCCAGCACGGATGCCAGCTCGGCTTCGCCCGCGGCGAGCGTCCCCGCTTCGAGATGGGCTACGGCGGCCTCGTTCGCCGCCTCGTCGGCGAAGGCCGGGCCGGCCGCGAGGCAGGCTGCGCCGCCCAGCATGGAAACGACACGTACGAATGCGCGCATGGTCGGGACTCCCTTGGCCAGGATGGCGGCCCTCACTATCCGAAGATGCGTGGCGGAGATGTGACCGCCGTCACCCCGCCGGTGCCGCGTTGCAACGAAACGGCCCTGGCGCCGGCCTGCGCCTGGCTTCGAGCCACAGGCCGGTGGCTTCGGCGGGCCAACCGCGGCGCGGCTCCGGCCGGGACCGTCAGGTCAGTATGAAATCGTCGAAATGGAGATCCGGGTGGCCTGCGAATTTGGCGATCGTTTCGCCGTCGTATTTCAGCACGCCGTTCTTCTTGTAATCGAAGAGCTTGTTGAAATCGGCGGCCGAGAGCTCGCCATCCTTCAGTCGCGGGTGGTCGTATATGTAGCTGGCCAGCAGCACCTTGTCGCCCTCGGCGCTGTCGAAGTCCTTCACCTTGTTGAACGACTTGGTCAGCCCGGAATCGAACATGAAGCTGTCGGCGCCGGCGCCGCCGATCAGCTTGTTGTTGCCCTTGCCGCCGGAAAGGAGATCGTCGCCGCTGCCGCCCCAGGCCTTGTCGTTGCCCGTCCCGCCGTGGATGATGTCGTCGCCGCCGCGTGCCCGGATCTTGTCGTTCTTGCCGGCACCGAAGATCATGTCGTTGGCGTCGGTCGGCTTCTCCTCCCCCTTGGGCGCGTGTTTCGCGTCGATCCTGTCGCTCTTGTTGGTCCCGTGGATGGTGACCCCCACGGTGTCGAGGTCGAGGGTCATGTCGCTGAACTTGATGGTCTCGAAGCCTTCGAGAATGTCGTAGGTCTTGTCGGCGCCGGAGACCGTCCAGATCACCACGCCGGCGCCGTCCTTGGTCGGCTCCCAGGCATAGGCCGACGACGGCCCGGAGATCACGAAGGTGTCGCCGGCGGTCTTGCCCTCGAGATGCTGGATGACGGACGGGATGTCCTGGTAGACAGGCCCCTTCTGCCCCGACAGCTTGACGGTGGTGTCCGTGAAGCGGAGCGCCTCGAAGCCGTAGAGGACGTCGTAGCTGTCGCCCTTCCACAGGATGAAGCCGTTTCCGGTGTCGCTCGGCCCGAGCTCGAATCCGGCCGACTTCGCCCCCACCACGAAGACGTCGTTGGCGTGGGTTGCGGTGATCACCTGGTTCTTGGAGGTGTTGGTGTAGAGCGTCTCCGGCGGCGTCGGCGTCGAGACCGTCGGCGTCGACGGCGTGGACGGCGGCGTAACGGATATGTTCAGCCTGATCAGCCGCCCGTTCACGAGGTCGGCGAGATAGAGGTAGCCGTCCGGCCCCTGGGAGAAGCTGACCGGGCCATAGGCGCCGATATCGGTGACGAATTGCGCCTGGGTCCGGTCGTTGATGTCGATCGCGTAGATCTCGCCGTCGACGATGTCGGTGAAGAAATAGTCGTTGAGGAATTCGGCCGGATATTGCGTGCCGGTGTAGATGTCGCTGGTGCCGACGATCGCGCTGACCTGGAAGCCGGGATCGGCGCTGAGGTGCGAGAAGGACTGGTAGGCCGCGGTGATCGTGATGGCGCCGCTGGCCACCAGGTCGTAGAAGTCGGATGCGCCGGGCTCGTCCTGGTAGCCGGGCGCCTTGATCAGTGCGCCACCCTCGTCCCCCTCGAAATACGGCCAGCCGAAATTGGCGCCGGGGTCGCCGGTGTTGATCTCCTCGTGGCTGTACCAGCCGGTCTCGCTGATGAACAGCCGGCCGTCATCGGCGAAGGTCATCGAATAGGGATTGCGCAGCCCGAGCTGCCAGACCATCGACGCATTGCTGGACAGGTCGCTGGGATCGGCGAAGGGGTTGTCGGCGAGGCCGTCGCCGGTGATCGGATCGATCCGCAGGATCTTTCCGGAGAGGCTGTCCAGGTCCTGGACGCCGGCCGACCGGGGATCGGCATAGTCGAAGGAGGTGCCGTCGCCGATCCCGATATAGAGCGCGCCGTCGGGCCCGAAGGCCAGCGCGCCGCCGGCATGGGTCACGGAATCGACCTTGATATAGTCCTGCTTGTAGAGGCCGGTATTCGGATCGACATCCGAGGCGATGGCGCCGCTATGGGCGGGATTGGTGAAGTCGAGGGCGCCGCCGCCCGAGATGTCCGAAAGCGACTGGCCGGCGCCGCCGACGAGGATCGTCTTGCTGCCGTCGACGATTTTCGGGGTCGATCCCGACATGTCGAGTTCGTATCGGACGACATAGGCGTAGCGGTTGCCCGTCTCGTCGGCGGCCGCGAGGCCGGTCGCGGTCGCCGTCTCCGGCGGATCGACGACATAGAAGGCGTAGAGATAGGGGTTGTTCTCCAGGTCGGGATGGAGGGCGATATCCATCAGGCCGCGATCGTGGGCGGAATTCACCTCGTCGCTGATATCGAGGAGCACCGAATCGGTTGTGCCGGTCGCGGTGTCGACGACCTTGATCACCCCGATCTTCTCGGCGAGCAGCGCCTTCGAGCCGCCGCCCGGCAGCCATTCGATATTCATCGGCTGGTTGAGCCCGGTCAGGACGTCCGTGGTCGTGACCGTATAGGGCGATGTCAGGTCCGGCTGGACCGGCGCCGAGACCGGTGTCTCGTCGTCGAGGATGGAGATATTCGCCGTCCGCGGGTAGAGAAGCGTTCCGCTGTCGATGCCGATGATCGACAGTCCGAAGGTCTCCGTCGCCTCGGCGAGATTATCGTCGTTGATCGGCAGATGGACCGTGACGCTGTTGGCGCCGGCGGCAATCGTCGCGATGCCGCTGCTGCCCGGATAGTCGACGCCTTGGGTTGCGGTTCCCGCGCTGGTTGCGTAGTTGACCTGGACCGCCCCGGAGTTATCGCCCGTCCGCTGAAAGGTTACCGTCACATACGGTTCGCCCTCGCGAACGCTGTATTCGGTCGCTCCAAGAAACACCGTACCAGTCATGATTAAAACCTCATGCGCGACGGGAAAAGTCGCGTATTCCTTGAGTCCCTCTCGATGATGATAAGTCCGAGGCAGGGGGAAAATTAATAGAATATTTATGACAATTCGAATTAATCTATATTATTAATACTAATTCTTAAGGTTAGCGCGGCCGGGCGCCGACGCCCCGCGGAGCCCGGATGCGCCCTGGCAGCCCGCCATGGACAGACGATTTCCGGGAGAACCCGGCCGGGTGTCGCACCAGACAATGGCGACCCCTAGTCGCCGGTCTTCCGCCGCATCCTTTCGATCTCGGTCGCCACCCGCTCGATCTCCGGCACGCCGGCGAACTTCGCGCGATGCCCGCCGCCGAGCGTCAGGGTCAGCGTGCCGCTACCGCCACGGCGCACCTGCCGCCCGACGCCGGTGATGCTGGCGAGGTCATGGGAATGCACCCGGTAGGCCGGCCGGTCGGAGACGACGAGGAATCGCTCCCGCGAAAGCACATAGAGCTGTGACCGCAGCACCCGGAACCGCTGCAGCGCACCGATCACCATCATCAGCCCGAAGGCGAAGAACAGGAGCCCGATATAGGGCATGAAGGAGAAAGGCGGCCCGGCGCTGCCCGCGAGGACATAGGCCGCGCCCGACCAGAAGGCGGCGAAGGCGGAGAAGCCGAGGCCGGTCAGCGCGCCGCGCGCGGTTTCGCGAAAGATGCTGCCGCGCGTCGGCCGATCGGCCCAGATCAGCCGCTCATGCGGGCGCATCTCCCGCTGCGCGGCAACCAGCGGCGGCATGTCCGACAGGGAACGGGAATCGCGGCTCATTCGCTGATCAGCGCGAACCAGCCGTCCTCGTCGATCACCTCGACCCCGTGCTTCCCGGCATCCTTGAGCTTGGAGCCCGCCCCCGGCCCGGCGACGACCAGGTCGGTCTTCTTCGATACCGAGCCCGACACCTTGGCGCCGAGCCGCTCGGCCATCGCCTTGGCCTCGTCGCGCGTCATCTTTTCCAGCGATCCGGTGAAGACGATCGTCTTGCCGGCGACGGGCGAATCGGTCGCCGCCTGCTCGGCATCGGTGATCGCTTCCATCTCGGCGGTCAGTGCCTCGACCAGCGCCCGGTTATGTGGTTCGCCGAAATAGCGCGCGATCGCCTCGACGACGGTCGGTCCGATCTGGTCGATGTTGTCCATGTCCTTGAGCGCCGCCTCGTCGCCCTCGGCCACCTTCAGTGCCGCGTCATGGAAGGCGTCCCACGACCCGTAGGCGCGCGCCAGCACCCGCGCCGTCGTCTCCCCGACATGGCGGATGCCGAGCGCGTTGAGGAAGCGCTCCAGCGGGATCGTGCGCCGCGCCTCGATCGCCGCGAAGAGGTTGCGCACCGAAACCGTGCCGAAGCCCTCGCGATCCTTGAGCTTCTTGAGGTTCTGCGCATCGCGCGCGGCAAGCGTGAAGATGTCGGCCGGCGCCTGGACCGGCAGGTCCGCGTTGTCGTAGAAGAATTCGATCTGCTTCTCGCCGAGTCCGTCGATATCGAAGGCCCGGCGCGAGACGAAATGGCGAAGGTGCTCCTTGCGCTGGAAGGGGCAGGCGAATTCGCCCGAGCAGCGGCGGACGATTCCTTCCGAGCCGCTCGCCGTCTCCTCGCGCACCACCGCCGTCTTCAGCGGGCAGGGACAGATTGCCGGGAATTCGAACGGCTTGGCGTCCGCCGGCCGCAGCGCCAGGTCGACGCCGAGCACCTGCGGGATCACGTCCCCCGCCCGCTGCACGGTCACCGTGTCGCCGACCCGGATGTCGACCGGCTCGCCCTTATCGTCCTCGCGCAGGACCGACCCGTCGCGGCCGAAGCCGCGGATGTAATCCTCGTTGTGGAGCGTCGCATTCTCGACGACCACCCCGCCGACCGTGACCGGCCTCAGCCGCGCCACCGGCGTCAGCGCACCGGTGCGGCCGACCTGGATATCGATCGCCTCGAGCACTGTCGTCGCCTTCTCGGCCGGGAACTTGTGGGCGATCGCCCAGCGGGGCGAGCGGGTACGGAAGCCGAGCCGCTCCTGCAGCGCGAGCGAGTCGACCTTGTAGACGACGCCGTCGATGTCGTAGTCGAGGCTCGCCCGCTGCGCCTCGATCTCGCGATAGACGGCGAGCGCCCCGTCGACGTCCTGACAACGCTTGGTCAGCGGGTTCACCGGAAAGCCCCAGTCCTCGAACACTTTCACCATGCCCGTCTGGGTATCGGCCGGCATGTCGCTCATCTCGCCCCAGGCATAGGCAAAGAAGCGGAGCGGCCGCGACGCCGTCACCTTGGCGTCCTTCTGGCGGAGCGAGCCGGCCGCCGTGTTGCGCGGATTGACGTAGAGCGGTTTGCCCGCCTTCTCCTGCGCTTGGTTCAGGGCCGCGAAATCGTCCTTGCGGAGGTAGATCTCGCCCCTCACCTCGGCGATCGCCGGCGCGCCCTTCGGCAGCGTTTGAGGAATGTCGCGGATGGTGCGAACGTTGGCGGTGACGTCCTCGCCCGACACACCGTCACCGCGCGTCGCGCCGAGCACCAGCTTCCCCTCCTCGTAACGGAGGTTCATCGACAGCCCGTCGATCTTGGGTTCGGCGGTCAGCGTGATCGGCTCGTCGTCCGGGCGGCCAAGAAAGCGGTGCATCTGGGTGACGAAATCGCGGACGTCGTCATCGTCGAAGGCATTGTCCAGCGACAGCATCGGCACCGCATGGCGCACCTCCCCGAAGCGGCCGGTCGGCGCCGCGCCGACCTTTTCGCTCGGGCTGTCGGCCCGCTTCAGCGCCGGGAAGCGCGCCTCGATCGCGGCGTTCCGCTGGCGCAGCGCGTCATAGGCCGCGTCGGTCAGCTTCGGCGCGTCTTCCTGATAGTAGAGCTTGTCGGCGTCGGCGATGTCGACCGCGAGGCGGGCGAGCTCTTCCGCCGCTTCGGCTTCGGTCAGGTCGTCGACGGGTTTCGGCTTCGCCATGGCGTGTCGGCTGTTTCGGTCTTCGATTCTGTCGCGATTGTAGGCCAGATTCGGGCCCTGCGTCCTTCGAGGTTCCGCTCCCCTCCTGTCATCCCCGGCGACGCCACCGCCCCCCCCTGTCATCCCCAGCGACGCCACTGCCCCGCCTGTCATCCCCGGCGACGCCACCGCCTCTCCTGTCATCCCCGGCGACACCACCGCCCCCCTGTCATCCCCGGCGAGCACCCGAAGGGTGCGAGGGAAGGGGAACCAGTAAACGGTCCGTTCCCCATGAGATGCACCGCCGCGCCCCGTTCCGCGCCGGCATCGTTTACCGGGCCCACTTCCTGGGTCGCGAAAGCAAAAACCCCGTCATCCTGAGGCATGCCCTCGGGCTCGACCCGAGGGTG
>NZ_JAGRLA010000132.1 GCF_020442045.1 Bauldia sp. | reverse complement strand
CTTGCGGCCCGGATTGTGGGGATTGGTCAGGCCGACCGGCTTCATCGGCCCGTAGCGGAGTGTCTCGCGGCCACGCCGGGCCATCACCTCGATCGGCAGGCAGCCCTCGAAATAGGGGATCTTTTCCCAGTCGTGATGCTTGTGCTGCTCGCCGGCCATGGCCGCGTCGAGAAAGGCGTCATATGCGTCCTTGTCGAGCGGACAGTTGATGTAGTCCTTGCCGGTACCGCCGGGGCCGACCTTGTCGTATCGCGACTGGAACCAGGCGATGTCCATGTCGATCGATTCGAAATGGACGATCGGTGCGATGGCGTCGAAAAAGGCGAGTGCCGCTTCGCCGGTCAGCTCCTGGATCGCTCCGGCCAGCGAAGCCGAGGTGAGGGGGCCGGTGGCGATGATCACATTGTCCCATTCCGCCGGCGGAAGCCCGGAAACCTCACCACGCTCGAGCGTCACCAGCGGCTCGGACGCGAGCGCCCGGGTGACCGATTCGGAGAATCCCTCGCGGTCGACGGCCAGCGCGCCACCGGCCGGCACCTGATGCGAATCGGCCATGCGCATGATCAGGGAGCCTGCTCGCCGCATTTCCTCGTGGAGGAGACCGACGGCGTTATTCTCCGCATCGTCCGAACGAAAGGAGTTCGAACAGACGAGCTCTGCGAGGCGGTCGGTCCTGTGCGCCTCGGTCGTGAGCGCCGGGCGCATCTCGTGCAGGATGACGGGTATCCCCCGCCGGGCAAGCTGCCAGGCGGCTTCCGAGCCGGCGAGCCCGCCGCCGACGATATGGACCGGATCGATTGTCATCGGCGCGGACCCTAGGCATCCCGCCACCGGTCTTCAACACCGAAGGAGACGGGAACGATGGGGCGGAAAAGAAAAAACGCCCGCCGGGGAGGAAGGATCGGCGGGCGTTTCTCAGTTTTGAGACCGGAACCAGGGAGGAGGAGGTTCCGACCTCGTCTCGTTCGGAGCAGGGAGGAGCGCTCCGAAGCGACTGAATTCCATTCAGCGGACATTTGCCATTTAGGAACGACACATCCGCATTTCAACTGGTTTGCCGGACCAGGGCCGGGGAGAAAAGCGCCCGCCGGGGAGGAAGGATCGGCGGGCGCCTCTCATTAGCGAGACTGGAACCAGGGAGGAGGAGATTCCAGTCTCATTTCGTCCGGAGCAGGGAGGAGCGCTCCGGAACGAATTCAGTTAGCGCCTTGCGGCCTGACGGGCGATTGCCGGGATGTCGACGCGATTGATGCCCAGGTCGGACAAGTCGCGCTGGCTGAGCCGCATGAGCTCGTTGTAGGTGTCCCGATATTGCCGCCAGTTGCGGTAGCTTTCCACGAAACGATTAGCCATCTTTTCCACCTTCTCTTTCCAGTTCCCTCGGGAGGAAGCCTCGGGAGACTGTCTCTTGATCTCTGTGTCGAGAGGAAAGTTAGGCGCGCCGGATCGATATGTGCAGACCGAAATATCGCATGGCTGGAATGCGTTTGATGCAACGCAACAAAGTTTGGCCAAATTATATGCAGCGCAACAGATTTGGCGCGTTGCAACCCTTCCGGAGGGCATTGGGCCGGTTCGAGGCGGAGCATCTCCGGAACGCGACTTGACCCGGTCCGCGCGACGGCCGATACCGCCATCTTCCACGGAATATCGTCCAATGAACCAGGCCGCAGCGAAACCGAGAACGTCGAAACTGATCAAGGGTGCGACCGGCGACTGGGAAATCGTCGTGGGCATGGAAGTCCACGCCCAGGTCACCTCGCATGCCAAGCTCTTTTCGGGCGCCCCAACCGGATTCGGCGGCGCCCCCAATGATCATGTCAGCCTTGTCGACGCGGCGATGCCCGGGATGCTGCCGGTCATCAACGGGGAGTGCGTCGCGCAGGCGGTGCGGACCGGGCTCGGGCTCGACGCGGAGATCAATCTCCGCAGCGTCTTCGACCGGAAGAACTACTTCTATCCGGACCTGCCGCAGGGCTATCAGATTTCGCAGTACAAGCAGCCGATCGTCGGCGAAGGCACGGTCACGGTCGACCTTGCGGATGGCGAGACGGTGACGGTCGGCATCGAGCGCCTTCACCTCGAACAGGATGCCGGCAAGTCGATCCACGACCAGCATGCCACGATGAGCTTCGTCGACCTCAACCGGTCCGGCGTTGCGCTGATGGAGATCGTGTCGAAGCCCGACATCCGGTCGGCCGACCAGGCCAAGGCCTTCCTGACCAAGCTGCGCTCGATCCTGCGCTATCTCGGGACCTGCGACGGCGACATGGAGAAGGGGAACCTGCGGGCGGACGTCAACGTCTCGGTGCGGCGGCCGGGCGAGCCGCTCGGCACGCGCTGCGAGATCAAGAACGTCAATTCGATCCGCTTCGTCGGCCAGGCGATCGACTTCGAGGCACGGCGCCAGGTTGGCCTGATCGAGGACGGCGGCACGGTCGAGCAGGAGACCCGGCTCTTCGATCCCGGCCGCGGCGAGACCCGTTCGATGCGCTCCAAGGAAGAGGCGCACGACTACCGCTATTTCCCCGATCCCGATCTTCTGCCGCTCGAATTCGACCAGGCCTATGTCGACCAGCTCGCGGCCGGGCTTCCCGAACTGCCGGACGCGCGGAAGGAGCGCTTCGTCGGCGCGTTCGGCCTGTCGCCCTACGACGCCGATGTTCTCGTCGCCGAGAAGGAGAATGCGGAATATTTCGAGGCGGTCGCCGAAGGACGCGATCCGAAGATTGCCGCCAACTGGGTGATCAACGAGCTCGCCGGCCGGCTCAACCGCGAGGGCAGGGAGATCGCCGACAGTCCGGTCTCGACCGAACAGCTCGGCGCGATCATCGACCTGATCGGCGAGGGGACCATTTCCGGCAAGATCGCCAAGGATCTGTTCGAAATCGTCTGGGCCGAGGGCGGCGACCCGCGCGTGGTCGTCGACGAACGCGGCATGAAGCAGGTCACCGATACCGGCGCGATCGAGGCGCTGGTCGACGAGATCATCGCAGCCAATCCGGACAAGGCCAGGCAGGTGAGGGAAAAGCCGGCCATGCTCGGCTGGTTCGTCGGCCAGGTGATGAAGGCGAGCCAGGGCAAGGCCAATCCGCAGGCCGTCAACGCACTCTTAAAGGAAAAGCTGGGAGTGTAGCGGCCGGCATCAATCGCCACCGGGGGAGAAGCGATGGCAATTGGTCTGTGGTCGATCGTCGAAGCGCACAAGCCAAAAGCCGTTTCGGGCGACTCCGAGGCGGCCGGATACGCGGCGGGTCTCCTGACCTGGGTCCTGGCCGGCGGGGTCTACGTCGCCGCCAAGGGCTCCATCGACGAGATGCCGCCCTGGACGCTCTGCTTTTTCCGGCTGCTGATCGCGACGCTTATCCTGCTGCCGTTCGTGCGCCACCATTTCCCGGAGATGGGCGCGTTTCTCCGCAAGCACTGGCTCCACGCGCTGTTCGTCGGAGCGATCGGGCTTGGCTTCACCCAGGGCCTGATGTTCACGGCGCTGTCCTATACCACGGCCGTCACCGCCGGCATCATCTTCTCGACGACGCCGATCATCACGCTGGTCCTCGCCCGGTTCTTCCTTCACGAGGACATGGGCCGGTGGCAGGTGGTCGGATCGCTTGTCGCCTTCGTCGGAATCGTGGTGATCGCGATCAAGGGAAGCCTCGCCGTCCTGTTCTCCCTGGACCTGAGCGTCGGCGACCTGATCGTGGTGTGCTCGGCACTTGTCTTCTCTTTCTATGCGGTGCTGCTGAAGCGCGCGAAATTCGAGCTGCCGCGGCTCTCGCTGCTGGTTGTCCTGATGAGCGGCGCGGTCGTCGCGACATTTCCCTTCTTCGTGATCGAGCTCCTCAACGGCGATCACACCAACCTGGCCTGGAAGGGCTATCTGGCGCTCGCCTATGCCGCGGTTCCCGGCGGCGGCCTGATGTATTTCCTCTACAACTGGAGCGTCGACGTGCTCGGCGCGTCCCGCGCCCAGGGTCTGCTTTATTCGCAGATGGTCTTCACCGCGATCCTCGCCTGGCTGATCCTCGGCGAGGCGATCGAGTGGTATCACCTCGTCGGCGCGGCGCTGATCATCGTCGGCGTGATCCTCGTGACCTTCCTCAAGCCGAAGGCGGCCGTCACTCCAGCGAAGTGATCTTGTAGACGACGAAGGGGGGCACACCGGCCTCCATCTGTTCGCGCGCATAGGTGACATAGGCATTGAGATCGTCGATGCAGACCATCTCGTTGCACCGGGACAAACCCGGCATGTCGTTGAAATCATGAGGCCTGATCGCCGCATGGCTCTCGGCCGTCATCGCGGCGCGGTCGACCTTCAGGAGGGCATAGAGGAAGGGGGCCGGTTCGTCGTCCGGTCCCTGCATCTGCACGACGAAGAGGTCGTCGCCGACAGATTTCAGCCGGACGGCGACCTTCTCGTCCCCACTGCCGGGGAAGAAGCCGTAGATGTTGCCGTCGCGCTTCCAGACCGCGCGGTCATCGGGTCGATCCATCGCGCGAAACACGATGGTCTCATAGGGGAATACGGCCTCCTCGGCGCCGATCAGCGGGGTGTTGCTGGTGAAGCAGGCGGCCAGCGCCGCCGGAGCGAGAAGGACGAACAAGATGCCGCAGATGCGTTTCATGGGGTTCCAGTCGGCCGAGGTTCATGGAAGGCTTGTCGACCTCCCGCCTATCTGCCCATCAGGTTTCAAATATGACCGACACCGCGGCGCAACCGATCGAAGTCTTCTACTGGTCGACTCCCAACGGCCGGAAGGTGGCGGTCATGCTCGAGGAGCTGGCGGTGCCGTACCGTGTCAACTTCGTCGACATCAACAACATGGAACAGTGGACTCCGGAATACGAGGCGATCTCCCCGAACCACCAGATTCCGGCGATCCGCGACCCTTCCGGACCGGGCGGAGAGCCGATCGCGATCGCCGAATCCGCCGCGATCCTGATGTATCTCGGGCGCAGGTTCGGGCGCTTCTATCCGCAGGACGAACGTCAGCGGGTCGCGGTCGAGCAGTGGTTGATGTGGCAGATCTCGAGCTTCGGCCCCTTCCTCGGCCAGGCGCATCACTTCAACTGGGCTGCCCCCGAGGAGATGCCCTATGCCATCGACCGCTACCACAAGATCGCGGAGCGGCTCTACGGGGTCCTGGAACGCCACCTTCGAAGCAGGGAATACGTTGCTGGTGACTATTCGATCGCCGACATCGCCATCTACTGCTGGGCCGCCCGCCACGCCCGCCATCGGATCGACCTCGAGGATTTTCCGTCGGTGCGGGGCTGGTATGAAGCAATCGGCGAACGTCCGGCGGTCAAGCGGGGGATGGCGATCATCAAGCCGGGAACCGTCGATGCGGCGTCGCCGATCCCCGCATGGGAAAAACGCAAGGATAACCGCCCGCTTTGACCTCATGGTTGACGCGAGGTTGACACGGCCCCCCGCGGGTTAACGCTGATTGGCCGGAAAACGGCGGAATCCCGGCTTTCAGGTTGATCGTGGTCAACGGATGGTTACCCGTCCGTTTGACCAAAATTAATTTCGATTTTTAGGAAGCTTTTCAGGGAACGGAGCCACACTCCTCATCAAGGAAGAGGACAGGGAGGCGTCAAAAATATCCGCCTCTTCCAGGGACAACAGGATGGGGAATGATGATGGCACGCTTTGAAATGGGTTCGCCGGAAATGGGTGGGATGGCCGAGATGCAGCCGAACGCCGAAGGCCTGTTCAACCTCGGCATCGTCTACGCGACCGGCCTCGACGGCGAGGCGGATCTCGTCGCCGCTCACAAGTGGTTCAACCTCGCGGCCCTGCGCGGCAATCCGGAAGCGGCCTATCACCGCCAGCAGATCGCCGAAGAGCTCTCCGATGTCGAGATCGCGATGGCCCAGCGCGACGCGCGGGAGTGGCTCGGCACCCACTGATCAGGTGACGCCGGGCCATGGAGCCCGGCTCATGGTCACCCGGGGAGGGCGGTAACCCGCCCTCCGCAGGAAGTCAGTGATTGTCGCGCGGTATCGACGTGTGGGCGACGTCCTGATACTTGATCGCCGGCTTGAGCACCATGCCTTCCGAGAACTGATCGACCATGCTCCGCTGGATCTCCTGCCACGGCGTCTGGTGCTTCGGATAAGGGAAGCCGCCATTGGCCTCCAGGTCGGCGCGCCGTTTTTCGAGTTCTTCATCCGATATCAGGATATTGGCTTCGCCCTTGTTGAGGTCGAAGCGGACCCGGTCACCGGATTTCAGCAGGGCCAGGCCACCGCCGACCGCGGCTTCCGGCGAGGCGTTGAGGATCGACGGCGATCCGGAGGTGCCCGACTGCCGGCCATCGCCGACGCAGGCGAGCGAGTGGATGCCGCGTTTGATCAACTCCGCGGGCGGCTGCATGTTCACCACTTCCGCGCCGCCGGGATAGCCGATCGGGCCGGCACCCCGGATGAACAGGATGGAATCCTCGGTCACGCCGAGGTCCGGGTTCTCGATGCGGGCGTGATAGTCCTCCGGCCCGTCGAAGACCACGGCTGGCCCTTCGAAAACGTTCGGGCGTTCCGGATCGGACAGGTATCGGGTGCGGAACTCCTCCGAGATGACGCTGGTCTTCATGACCGCGGAGTCGAAGAGATTGCCTTTCAGGATGATGAAGCCGGCATCTTCCATCAGCGGGTTGTCGAACGAGCGGATGACGTCCGGATCGCTCGATTCCCGGCCGGCACAGTTCTCGCCGATCGTTTTGGCATTGACGGTCATCGCCCCTTCGCGGATCAGGCCGTGACGGATCAGCTCGCCGACGACCGCCGGAACGCCGCCGGCGCGGTGAAACTCCTCGCCGAGATATTCGCCGGCCGGCTGCATGTTGACGAGGAGAGGAACCTTGTGGCCGACCGTCTCCCAATCCTCGATGTTCAGCTTGACGCCGATGTGGCGCGCGATGGCGTTGATGTGGATCGGGGCATTGGTCGAGCCGCCGATCGCCGAATTGACGACGATGGCGTTCTCGAAGGCTTCGCGGGTCAGGATATCGGAGGGCTTGAGGTCTTCGAGGACCATCTCGACGGCGCGCTTGCCGGTCTCGTAGGCGATCTGGCCGCGCTCGCGATAGGGAGCGGGAATGGCCGAACATCCCGGCAGGCTCATGCCGAGAGCTTCGGCCAGGGAATTCATGGTCGAGGCGGTGCCCATCGTGTTGCAATGGCCCACCGACGGGACCGACGAGGTGACCAGTTCGACGAAGCCCTCGTTGTCGATCTCGCCGGCTGCGAGCTTCTCGCGCGCCTCCCACAGGATGGTGCCCGATCCGCTGCGTTTGCCGTTGTGCCATCCGTTCAGCATCGGTCCGCCCGACAGGACGATTGCCGGGATATTGACGGTGGCGGCGGCCATGACGCAGGCCGGGGTCGTCTTGTCGCAGCCGGTGGTCAGGACGACGCCGTCAAGAGGATAGCCGTAAAGCAGCTCTACGAGGCCGAGATAGGCGAGGTTGCGGTCGAGGGCGGCGGTCGGGCGCTTGCCGGATTCCTGGATGGGGTGGACCGGAAATTCCATGCACAGGCCTCCGGCGGCCCGGATGCCCTCGCGGACACGCTTGGCGAGCTCGAGATGATGGCGGTTGCAGGGGGAAAGGTCATTTCCCGTCTGGGCGATTCCGATGACGGGCTTGCCCGACTGGAGCTCCTCCCTGGTCAGCCCGTAGTTGAGATAGCGCTCGATATAGAGCGCGGTCATGCCCGGATTGTCTGGATTGTCGAACCAGAGCTGGGAGCGGAGCCGGGTCGTTTGTTTGTTCTGCATTTCCTGGTTTTCCCTGTTGCCGAATGCCGTGAGCGCAACACATCGGCTTATCGCTCGACGTTAGCCATCGGCATCTGGATAGTCGATTGCGGTAGAGAGCGCGCGAGTCGGCGTCCGTGTCAGAGTCAGAAACATAGTATGAAAAACGTTTCCGCGCCACGCCCGCGAGTTACCCGGCGCGGGCGCCAATTTCCGCTTGGAATCACCTGCAATCAGGATTGCAATTCGCTGGAACCACTCAACGGAATAGTAGTATGATAGATTTTGTAGCCTCTGCACATTCTCACAAAAAGACGAGACCTTGAAGCAAGATTGGAGCTTGATGCGGTCGGCAAGAGAACCGGCTGCCCGTCAGATGCGAACCGGAAACGATCGAAAAGGCCAAGGCAGTCTGTCGGAGTCGGTCGCCCGTTCCCTCGGACGCCGTATTGTCTCCGGCCAATACGAACCGGGCGACACCCTGCCGACCGAACCCCAGATCCAGGAGGAATTCGGGGTGTCCCGGACCGCGGTTCGCGAGGCAATCCGCGTATTGTCGGCGAAGGGCCTGACCGTCTCCCGGCCGAAGATCGGCACGCGGGTGCGGCCGAAGGTCGATTGGGCGATGCTCGACCCGGACGTCCTGCGCTGGCACCTCGAGCAGAATCCCGGCGACGACTTCATCCATGCCCTGTTCGAGATGCGCGAGATCATCGAGCCGGCGGCGGCGGCGCGGGCGGCCGAACGGGCGACCGAGGAGGAACTGGTGATCCTCGGCAGGGCGATGGACGGCATCCAGAACGAGCCGCGCGGCAGCGATGCGCAGATTCAGGCCGACATCGCCTTCCATATGGCACTGCTCGAAGCCTCGAGGAATCCGCTGCTGCGCTCGGTCGGTGCGATGATCCGGTCGGCGCTGGAGATCACATTCACGCTGGGATGGCGGACGATCATGGGCGGCGATGCCGTCCTCCAGCATCGCGCGGTCTATGACGCCGTGCGCGAAAAGGACCCGGAAGAAGCCTTTCTGGCGATGCGCCGGCTCCTGCGCAATTCCAAGGGCAACGTCTTCGACGCGATCTGGATCACCCGGAACGAGGGTGAGACAGCGTCCTGACGGCGGTTGACGCCGCAGCGGACGGCCGTAAGACATATCCGGGACACCAACGGGAGAACGCCGTATGCGGCTGCTTCAAATCAGGAAGGGTCGAGGTGGCCGCCAGGTCATCGCGACCGACGGGGACACGTCATGGATTGTCCCCGGCCATGAGACGACCTACGACCTGGCGATGGCGGCGATCGCCAGGGGCACGACGATCGGGGCCCTGGTCGAGAAGGCGGGGCGGGGCGCCCGGGCGAACCCGGCGAAGCTGCTCGCCGACGGGCGCGTGCTCGCTCCGATCGCCCATCCCGATCCGGCCCATCTGATCGTCACCGGAACCGGCCTGACCCATCTCGGCTCGGCCGCGACCCGCGACTCGATGCATGCCAAGGTCGCCAAGGCCAAGGTGGAGACGCTGACCGACTCGATGCGCATGTTCCGCATGGGGCTGGAAGGCGGCAAGCCGAAAAAGGGCGGGAAGGGTGTCCAGCCGGAATGGTTCTACAAGGGCGACGGCAGCTTCGTCGCGGCCCCCGGCGAGCCGCTGGTCTCTCCGGCCTTTGCCGAGGATGGCGGCGAGGAACCCGAGGTCGCCGGCATCTACGTGATCGGCAAGGACGGCAAGCCCTTCCGGATCGGCTTCGCGCTGATGAACGAGTTCTCGGACCATGTCGTCGAGCGCCAGAACTACCTCTGGCTCGCCCATTCGAAGCTGCGGCCGTCCTCGCTCGGCCCGGAACTGCTGCTCGGCGACCTGCCGCAGGACATCCGCGGCTCGTCGCGGATCCGGCGCGGCAAGAAGGTCATCTTCGACCAGCCCTTCCTGACCGGCGAGGCCAACATGTCGCACACCATCGCCAACCTCGAGGCGCATCATTTCAAGTATCCATGGTTCCGTCGCCCGGGCGACGTCCATATCCACTGCTTCGGGACGGCGACGCTCTCCTTCGCCTCGGGGGTCAAGACCAAGTCGGGTGACGTCTTCGAGATCGAAGCGGCGGAATTCGGCCTTCCCCTTGCGAATCCGCTGAAAATGGCCAAATCGGAAAAGGTCGCCATCAAGGCGCTTTGACGGGACGGCGCGACGACACCCGCGCCGGACCAACCACATCACCGACACGTCCGCACACAGGAAGATCAGGTCAATGGAAGAGCTGCACAGGAACTACATCGCCGGCGAATGGCGCGAAGGCGAGGCCGCACCGAACGTCAATCCCTCCGACACCAGCGACGTGATCGGCCACTACGCGCGGGCGACCGCGGCGGATGCCGAAGCCGCGATCGCCGCTGCGAAGGACGCGTTTCCCGCCTGGTCGCGGACCGGCATCCAGCAGCGCCACGACATCCTCAAGACCGCTTCCGACGAGGTGATCGCCCGCAAGGCCGAGCTCGGCAAGCTGCTCTCCCAGGAAGAGGGCAAGACGCTCGCCGAAGGGATCGGCGAGACGGTGCGCGCCGCCCAGATCCTCGACTTTTTCGCCGGCGAATGTTTGCGGCTTTCCGGCGAGACGCTGCCGAGCGTCCGCCCCGGCATCGGCGTCGAGATCACCCGCGAGCCGGTCGGCGTCGTCGGTGTGATCACGCCGTGGAATTTTCCGATCGCGATTCCGGCCTGGAAGATCGCGCCGGCGCTCTGCTACGGCAATACCGTCGTCGTCAAGCCGGCCGACCTCGTGCCGGGCTGCACCTGGGCGCTTGTCGATATCCTCAACCGCGCCGGCCTGCCGCCGGGCGTGCTCAACCTGGTGATGGGCCGCGGCTCGGTCGTCGGCCAGGCGCTGCTCGACTCGCCCGATGTCAACGCGCTGACCTTCACCGGCTCGGTCGGCACCGGCAAGCGGGTCGCCGAGGCCTCGGTCAGGCAGATGCGGAAATTCCAGCTCGAGATGGGCGGCAAGAACCCGCTGGTCGTGCTCGACGACGCCGACCTCAAGACGGCGGTCGAATGCGCGGCGAACGGCGCCTATTTCTCGACCGGACAGCGCTGCACCGCCTCGTCGCGACTGGTGGTGACCGAGGGCATCCACGACAAGTTCGTCGCCGCGCTCACCGAGCGGATGCAGGGGCTGGTCGTCGACCATGCCCTGAAGGAGGGGACCCATATCGGCCCGGTGGTCGACCAGAGCCAGCTCGACCAGGACGAAAGCTATATCGGCATCGCCAAGGACGAGGGCGCCAAGCTCCACTGGGGCGGCGATCGTCTCAACCGCGAGACCGAGGGCTTCTTCCTGCAGCCGGCGCTGTTCACCGAGACCAGGCCCGAGATGCGGATCAACCGCGAAGAGGTGTTCGGGCCGGTCGCCAGCGTCATCAGGGTCAAGGATTATGACGAGGCGCTTGAGGTGGCCAACGATACCGAATTCGGCCTGACCTCGGGCGTCTGCACGACGAGCCTGAAACATGCCACCCACTTCAAGCGCAACTCGGAAGCCGGGATGGTGATGGTCAACCTGCCGACGGCGGGCGTCGACTATCACGTCTCCTTCGGCGGCCGGAAGGGCTCGAGCTACGGACCGCGCGAGCAGGGCCGCTACGCGGCCGAGTTCTTCACCACGGTGAAGACGGCCTATACGCTGCCTTAGGGCGGTTTCGTCTGATTGCGATGAGGCCCGGCCGGGCAACCGGCCGGGCCTTTTTCAAAGCCCACACCATGCTGAGGTGCCCGGCGGAGCCGGGCCTCGAAGCACGCTGGTCCCGGTGTCAGGCGCGGCAGGGCGGCGGCTCGGTCGCTGCGTCCTTCGAGGCTCGCTGCACTCGCACCTCAGGATGGCTTGGGGAGTGCCTCGGCTTTGCCGTCCCTAAAGGTTTCGCCCAAGCCGGAGTCGCAACGTCGATCGAGCCCGAGGGCAGGCACTCAGGATGGCGGGGTGGGTGTTGTCGGAGGTGAGGGTGGAGCCTCCGTCATCCGGGGCCCGAAAATCCAACTTCGCCATGCTGAGGCGCCCGGCGGAGCCGGGCCTCGAAGCACGCGCTTGACGCCGGGACGCCACATGCCGTCCATTCCGCAGCCAGGAGGCTTGCATGACCGCCATTCGTGAGATCGACACGCGCCTTTTCAGGATTCCGCTGGCCGAAGTCCTGACCGACGCCAAGCACGGCGATCACAGCCATTTCGACCTGGTGACGGCGACGGTCCGGCTGGCGGACGGGCGGGAAGGGACGGGCTATACCTATACCGGCGGTCGCGGCGCCGAGGCCGTCCGGGCGATGATCGACCATGATCTCGCGCCGTTGCTCTCCGGCGAGGATGCCACCGATATCGAGGGCCTCCACGAAGCGATGCAGTGGCATGTCCACTATGTCGGCCGGGGTGGTATCGCCTCCTTTGCCATCTCTGCCGTCGACATCGCGCTGTGGGATCTGCGGGGCAAGGCCAGCGGCCAGCCGCTATCGGCGATGGCGGGCGGGGCGGGAACGACCTGCCGCGCCTATTGCGGGGGTATCGACCTCGGCTTCCCGCTGCCGAAGCTGCTCGAGTCGATACGCGGCTACCTGGCGCGCGGATTCAACGGCGTGAAGATCAAGGTGGGCCGGCCCGACCTTGACGAGGATGTGGAGCGGGTGCGGGCAGTGCGGGACCTGATCGGACCCGGCGTCGCCTTCATGGTCGACGCCAACTATGCGCTGGACGTCGATGCCGCGATCGCGGCGGCCCGCGCCTTCTCGCCCTACGGCCTGGTGTGGTTCGAGGAGCCGACGCTGCCCGACGACTATTTCGGCTACGCGCGGATCGCCGAGGCAACCGGCATGCCGCTGGCGATGGGCGAGAACCTCCACACCATCGCCGAGTTCGAGCTGGCGCTGGACCATGCGCGGCTCTCCTTCATCCAGCCCGACGCCTCGAACTGCGGGGGCATCACCGGATGGCTGCGAATCGCCGACCTGGCGCGCCGCGCCGGAATCCCGGTCTGCAGCCATGGCATGCAGGAACTGCACGTCAGCCTGATGGCCGGCCAGCCCAATGCCGGCTGGCTGGAGGTGCATTCCTTCCCGATCGACGCCTACACGGAGAGGCCGCTGGTGGTGGAGGACCATAGGGCGGTGGCGCCGGACAAGCCCGGCATCGGCGTCGCTTTCGACTGGCTGGGGCTGGCTCCGTTCGAGATCACGTGACCCCGCTATCGGAGCCGAGTGGACGCGACGGCTTGACCGCGTGTTGTTTTCCGAAGCGCCTCTTTCCCTGGGAGACCAGCCATCGCGCACAGGTGGAGGTGGCGGGCGCCTTTCGCGCGTCAACCATAATCACAGGTTAACGGTCCGACTTAACACCTCGCGGCGAGGTCGCTGATACGGTCTTCCGGTTGTTGGACGCCGCCTCGGGGGAGATGGCCATGGCGCTGGCCTTGTACGGCACGGAATTTCTGGTCAGCACGGACCCGATCACAGGAACGCGCCCTGAATTCGCCGACGCGGCGGCGAGCCTCGCCAACGGCGGCTTCGTCCTCACCTACCATAACAACTACCCGTCCTACAGCTACTTCGCCCGGGTCTATGACGGCTTCGGCGATTCCATTGCCGGCCCGACCGGCACCGAAGGCATCAACGGCTTCTCCGCCTATCTGGACGGCGGAATCGCCGAGCTCAGCAACGCCAGGCTGGTCGAGGCCTTCTCCAAGGCGGGAGAACCGGGGGACACGGCCGACGTCGGGGTGGCGATCCTGCTTCCCGACTTGACCGGCACGCCCGCGGTCGTAACCCCGGGGCCGGAAGCACCGACGACCCAGACCGGCCTGCAGGACCACCCCGGCGTCGCCGCCAGCCAGCTCGGCGGCTACATGGTGGTGTGGGGCGACGACGCGGTGTCATACGGCCCGTCGGGCGAGAACGTCATCGCCCAGGTATTCGACAACGACGGTGTCGCGGTCGCCCCGGCCTTCGTCGTGTCGGAGGCAGCATTCAGCGCGGACGACCAGCACACCCCCGACGTCGCCAGCCTGGCGGGCGGCGGCTACGTCGTCACCTGGCAGGACGACAGCGGCATCGACGGGGACGGGAGTGGCATCAGGGCGCGTGTCTTCTCGTCGTCGGGCACGGCGGTGACCGGCGAAAAGGCGGTCAACCAGGATGCGACGGGGAATCAGACCGAGCAGGAGGTCGCGGCGCTGGCCGACGGCGGTTTCGTCGTGGTCTGGGAGGATGGCGGCCAGATCGAGGCGCGGGTCTTCAACGAATCCGGGATCGCGGTGACCGGCGACGTCCCGGTCGCGCAATACGCGGGCGGGAGCAAGTATCTTCCCGAGGTGACCGGGCTGCTCGACGGCGGCTTCCTGGTGACGTGGACCACCAATGGCGGCCCGGCGGACGGCGGCGACGGCGAGTCGCTGACGGTCAAGGCGCGCACCTTCTCCGCCTCCGGCATCGCGACCAGTGACGAGATCATCGTCAATACCGTCACTGCCGGCGGCCAGTGCCATTCGATGGCGGCGACCCTCGCCGATGGCCGCGTCGTCATCTCCTGGACCGACGAGAGCAACATACTCGGGACCAATCACGAGACCCGCGCCCAGCTCCTCGACCCGCGGTTGGCCGGCGTCACCGTGACCGGGACGGCCGGCGCCGACAAGTATGTCGGCAGCGCCTTCGCGGACGTGCTGAAGGGAGAAGGCGGAGACGATGCCCTGCGCGGCGGAGCCGGTGACGATACGCTCGACGGCGGGTCCGGCGCCGACAGCATGGAAGGCGGCACCGGCAACGACACCTACGTCGTCGACAACGCCGGCGACACGGTGATCGAGCAGGCCGGCGAGGGGACGGACACGGTCAAGGCGAGCATCGCCTATACGCTCGGCGCCAATGTCGAGAACCTGACGCTGATGGAGCCGGCGGCGATCGCCGCCTCGGGCAATGTCGATGCCACCGGCAACAGCCTCGCCAATACGCTGACCGGCAATTCGGGAAACAACATCCTCGACGGCAAGGCCGGCGCCGACACCATGCGGGGCAAGGCCGGCAACGACACCTATATGGTCGACAACGCCGGCGACACGGTGATCGAGCAGGCCGGCGAGGGGACGGATACGGTCAAGGCGAGCATCTCATACGGCCTCGGTGACAACCTGGAAAAGCTGGTGCTGACCGGCACGGCATCGATCAACGGCACCGGCAATGCGCTTGCCAACACGCTGGTCGGCGACGCGGCCGACAACCGGCTGGAGGGCCGCCGCGGCGACGACATCCTCGCCGGCGGCCCCGGCAAGGACAAGCTGCTCGGCAAGGGCGGCAAGGACGTCTTCGTCTTCGCCGACGGGCTGGGCAAGGCCAACGCCGACAAGATCAAGGGCTTCAAGCAGGGCAAGGATACGATCTTCCTGGACGAAAAGGTGTTTTCGGCGGTGGGCGGGAAGCTCGGCCACAAGGAGTATGTCGAGGGCAAGAAGGCCCACGACGCCAACGACCACATCATCCGCGACGGGAAGAAGCTCTATTACGACCCCGACGGCAAGGGCGGGGCAAAGCAGCTGCTCTTCGCCAGGGTCGACAAGAAGGCCGACCTCGACCACCACGACTTTGACGTCGGCGACTTCGTCATCTGACGCAAGGGGGGCAGGCAGTGATTGATCCCGCCCCGCCGATGGGGCGGGGTGGGACGATATCCCGAAGGCGGGACCCTGGTGGTCTCCGGATCAGGCGACGAGGAAGTCGTCGGCGTGGAGATCGAGTTGCTTGTCCAGCTTGGCGATGTGGAAGGCTTTCTCGCCACCCTTGCCATCCGGGTCGTACCAGACCTTGCCGGTCTTCTTGATGTAGCCGAGGCGGTCGTCGTGGTCCTTGGCTTTCTTCCCGATGTGGAACAGGTCGTCGGCAACGGTTCCGATGGGCAGTGCGGGATAATAGTCATGATCGAGCGCGATCGTGTCGACGCCGGGCTTGAAGTCCCTGAGCTCGGCGACTTTGCCACGCTGCGGCCCCCACTCGAACAGGAACATGTCCGAGCCGGCACCACCCTTCATGATGTCGTGGCCGCGACCATCGATCAGGAGGTCATTGCCCTTGCCGCCCTTCAGGATATCGCTGCCGAAGCCGCCAAAGATGATGTCGTCTCCGCCGAGGCCCTTGAGGACGTCCTTGTTGTGGCCGCCGAGGATGATGTCGCCATGCTCGGTGGGATCGGGCTGGCCGGGCACCGTCTTGTGCGCGTTCACCTTGTCGCGTCCCGGCGTGCCGATGATGAGGACGCCCTGGGCATCGTCAACGGCGACCGTTACCGATTGAACATCGACTTCCGATCCGTGCGTTGCCGCGACGACGACATGATAGTGGTTGTCGCCATTGGCGTCGGTTGGCGTCGCGTGCGTCGGGGGTGTGACGAAGCTCAGCCCGCCGGTGTTGGCGTCGATCATGAATTTGTCGGCGTCTTTGCCCCCGGCGATCGAGAATTTAACCGTCCCGGGCTGGTCGCCAGGCTTTGCGGTTACCGTCGTGACCAGCGCGACTCCCTCGGGATGGTACAGATAAGTCGAGTTGCCTCCGCCGTTTGACGTGATGACCGGCGGTTCGGCGGCATCGGTTATCGTAACCGCGATGGCCTGGGTGTCGGCGAGCTTTCCGTCGCTGACCTTGACGACGACGTCGTAGACGTTGTCCGCGCCGGCATCGGTGGGGTTCTCGAAGTCAGGGGGCGGGTTGAAGGACAGCGATCCGGTCACGGGATCGATTTCGAACTTGGCGGCATCGGCGCCTCCGGAGATCGAGTATTTCAGCTTGGTGCCGGCGTTTTCGTCGGTCGCCTGGACGATGGTGACGGCGGTCGTGTTTTCGGCAACGGAGAGGGCGGCGGCGTCACCACCGCCGTCCGAGACGATGACGGGCGCCTTGTTCGACGTGTCCTTGACCACGCCGATGATGAAGTCCTGCGTGTCGGAATCCGTGCCGTCAGTAGCCTTTACGGTGACCAGGTATGAATTGTCGCCGTTCTTATCGGCGGGATGCTTGAAGTCGGGAGCGTTGATGAAGCTCAGCTTGCCGGTCTTCGAGTTGATCTCGAACAGGCTTGCGTCGACGCCGCCCGAGATCTTGTACGTAATCGGGTCGTTTTCCACGTCGACCGCGACGACCTTGGTGACGAAGGTCGTACCCTCGAGGAGGGACATCTGGGCGAGGGAGCCGCCATCCGAGACAATAACCGGAGCGTCGTTCACCGGCTTCACGTCGAGCAGATAATCGTCCGTTCCGCGGCCGTAACCATCCAGGATGGAAAAGATATCCGGCCCGAAGTAATCCTGGTCCGGCTGATAGGTCACGGTCGCGAGTACTGTGTTGAGAGCGGGAAAGTTCGCCAGTGTGCTCGTGATCGTCCGGCCGCTATCGGAGATGGTCACCGCGGCGAGGAAGAGCGGATCGACGTTCAGCGTCCCGTGGTCGACATGAAGGATGAATTTTCCGACCGGATTCGGACCGAAAAAGGTCGGGTCGGACACGGTGAACCCGTTTAGTGCGGTGAGCGTGTCTTCGTTGAGTTCGACCGTCGTGGGCCCCTGACTCACTAGTGCCATGATTGTATGCCTTCTCTCTGCGTTATACCGCCCCGCTCAGGGCTTTGTTGCTTCTTGCAGCCAAGCAAGTTGGCGCATGGCTCCTTCCCGGGCCGTCGGATCCTGACGGGCTGCCGCGCAACATTCTCCCCCCGCTGCCATCCCGACACCGGCGGGCCCCTTGCTGGCGCGTCGCTGCGATTACCCGCCCGGTCGGGGTGACGTGTTCCAGCACGTCGGCAGGATCCGCATCTCCTGTTGTCGCAACGGGTAGCAACCGTCCCAAAGCGCTGCAATCCGGAT
>NZ_JAGRLA010000131.1 GCF_020442045.1 Bauldia sp. | reverse complement strand
GAAGCCGGGGAAAGAGCTCCATCACCGTGGCGAGCGTCTTCGACTCGCTTTCGCGGGCGCGCTGGGGGTAGGCGCCGAGGATGAGGTTCTCCCTGACGGTCAGCTCCGGGAAGATACCCCGGCCTTCGGGGACGAGCGCGACGCCCGCCTCGACAACCTGGTGGGGCTCGAGCGTCGCGAGTTCGCGGCCGCCGAGGGTGACGCTGCCGCCGGGCAGGGTGCGGACGATACCGGCGATCACCTTGAGGAGCGTCGACTTGCCGGCACCGTTGGCGCCGAGGATGACGACGATCTCGCGGTCGTCGACATGGAGGTCGACCCCGGTCAGGGCCCGGTGCTTGCCATAGGCGGCGCCGACGCCGGAGAGCTCAAGCATCGGCGCCTCCGAGATAGGCGGCGACGACCTCCGGCTCGGAGAGCACGGACGAGGGCGGCCCGTCGGCGATCTTGATGCCGGTATTCATCACCACGCATCGATCGCAGAGCGAGCGGATCGCATCCATGACATGCTCGACCATGATGATGGTCAGACCCTCGTCCCTCAGCGACTGGACGAGGTCGATGCCGATGGCGAGCTCGCTCGGATTGAGGCCGGCGAGCCACTCGTCGAGGAGGAGCAGCTCCGGTTCGAGGGCGAGCGCGCGGGCAAGCTCCAGCCGCTTCTGGTCGATGTAGTTGAGGTCGCCGGCCGGAACGTCGCCGCGACCGGCAAGGCCGACGCGGTTGAGGAGATCCTCTGCCCGCCGCCGCGCGTCGTCGCCCCAGGCCGGCCGGGGGCGGAAGGCGAGGCCGGCGACGATGTTTTCCGTGCAGGAAAGATGCTCCAGCACGCGGACGATCTGGAAGGTGCGGGCGATGCCGAGGCGGGCGATGCGGTTGGCGGCGAGGCCGGCGATTGGCCGGCCCTTGTAGAGGATCTCGCCCGAATCCGGCTTCAGCGCGCCCGAGATCAGGTTGAGGGCGGTGGTCTTGCCGGAGCCGTTGGGACCGATCAGGCCGAGAATCTCGCCGGCCTCGACCCCGAGGTCGAGGTCGTTGACCGCGACCAGCCCGCCGAAGGCCTTTCGCAGCCGGACGAGCTGCAGCATCGCCGATCCCGGCGCGGCGTGGGAGCGCGCCGCCGCCGCCGGCAGGGCCAGCGTGCCGCTTCGCCAGCGATCGTAGAGACCGGCGACGCCGCCCGGCAGGAAGTAGACGATGACGATGAAGACGACGCCGAGGACGATGGCGAAGTGGTTCGGGAAATTGGCGTTGATGACCTCGAAGAGAAGGACCAGCGGCACGGCGCCGAGCAGCGGTCCATAGAGCTTACCCGCGCCGCCGAGCAGCGCCATGATCACCACCTGGAAGGAGATCATCGGATTGAAGGCGATGGCCGGGTCGATATAGGTCCAGCGCGGCGCCATCACCGCGCCGGTGACGCTCATGAAGGCGGCGCTGATCGCGAAGAGGACGAGCTTGGCCCGGGTGGTGTCGATGGCGACATGGCGGGCGACGGTCTCGTCGTCGCCGATCACCCGGAGCGCAAGGCCGAGCCGCGAGCGGCCGATCAGCCAGCCGACGACGAAGACGAGGACGGCGAGCGCGAGAAGCTGCCAGTAGATCTGCTCCTGGCCGATATCGAGGAAGATGTAGCGGCCGACGGTCCTGGTGATCTTGACCTCGTACCAGGTGACGATCTGGCGGATGAGCTCGGCGAGCCCGAAGGTGAAGATGACGAAGAAGATGCCGCGGAGGCGAAGCGTGGCGAGGCCGACGACGAGGGCGACCGCGACGCCGATGACCGCGGCGACGACGATGACGGCGGCGACCGGCATCGCCTCCGACAGGACCGCCATCGTATAGGCGCCGATGCCGAAGAAGGCGGCGGTGGCGAGCGAGATGTAGCGGGTCGGGCCCGAGAACAGCGCCCAGGCGGTGGCCAGCACGATGTAGCTCAGCATGCCGACGCCGAGGGCGAGGTAATAGCCGTTGGCGACGAGCGGGACGACGGCCAGCGCCGCGACGAGGAGGAGCAGCACCGGCGCCTGCCACAGGCGCGCGGCGCTCATGACGACGACCTGCCGAACAGCCCGGTCGGCCGGACGAGCAGGATGCCGAGGAAGATCGCGAAGTTGACCGCCAGCGTCAGGCCGGGGTCGATCAGCCGGGCGGTGGCGATCTCGGCGAGGCCGAGAAGGAGGCCGGCGACCAGCGTTCCGAGCAGGCTGCCGACGCCGCCGAGGATGACGACGATCAGCGCCTTCATGGTGAAGAGGACTCCGCCGGAGGCGCTGAAGGTCAGGAACATCGAGATCAGCACGCCGGCGGCGGCGCAGAGCGCTCCGCCGAGGGCGAAGGCGAGCGCCGACATCCGCGTTACGTCGATGCCGACCAGCCGTGCGGAGCGGGGATCGACCGCGACCGCGCGCATCGCCGTGCCGGCGCGGGTACGGGTGAGGGCGAGATAGAGGCCGAGGCCGATGACGATGGCAAAAGCGAAGGCGATCAGGCGATTGGCCGAAACCGTGGTGCCGAGGACGTCGAGCGGCACGAGGAGGTAGGAGTAGCTGTAGAGCTGGCCGCCGAAGAGCGAGAGCATGACGCCCTGCATGACGAAGAGCAGGCCGAAGGTGAAGAGGATCGAATCGCCTTCCAGCACCTCGCGCGATTTCGCCCGCCTGACCAGCGGCATCAGCAGCAGATGGTAGATCAGCCAGTTGGCGAGGAAGGCGAGGGGCACGATGACGATCAGCCCGGCGAGCGGGCTGATCGCATTGGCGGTGTAGAGCCACCAGGCGCCGAAGGCGGCGGCGACGACGAATTCGCCAAAGGCGAGGTTCATGATGCGGGCGACGCCATACTGGAGCGTCAGCCCCAGCGCTACCATGGCATAGAGTCCGCCGAGCAGCAGGCCGGAAATGATGATGTCGACCGCGATCATGAGCCGGTCGCCGCTGCCTCCCGCTTCGTCAGCCGGCGGGCTTCCAGGCGGGCTTCGGCGCGACCGGCTCCTTGGCGCCTTCCATGCCGGCCGGGGCGAGGCCGTGGAAGTCGCCGTTCTGCCACTGCCCGGCCCACCAGACATTGGTGTTGACGTTGCGGTCGAGCTTCACCTCGCCGATCACCGTGTCGAAGGTGCCGGTCTGGATCTCCTTGATGATCGCCTCGCGGTCGATCTTGCCGACCCGCTCGATCGCCTGCTGAAGGACCTCGAGGCTGGCATAGGTCACCGGGCTCGCCCAGCGGTCGGGCTCCTGGCCGGTCACCGCAACATGGCGCTTGCGGTAATCCTGGAACTTCGGATCGTCGGTGTTGACGCCGCCTATTCCGAGCACGCCGTCGACATTGTCGTGGAAGAGCTGGTCCTTGTAGATCGGGAAGGCGGTGCCGACGGCGGTGTAGAAGGCGGCCGGGTTGTATTCGCCGGCGATCGCGGCGCCGGTCAGCCCAAACGTGTCGGGCGGGTAGGAGAAGGCGACGAAGGTGTCGGCGCCGCTGTCCTTGGCCGAGCTGATCAGCTGGGAGAAATCCTGCGTCGTGATCGGATAGCTCTCGTCCATGACCAGCTCGAAGCCGGCCTCGTCGAGCACCGGCCGGGCGGCCGCCGCGAGCTCGATGCCGAAGGCGTCGGCAACGCTGACCATCGCCACCTTCTCGTTGATCTTGCCCGCGTCGTGCAGCTTGGTGAGCACTTCGGCGAGCGACTTGGCGCCCATCGTCGAGGTGCCGAGCATCCAGAAGGAATTCGGCCAGCGCTCGCCCATCTCATAGGCGCGGTCGGTGGCGGCGGTGGCGGCCATCTGCGGATAGCCATACTTGTTGAAGGTCGGCCCGACGGCGAGGTTCATGCCGGTGCCCCACGGGGTGAGCAGGATGTCGACCTCATCCTGGTTGACCAGGCGCTCGACCGCGCGGACCAGCTCCTCGGTATTCGACTGGTCGTCATATTCGATCACCTCGATCGGCACGACGGTTTCGCCGAGCTTGATGCCGCCGGCCTCGTTGATGTCGTGAATCCAGAGCTGGTAGTTCGGGATCGTGGTGATGCCGGCGCCGGGCGCGTTGGGGCCGGTCTTGGAGACCGCATAGCCGATCTTGATCTTGTCCTGGGCGGTGGCGCCGCCGCCGAGGAGCAGGGCCGCGGCGGCGGCCGCGGCAAGCGTCGAGAACACCTTCTTCATCTCCGGTTCCTCCCTGTGGATATGGCCTGTTGACCCGGCCTTGTTTTCGTTCGATTATCGAACAGAAGTTCGTTATGCGATCATCTTCATTTGGGAAGCGATCCGTGTCAACGGCACACGAATATTCCGACACGAGGACGGGAGCGGGAGGCGGCTTCGGCTTCGACAAGGAATTCATGACGACTCTGGCCAAGGGGCTGGCGGTGCTGAGCTCGTTCGGGGAGCAGCGACAGCGGATGACCCTGTCGGAGGCGGCGGAGGTGACCGGGCTGTCCCGCGCCGCATCGCGCCGGGTGCTGAGGACGCTCGCCGAGCTCGGCTACGTATCGCAACAGGGGCGGCAGTTCTCGCTCGCGCCGCGGATCCTCGAGCTCGGCTTCGCCTATCTCACCACCCAGTCATGGATCGACAGGGCCGAGCCGCTGATGAAGGAGCTCAGCCATTCGCTGAAGGAATCCTGTTCCGCGGCCATCCTCCAGGGCACCGAGATCGTCTATGTGGCGCGGATGCCGGCGCCCCATCGCATCATGTCGACGACGATTGCCGTGGGGACGCGGCTGCCGGCCTTCTTCACCTCGCTCGGCCGCGTCCAGCTTGGATTCCTGAGCGAACAGGCGCTACAGGAGGACATTGCCGGGCTGGAACGGAAGGCCTACACGCCGCGCACCATCGTCGATCCGGATGCGCTGCTCGAACGCATCCTTGAGGATCGCCAGCAGGGCTATTCGATCGTCGACGAGGAGCTCGAGCATGGGCTGCGGTCGCTGGCGGTGCCGATCGTCACCCGCAGCGGCGTCAATGTCGCGGCGATCAACCTTTCCGCCCATGCCAGTCGCGCCAGCAAGGAGGAGCTGCGCGACCGCTTCCTGCCGGAGCTGCGTGCGGTCGCCCACCAGATTTCCCGCTCGCTTCCCTGATCGCCCGGGGCCGATCGCGCCCCTGGACACGGCCGCGCCGCTGGCCGGAACGTGCCGCCTACATCACCCCGAACTGCTCGAACATCGCCTTTGAATCGGCGCCCTTTTCGAGGTGTTCGCCGATCTGGTCCTCGATGCCGGCCTTCTCGACGGCCTGCTTCAGGCAGTCGCCGAGCGCCGCGTCGGGGATGATCAGCACGCCGTCCTCGTCGCCGACGACGATATCTCCGTCCTCGATCGTCACCTGGCCAAGGGTCACCCGGCAGCGATAGTCGGTGACGTGGCCGCGCCCGCGCTGGTCCTGCGCATAGGAGCCGGTCGAGAAGACCGGGAAGCCGAGCGCCCGGATCGCCGGCGTGTCGCGCATCGGTCCGCCGAGCACCGCGCCGACGCCGCCGCGGGCGCGGGCGGTGCGGCTCATCAGCTCGCCCCACATGGCGTAGGTGCCGGAGCCGCCGGCGGCGAAATAGATCTCGCCGGGACCGACCTGGTCGAGCGCCTCGAACATCTTGCCGAAATTGGTGCCGGCGTCGGTGGTGTCGGTCTCGTGGACCGTCATGGCGCGGCCGACCAGCCGGACCTCGGGCAGGAGAGGGCGGATGTCGGCGGGCAGGAACTGCGTCCGATATCCCATGATGTCGAGGACGTCGCCGAGCACGGCGGTATGCAGGCGATCGCGGATCAGGGCGATTGTTTCGGTGTCGAGGGGCGGTTTCGGCATTGTGTCGGTCTCGGCAAGATCTAGAGGGCTACCTTGTTCTCGGGCATGCCCGGAACGGTGACGGGGAGCGAAAACAGGCTGCCGGCGAGGCGCTGGCCGGGCTGGCCGAGGATCGAGGCGGTGGTGATGTATAGGGTCCTGAGGTCCGGTCCGCCAAAGGTGCAGGTGGTCACGTTATGCGCCGGCATCTCGATGATGCGGTCGATGGCGCCGTCCGGCCGGATGCGGATGATGCACCCGCCGCCGAAGCGGCAGTTCCACAGGCAGCCCTCGGAGTCGATCGCCGAGCCGTCGGGCAAGCCGCGTTCGTCACCGGCGAAGAAGGTCCGGCCGTTGGTGATCTCGCCGGTGTCCGCATCGCAGTCGTAGACCCGGATGACGTTATCCAGCGTGTCGGCGAAGTAGAAGCGCGTCTTGTCCGGGCTCCAGCAGAGCGTGTTGGAGATGCCGATGCCGTCGGCCATGACCTTGGCTTCGCCGCCGCGGATGCGGAAGAGCTTGCCGAGGCCGGGGCCGGCCTCGCCCATCTCGCCGTCGGGCAGCACGTTGTTCTTCATCGATCCGACCCAGAAGTCGCCGCGCGGGTCGGGGCGCCCGTCGTTGAGGCGGACCTCCGGCGATCCCTCCAGCGCGAAGCCGTGGTCGCGCCGCGCGTCGGTCGTCGGCGTCCAGTAGATCAGGCGCGATCCGAGCGCCACCAGCATCGTCCGGGGATCGCTGGTCAGCGCCAGCGCCACCACCGGTTCGTCGAACAGGAAGGATCGCGTGCTGTCGCTCGCCACGTCATGGCGATGGATCAGGAAACGATTGATGTCGGTCCAGTAGATGGCCTGTTCGGCCTCCGACCAGACGGCGCCTTCGCCGACCCGATCGCCGACCGGCGCAACGCAGGTCACCTCACTCACCTGTCTTCTCCCGTCCCTTCGCGGCGGTCAGGCCGCCACGCTCGTATCCGACGCCGGACGCGCCGGCCCCAGCGCCTCGGCATTCTGCACCAGCGCGCGGATATAGCCGAGAGCGAAGGCCTTGCCGGCATGCCACGGCGCGTCGCAGACCATCTCCGGCGTGTGATCGGGGATGATGACGCCCTGATAGTCCTCGTCGCGCAGTATGCGGACGATTTCCGCCATGTCGAGGTCGCCCTCGTCGACGAAGGTCTCGTGGTAGTTCGGCACCTTGCCGCGGACGTTGCGGAAGTGGATATAGCCGATGTTGTTGTTGCGCGCGAAGCGCCGGACATGGTCGTAGATCGGACCGCCGGGCATCTCCTGCAGCGCGCCGAGGCAGAGTTCCAGCCCGTTCGATCTCGAGGGGACGAGCTGCAGCAGGCGGTTATACTTCTCCGGCCGGTTGATCAGCCGGGCGGTCCCGCGCAGCATCTCCATCGGCGGATCGTCGGGATGGGCGGCGAGTACCACGCCGGCTTCCTCGGCGACCGGGACCAGTTCGCCGAGGAACCATTCGAGGCGTTGCCAGAGCTCCTCCTCGCCGACCTGGGTCGGTGAGCTGCCTGGTCTTTCCTCGCGGAAGCGCATGTTCCAGACCACGCCGTCGGGAATCGGCACCTCGGTGTCGATCGCGTCGGCATCGAAGCCGACCGACATCGCGCCGCCGCGCCCGAAGGGACCGCGGGTCCAGCCCCAGACGCCGGCGATCGAGAAGTTGTAGCCGATGCAGGGAATGCCGGCCCTGCCGGCGTCGCGGACCAGCGTCTTCACCCCCTCGATCTGCTCCTTCCGTCCCGGTCCGCCGAGCAGAACGTCCGACCAGAAGGCCGGCGACAGGTTCTCGATCGCGCCGATCTCGAGGTCGTGGCGGCGGGCCGCGGCGACGAGGTCGGCGAATTCCTCGTAGGTCCACAATCGGTCCCCGGCGCAATCGCCCCAGCCGTCGACGTCGTCGCCGCGCGAAAGGGAGGGGTTCTTGCCGCGGAAATAGTTGGTGAGGTGGGCGACGATATGGGTGGCGCCCGCCTGCCTGGCGAAGCGGAAATTGTCGTCGGTCAACGACTGCCGGTACAGGCCCAGTCCGATTTTCATTGTCCCTCTTCGTCATGTTGCGACGGTCCCGGCGGTATCGCGGGGAGCCGACCGGTTCCTGCGCTTCATTCATGGGATGACGGTCGCCGGCCGTCCATTCCGGCCAGCCGGCTGTTCTCCCATTATGTAGAGCAAAATAGCCTCAAGAGGGGCCGCCGACAATGCCGTTCTTATGTTTTTCCGGAGAACTGGGTGAATTTGGCGGGATAATGCCCAACAATATAGTTGCCACCCTCCGATCCCTCTGCTAGTGGTCGCCATCAGGAGAACGCCTGGGGAGGACGCATGCACGCCGTGGCGGACGAGGACGCAGTCGAGCGCAGTTCCGCGGTCGATCACGTCGTTGATCGCATTCGGGACCTGATGCGCGAGCGGGGACTGACGGTCGGGGACGTCCTGCCGTCGGAGCTTGAGCTGTCGGCGATGTTCGGCAGCAGCCGCAACACGGTGCGCGAGGCCATCCGCATCCTCAAGGCCTACGGCATCGTCGAGAGCCGCCAGAAGGTGGGGGCGGTCATCACAGACCGTCGCCAGGCGGCGGTCATGGATGTCTTCTCCTTCGCGATCGACATATCGGCCGAGACCTTCCGCGACGTCCAGGGCTTCCGCCGGCTGATCGAGGTCAATCTCGGCGACACGCTGATCGGCAGGGTCCGGGAGGAGACATTGGCCGAGATGGAGACGATCAACGCCGAGATGGAGAGGACCCCGGATCCGCTCGAGGCCGCCCGGCTCGACTATCTCTTCCACAAGGCATTGGTCGATGCAGCCGGCAACCGGACGCTTTCCGAGACCTACCAGATGCTGAAGCCGGTGATCCGCAAGGTGATGGAGACCGGCAAGTCGCAGCGGCGTGCCATCGACACGACCGCCTCGGCGCACGCGGCGATCGTCGACGCGCTCCGCGCCGGCGACCGGCTTGCCTACGCCTACCAGATGAGCCGGCACCTCGATGCCGGCCTCGAATTCATCCCCGCGTGACGCCGGCGGGGAGGGAAAAGCCAGATAACCAAGGGAGAACAGGAATGAACCGTCGTACGCTACTCGCACTGCCCGCCGGTCTCGCCGTCGTGGCGCTGACCGCCGGATGGGCCTCCGCGGAGGACCGCACCATCGCCGGCATCGTCTTCCAGCAGGATCAGTTCTTCCGCACGATCCAGCTCGGGATGGAAGCCGCCGCCAAGGCCGCCGGCGCCGAGCTGCTCGAGGCCAATTCGGAATCCAAGCCCGAAAAGGAAGTGAATCTCGTCGACACCTTCGTGTCGCGTGGTGTCGACGCGATCGTCATTTCGCCGATCAGCGCCACCGCCTCGGCGCCTGCCCTGCAGCGGGCCAAGGATGCCGGTGTCGTCATCGTCACCTACAATTCCGGGGTCGACGGCGACATTCCGGTCTCCTATCTCAATTCCAGCCAGCGCGACCTCGGCGAGACGACCGGCAAGTCAGCAGCCGCCTTCATCAAGGACCAGCTCGGCGGCAAGGCGAAGGTCGCCACGCTCGGCTTCAAGGCGCTGCTGCCGGAAGTCTCGGGCGATCGGGTCAACGGCTTCCTCGACGAGGCCGGGAAGGGCGGCGACATCGACGTGGTGTCGCAGCAGGATGCCTGGCTGGCCGAGAAGGGCGTCGCGGTTGCCGGTGACATCATCACGGCAAATCCCGACATCAACATCATCTATGCCGCGAACGAGGGCGGAACCGTCGGTGCGGTCCAGGCGGTTCGCAACGCCGGCAAGCAGGGCGAGATCTTCGTCTTCGGCATTGACGGTTCCGAGCAGCTTGCCAACTTCCTGCTCGACGACGACAACGTCCTCCAGGCGGTGACCGCCCAGCAGCCCTTCGAGATGGGCAGCATGGCGGTCAAGGCAGCCCTCGATGCCCTCGACGGCAAGGAGGTCGAGAAGACCGTCATTGTTCCGGTTCTCAGCCTGTCGCGCACCGACCCCGCCGCGGTCGAAGCCTTCAAGGAAGACTTGAAGAACCTGCAATAAGACCACTAAAAACCAGGATCGGGCGCATTCTGGATCGCGTCCGATCCTTTCCCTGAGCGAATACGCCCATCCGATGACCGCCGGCAGAATCGAAGTTTCCGGCCTGCGCAAGGCGTTCGGCCCCACGGTCGCGCTCGACGACGTGTCCCACGTCTTCGAGCCGGGCCGCGTCCATGCGCTGATGGGCAAGAACGGCTCCGGCAAGTCGACCCTGGTCAAGGCGCTCTCGGGCGCGCTCCAGCCGGATGCCGGCCGGATGTTCATCAACGGCAGGGAAGTCAGCTTCTCCTCGCCGGCGGACGCCTTCGCCAACCGCGTCGTCACCGTCCATCAGGAACTCTCCCTCGTTCCCGAGCTCTCGGTCGGTGAGAATATCTTCCTCGGGCGCCTGCCGTTCCGGCAACGGCTCGGGATCAGCACCCTCGACTGGAACAAGGTCCATACCGACGCGCGCCGGCTTCTCGAGGACATGGGCCTCGACATTGATCCGCGGCGGCCGGTGTCGAGCCTCTCGGTCGGCCGTCAGCAGGTCATAGAGATCGCCAAGGCAATGGCCTTCGACCCCACCGTGCTGCTCCTCGACGAGCCGACCTCGGCGCTCGCCCGGGCCGAGGTCGAGCATCTCTTCGCGCTCGTTCGCCGGCTCCGCGAGCGGGGCGTGACGATGATCTACATCACCCATCGGATGTCGGAGCTCTTCGACATCGCCGACACCTGCACCGTGCTTCGCGACGGCCGGCTGGTCGGATCGATCGAGATGGAGGGCGCGACCACCGACCGGATCGTCGGGATGATGTTCGGCGACGTCGCGCGCGCTACCCGGCCGGCCGGCGAGGCGGAACAGATTGGCGGCGACGTTGTCCTGTCGGTCCGGAACCTGACCCGTCGCGGCGCCTTCGAGGACGTATCCTTCGACCTCCGCCGCGGCGAAATCCTCGGCATGGCCGGCATGCTGGGCGCCGGACGGACCGAAGTGCTGCGTGCGATCTTCGGCGCCGACGGCTTCGACGGCGGTGAGATCGTCGTCGACGGCATGCCGGTGAAGCAGCCGACCCCGCAGGCCATGCGCCAGCTCGGCATCGGCTACACGCCCGAGAACCGCAAGGAGGTCGGGCTGGTGCAGATGTTGTCGATCCACGACAACCTCTGCCTCGCCAGCCTGCCGGTCATTGCGCCATCGGGCTTCATCACCCGGTCGCGCGAGGCGCCTTATGTCTCGCGCCAGATCGAGGAGCTCAGCATCAAGGTCGGCGACCCTATGCTGCCGGTGTCGACGCTGTCGGGCGGCAACCAGCAGAAGATCGTCATCGGCAACTGGCTCAACACCAGGCCGAAGGTGATGTTTCTCGACGAGCCCAGCCGCGGCATCGATGTCCAGGCCAAGCAGCAGGTCTTCGAGATCATGTGGCGCGAGGCGCGGCTCGGCATCTCGAGCGTCTTCGTCTCGACCGAGGCGGAGGAGCTTCTCGAGGTCTGCGACCGCATCCTGGTGATGCGCGCCGGTCGCATCGTCGCCGAGGTCGATCCCTCGACCACGTCGATCAGCGACCTCTATGGCCTGTGCATGGAAGAGCACGCGGCCGAGGACATTGTCGAGGATGCCGGAATGACCGCCACGGGGGACCAATGACGGGTTTCATACGCACTGCCTTCACGCGCTACCCGATGGAGATCATCCTCGCGCTTCTCTACATCTACCTGTCGTTCGAGGCACCGGGCTTCTTCACCGTCAACAACCAGCTCAACGTCCTGCGCAACATCACCATGCAGGGCATCATCGCCTTCGGCATGACGATGGTGATCATCTCCGGCGAGATCGACCTGTCGGTGGGTTCCGGCGTCGCCCTGGCGGGCTGCGTCATCGCGTGGATATGCGGCGAGTATACGGATGCGATCGGGGCGCCGGCCGCCGTCATCATCGGCGCGGTCGTGGCGATCGCCATCCAGGTCACCCTCGGCGTGCTGACCGGCCGCGTCAGGCAGTGGTTCTCGGTGCCGACCTTCATCACCACCCTGGCGCTGCTGACCATGTTGCGCGGCGCGGCGAACCTGATCACCGGCGGCTTTCCGTTGGCGACGTTTCCGTCGTGGTTCACGACGCTCGGCTCGGGCTTCTTCTACGGCGTGCCGATCCCGGTCTACGTCTTCGTCGTCGTTTTCGCCGTCACCCATTTCATCATGAAATTCACCAGCTTCGGCCGCTCGGTCTATGCGGTCGGCGGCAATCCGGAAGCCGCGCGGCTGTCGGGCATCAACATCTGGTTCGTCAAGTCCGCGACGCTTGGCATCACCGGCGCGCTGACGGCGATATCGGGCATCCTGATCGCCGCCCAGATCGGTTCCGGCAACGCCACCGCCGCGTCCGGCTGGGAGCTCGACGTCATCGCCGCGGTGATTATCGGCGGCACGTCGTTGTTCGGCGGCAAGGGGCGTATCTGGGGCACCTTCATCGGCGTCCTCTTCCTCGGCTTCGTGGTCAATGGCATGACCCTGCTTAACGTCTCGGAATATTGGCAGTATGTGGTGCGCGGCGCGCTGATCCTCGGCGCGGTGCTGTTCAACTATGTGCTCGAGAAGCTGAGGTAGCGTGGAGATGTCGGACTTCGAGGGAAAGGTCGCCCTTGTCACCGGAACGACGGGGATCGGCCGGGCGTCGGCCCTGCGGCTGGCGGCCGGTGGCGCAAGCGTCGTGACGATCGGCGTCGACGAGGCCGGCAATGCCGCACTCGCCGCGGATGCGCCGGCGCTGGTCGTCCGCCGGGCGGATGTCACCCGGGCGGACGAGGTCGAGGCGGCGGTCGCCGACGCCGTCGCGCGCTTCGGCGGGCTGGACATCATCGTCAATTCGGCCGCCGTCCATCCCTATGGCGACTCCGTCACCACGCCGCCGGAGGCCTTCCGGCGCTGCCTCGAGGTCAACGTCCTCGGCATCCACATGACCGCCCATTTCGGGATTCCGGAGATGCGCAAGCGGGGAGGGGGCGCGATCGTCAACGTGGCGAGCGTCCAGGGCCACGCCTGCCAGGCCGGCGTCGCCGCCTATGTCGCGTCCAAGGGGGCCATCCATGCCCTGACCCGGGCGATGGCGCTCGACTTCGCCGCCGACAAGATCCGGGTGACCTCGGTCAGTCCCGGCTCGGTTCGCACGCCGATCCTCGAACTCGCGGCCCGGACCTTCGATGGTCCCGACGCTGATGTCGAGGCCGTCTTCGCCCGATTCGGCGAAGCCCATCCGATCGGCCGCATCGGCGAGCCGGAGGAGGTCGCGGATCTGATCGCCTATCTCGCGTCCGACCGGGCCGGTTTCATTACCGGTTCGGACCACCGCATCGATGGCGGGCTGACGGCGGGGCTCGGCGTCCGCTAGGCGCCCGGCCTCCCTTCGCGGCTTTTCCTTAGCCCGAAACTTAGGTTTTCCGGATAACTAGCTGTTTTCGCGCCAAATGATCGACTCGGGCCGGCCGTGGCTGTCCGCCGATGACGGGCATTTGCCGGTGGTCCGGCGGGGGGCAGGCGGGGCCCGGCCGGCGTCGCTCGGACCGCCGGCGTCTTGTCTCGCGCCATCCGGGCAATCGGTCGCGTCTGGAAACGGGCCGTTTAAGGTTGATTCATCCACCTGCCTGTTTAATAAGGTTTCCTGTTGGGTGGGACCAAAGGGGCGTGACGATTCTCTCGACTTTGCGCATAGCGACCGGCATGTCGTTGGGCTGCCGCATCCGTGGCTCGGACGCGGCAGGGAACGTGGCATGCTGATTGACCGCCGGGTCCTTTCTGGCGGGCGGGCGGCGGTTCTTGGCCGGGCGGCGGTGATCGCCGCCGGCGTCGCGCTGCTTGCCTCCTGCTCTTCGGCGCCCGGGACCAAGTTCAGCGAAGCCGAATATGGCGTGAAGGCGAGCCCGAAGGTCGCCTCCGGCAAGCGGATCCCGAAGGGCGGTGGCCAGGCGATGGTCGGCAAGCCATACCGCGTCGCCGGCAAGACCTACGTCCCTCGTGACGATCCCAGCTACTCGAAGACCGGACTGGCGTCCTGGTATGGTCCGAACTTCCATGGCCGCAAGACCGCCAATGGCGAGGTCTTCGATATGAACGACCTGACGGCGGCCCATCCCACCCTGCCGCTACCGAGCTACGTGCGCGTGACCAACCTCGCCAACGGCCGGTCCGTGGTCGTTCGCGTCAATGATCGCGGGCCCTTCTCCCGCAACCGGATCATCGACGTCTCGGCCCAGACCGCCGCATTGCTCGATTTCAAGCGGGCCGGGACGGCGAAGGTCAAGGTCGATTATGTCGGTCCGGCGCGCATGGACGGCAATGACCGCAAGATGCTGATGGCGACGTACCAGGGGCCGGACGCCAAGCCGCAGTCACGGAGCCTCTTCGCGTCGCTGAAGCCCAGGCGGACGGAAACGCCGCCGGTCGTCGTCGCCTCGCGGCAGCCGGCGCAGCCCACCCGCAGCCTGGCGCTGGCGCCGCCCGAGCCGGCGTCCTCCTTCGATGACCCGATCGGACCGCTGATCCTGCAGTCCGGCTTCGTCTCGTCCTACGCCGAGACCAACCGCTTCACTCGGGCCCACGAAGCGGCTGCCGATCTCGCGGCCGGGGAAACGCCGCTTCGTCTCGCGAAATACAGCGAGACCGCTGCCGGGTCGTCGGCGGCGACGACCATTCAGCTCGGCGTCTTCCTCGAGCCGGCCAATGCCGCCCGCGTCGCGAAGGATTTTTCGCGCTACGGCGAGGTCGTCACCACGGAGCAGGCCCGCGACGGCCGGACGCTCCGCATCGTCAAGGTGCTGGTCAAGGATCCCGCCGTCGCCCCGGATTCTGTGATCAAGGCGGCCGCGGCGACCGGCCTTTCTGGCGCTTTCGTCGTTTCCCGGTAAGATATTCCTCACCGTTCTTCGCGGTTCGCACGGCCTCGCGGCGAGGCAGCGCCGGGGCGGGAGGCAGTGCGGAATGGCCTTGTTTTTCGATACCTGGATTGAACGCGATCGCGCCCGCGCGGCCGCCGCATTGATGCTGGGCGCGATCCTGTGGATCGGCATCATGATGCTGCATGTCGATGCCCAGGAATTCGAGACCAGCGCGAAAGAGGCATTCCTCATCGACTACGACACCGGCACCGTCCTGTTCGAGAAGGATGCCGATGTCCGTTTCCCGCCAGCGAGCATGGCCAAGCTGATGACCATGGCGGTGGTCTTCAAGGCGCTGGAGGAAGGGCGCCTCTCCAAGGATCAGGAGTTCGAGGTCTCCGAACATGCCTGGCGCACGGGCGGGGCGGTGGCCGGCGGCTCCACCATGTTCGCCGAGCTCGGCTCATCGATCCGGGTCGAGGATCTGATCCGCGGGGCGATCATCCAGGCCGGCAACGATTCCTGCATCATCCTCGCCGAGGGCATGGCCGGGACGGAGGCGGCCTTCGCCGACGTGATGAACGAGGAGGCGAAGGCGCTGGGACTGACCAATTCCCATTTCGCCAATCCGAGCGGCCTGCCGAACGACGAGCATTACGTCACGGCGCGTGACATGGCGGCGCTCGCCATCCGCCTGATCCGGGACTATCCGGAATTCTATTCGATCTTCAGCGAGGAGGCCTTTACCTGGAACAAGATCTTCCAGCGCAATCGCAATCCGCTCCTCAAGCTGAATATCGGCGCCGACGGCCTGATCACCGGCTTCACCGAGGGCGCCGGCTACAGCCTCACCGCGTCGACCGTCCGCGACGGCCAGCGCCTGGTCGCAGTCGTTGCCGGCCTCGAATCCGAGAAGGAGAGGGAGGCCGAAGCACGCAAGCTGATCGAGTGGGGCTATCGCGCCTTCGAGCCGGTCAGGCTCTACAAGGATGGCGAGGTCATCGCCCAGGTCCGTGTCTTCGGTGGCGAAACGCGCACCGTGGGAGTCGTCAGCCACGCGCCCGTGACGCTTCTCCTGCCGGTCGGCTCGACCGACCGCATCAAGGCCGAGGTCATCTATCGCGGGCCGCTGCCGGCGCCGGTCAAGGCGGACGAGGAGGTCGGTGTCGTCAGCTTCACCACGGCCGAGGGGCTGAAGAAGCAGCAGCCGGTCTATACCGCCGGCGCCGTCGGCATCGGTTCGATGCCGCAGCGCGCGCTCGACGGCCTGGAAGAGCTTCTTCTCGGCTGGTGGTAGCTGGCCGGTTTGTCTATATCCGTCCGCATGGCCGGAAAGTTCATAACCTTTGAAGGCGGCGACGGCGCCGGCAAGTCGACCCAGATTCGCCGGCTGGCCCGCCGCCTGGGTGAGCGCGGCATCCATGTCGTCGAGACCCGCGAGCCCGGCGGGACGCCGATCGCGGAGTCGATCCGCAAGGTGCTGCTTTCCGGCATGGTCAAGTCGCTCGGGCCCGAGGCGGAGGCCATGCTCTTCGCCGCGGCGCGCGCTGATCACGTCGACCGGCTGATCCGCCCGGCGCTCGCCGCCGGCGACTGGGTCCTCTGCGACCGCTTCTTCGATTCCACCCGCGTCTACCAGGGTGCGGTCGGGGGTGTCGATGCGCGCGAGCTGGACGCGCTGGAGCGCGTCGCCGTCGGTCGCAACCGGCCGGACCTGACATTCGTTCTCGACGTTCCGGCCGAGGTCGGCCTGCGCCGGGTCAGGGCCCGTCTCGCCGAGTCCGGCGGCGAGCCGGACCGCTTCGAAAGCGATGAAATCGCCCTTCACGAAGGCCGCAGGCAGGCGTTCCTCGATATCGCTGCGCGGCAGCCCGAGCGCTGCGTCGTGGTCGATGCGGCGCGGAGCGAAGACGCGGTGGCCGGCGACGTCTGGCGCATCGTCGCAATGCGTCTTCTCCAGCAGGCGGCGTGACGATGGCGGCAAGCGACCTCCAGGACGTCCCGCGCATCGACCGCCTTGACGGATGGCCGCTCCCCGACAGCCAGCCGGCCTGGTTCGGCGACCCTGCGGCGGAGACCGCGTTGCTCGACGCCTATCGGGGTGGCCGGATGCACCATGCCTGGCTGGTCGGCGGGCCGAAGGGGATCGGCAAGGCGACGCTCGCCTACCGCTTCGCCCGCTTCGTCCTGGCCCATCGCGACCCGCAGGCGCCGGCCGTCGCGGCGGCCGGCGGTCTCGCAATCGGCCCCGATGATCCCGTCTTCCGGCGCGTCGCGGGGCAGGGGCATGCGAACCTGCTCGCGCTGGAGCGTCCCTACCGGGAAGACCGCAAGCGCTTCCTGACCGAGCTCAGCGTCGACCAGATCCGCCGGACGGTCTCCTTCTTCGGATCGACCAGCGGCGAGGAAGGATGGCGGATCGCGATCGTCGATCCGGCCGACGAGATGAATGCCAGCGCCGCCAACGCGCTCCTCAAGGTGCTCGAGGAACCGCCCCGGCGGTCGCTCTTCTTCGTCATCTCCCACGCGCCGGGACGGCTCCTGCCGACGATCCGCTCGCGCTGCCGGCGGATCGAGCTCGCGCCCCTGCCGGCCGAGACGATCGTCGCCGCGATCAGGCAGTCACGTCCCGATGCATTCGAGGATGGCGACATCGCGCTCGCGGCTTCGCTGTCGGAAGGCAGCCTCCGTCGCGCGATCCTGCTCCTCCAGGAGGACGGCATCGCCGGTTACCGGCGCTTCGCCTCCTTCGCGGCGACCTTTCCCGATGCCGATATCGGGGCGATGCATGCGCTCGCCGACGCGGTCTCGAAGCGCGGTGCCGACGATGCCTATGACGGCTTCCTCGATACCGTTCGCGGCTGGCTCGGGCGGCGGGTGCGGGGAGAGGCCGAGCCGGCGGGCGAGCCCGCCCCGTCCGGCGTCGTCGCCCGGCTGCCGCTTGCCAGATGGGCGGAGGTATGGGAGAAGGTCACCGAAACCTCGGCCGAGGCCGAGGCGCTGAATCTCGATCGGAAACAAGTCGTTCTGTCCATTCTCATGTCATTCGCCCAGGCCACACGAATGTGACTTCGCCACGGCGGCCGCCGATCGCGGCCGCGACAAGCCTTTCCTTTGTCGAAGCAACCTGGCGAGACGGCAATGAGTTCCCCGAAATACTATCTGACGACAGCGATATCCTATCCCAACGGCGCGCCGCATATCGGCCACGCCTATGAGGCGCTCGCCACCGACGCGCTCGCCCGCTTCATGCGCCTCGACGGCTACGACGTCTTCTTCCTGACCGGCACCGACGAGCACGGCATCAAGATGCGCCAGACCGCGCAGCGCGAGGGCGTGACCCCGCGCGGGCTCGCCGACCGCAACACGCCGCTCTTCCAGAAGATGGTGCGCGAGCTGAACTGCTCGAACGACGATTTCATCCGCACCACCGATCCCCGCCACTATGCCGCCTCGCAGGAGATCTGGCGGCGGATGGCGGCCAATGGCGACATCTACAAGGGCTCCTATGCCGGCTGGTACTCGGTCCGCGACGAGGCCTATTACGCCGAGTCCGAAACCGAGGTGAAGGACGACGGCGTCCGTTACGGCCCGCAGAACACGCCGGTCGAATGGGTCGAGGAGGAGAGTTATTTCTTCCGCCTCTCGGCCTACCAGGAGCCGCTGCTCGCCTATTACGAGGCCAATCCCGGCTTCATCGGCCCCGACGAGCGCCGCAACGAGGTGGTCAGCTTCGTCAAGGGCGGCCTGCGCGACCTCTCGATCTCGCGGACCACCTTCGACTGGGGAATTCCGGTTCCGGACGACCCCCGGCACGTGATGTATGTCTGGGTCGATGCGCTCACCAATTACATCACCGGCGCCGGCTTCCCGGAGAATGGCGAGACCTTCGCGCGCTATTGGCCGGCCGACCTCCACGTCATCGGCAAGGACATCGTCCGCTTCCACGCGGTCTACTGGCCGGCCTTCCTGATGTCGGCGGGCATCGCCCCGCCACGTCGCGTCTACGCCCACGGCTTCCTCTTCAATCGCGGGGAGAAGATGTCGAAGTCGGTCGGCAACGTCGTCGATCCGTTCTCGATGATCGATGCCTACGGCGTCGATGCGGTGCGCTATTTCTTCCTCCGCGAGGTGCCGTTCGGCCAGGACGGCAACTACAGCCACGAGGCGATCGTCCAGCGGATCAATTCCGATCTCGCCAACGACCTCGGCAACCTCGCCCAGCGGTCGCTGTCGATGATTGCCAAGAATTGCGACGGCAGGCTGCCGGAGCCCGGAGCCTTCTCGGCCGACGACAGGGCGCTGCTCGACCAGGCCGATGGGCTGCTGGCCAAGTGCCGCGATGCGATGGCAGGGCAGCAGATCCACGTCGCCCTCAACGCGATCTGGGCGCTGGTCGCCGAGGCGAACCGCTACTTCGCCGCCTCGGCGCCGTGGGAGCTCAGGAAGACCGACGTCGCCCGCATGGGAACGGTGCTTTACGTCACCGCCGAGGCGGTGCGCCAGGTGGCGATCCTGGTCCAGGCGATCATGCCGGATTCCGCCGCGCGGCTGCTCGATCTGCTCGGCGTTCCCGACGGGGCGCGGAGCTTCGCGACGCTCGGGGAGGGCGGTCGCCTCTCCGGCGGCACGGCCCTGCCGGCGCCGCGCGGCGTCTTCCCGCGCTACGTCGAAGAGACCGACGAGCAGAAGTCCTAGGCGGTCCCGGCGTCCTCATGATCGTAGACAGCCATTGCCATCTCGACTTCGCGGATTTCGAAGCCGATCGCGACGCGCTGGTCGAGCGCGCGCGGGCCGCCGGGGTCGAGACCATGGTGACGATCTCCACCCGCGTCGCGAAATACCCGGTGCTCCGTGAGATCGTCGACCGCTACGACCGGGTCTATTGCTCGATCGGCACGCATCCGCACAACGCCGCGGAAGAACCTGACGTCACCACCGAGCAGCTCGTCGACATCAGCGCCGAGCCGAAGGTGGTCGCGATCGGCGAGGCCGGCCTCGACTATCACTACGACAATGCCTCGCCCGAGGCGCAGCGCGCATCGTTCCTCAGGCATATCGCGGCGGCGCGGGAGACCGGGCTGCCGCTCGTCATCCATTCGCGCGACGCGGACGACGACATGGCGGCGATCCTGGCCGAGGAAACGGGGAAGGGGCCCTTCCCGGCCATCCTCCATTGCTTCTCGTCCGGCCGCGCGCTGGCGCTCACCGGCATCGAACTCGGTCTCCATGTCTCGTTTTCCGGCATCCTGACCTTCAAGCGGTCGGAGGAATTGCGCGCCATCGCGGCCGCGTTGCCGCTCGACCGGCTGCTGGTCGAGACCGACGCGCCATATCTTGCTCCGGTGCCGCATCGCGGCCATCGCAACGAGCCGGCCTATGTCGTTGAAACCGCCAAGGTTCTTGCCGAAACCAGAGGAATGGACGTGACCGAGCTGGGCGCTGCGACCAGTGACAATTTCTATCGACTTTTCAACAAGATAGAGCGTCCCGCCGCATGAGCTACCGGATGACGATCCTCGGCTGCGGCTCGTCGCCCGGCGTCCCGCGGATCGGCAACGACTGGGGCGCCTGCGACCCGAGCGAGCCACGCAACCGGCGCAGCCGCTGCGCCTTGCTGATCGAGCGCTTCGGCGCCGGCCCGGTGCCGACGCGGATCCTGGTCGACACCGGTCCCGACATGCGCACGCAGCTTCTGGCGGCCGGCGTCGATATGATCGACGCGGTCTTCTATACCCACGCCCATGCCGACCATCTCCACGGCATCGACGACCTCCGGGCGTTCTGGCTGGCCACCCGGAGCGTCGTTCCGGCCTATGCCGACGACGAGACGGCCGACCGCATCCAGGAAGCCTTTGCCTATTGCCTGAAGTCGGCGCCCGGCAGCGCGTATCCGCCGATCGTCGGACTGAACCGCATCGCGCCGTACGAGACCTACACCATCGACGGCGCCGGCGGACCGATCGAGATCACGCCGTATCGGCAGATCCACGGCGATGGCGCGTCGCTCGGCTACCGCGTCGGCGACTTCGCATATTCGTGCGACGTCAGCGCGTTTCCCGACGAGACGCTGGCGGTCCTGCGGGGCCTCGATATCTGGGCGCTTGGTGCATTGCGCTACACGACGCATCCGAGCCACCTGAGCGTCGACCAGGCGCTGGAGTGGATCGAGCGCCTGGCGCCGCGCCACGCGGTGCTGACCCATATGCATAACGATCTCGACTATGCGACATTGAAGGCGCGGCTGCCGACGCATGTCGAGCCGGCCTATGACGGGATGCAGCTCTCGCTGTGATCCCTGAAATCACCCATAGAGAAAAGTTCCATAATATATCTTATGCGACTTTCATTCATATCCGCGGCATAGCGGGTTGGAGGCATCGGGAATGGAGCCCTCTCGGGATATCGGCCGGCTGATCGAGATCATGGCGGCGCTCCGCGATCCGGAGACCGGCTGTCCCTGGGACCAGGAGCAGAGCTTCACGACGATCGCGCCCTATACGGTCGAGGAAGCCCATGAGGTGGCCGAGGCGATCGCGCGTGGCGATATGCTGGATCTCCGAGACGAGCTCGGCGACCTGCTGCTCCAGGTCGTCTATCACGCCCGGATGGCCGAGGAAGCCGGCGATTTCGCCTTTCCGGACGTCGTCGAGGCGATCACCACCAAGATGATCCGCCGCCATCCCCATGTCTTCGGTGACGAGGAAGCGCGCGCCGCCGGCCAGGCCAAGGGGGTCTGGGAGCGGATCAAGGCGGAGGAAAAGCGCCAGCGGCGGCTCGATCGCGGTGAGACGGGTGAGCGTGCGGCCGGATTGCTCGACGATCTCGGCAGGGGCCTCCCGCCCCTCGCCCGTGCCGTGCGGCTCCAGGCAAGGGCCTCGACGGTCGGTTTCGACTGGAACGACCCGAAGGCGGTGCTGGCGAAGCTGCGGGAGGAAATCGACGAGATCGAAGCCGAGCTCGATGCGGAGCCGCGCGACAATGGCCGATTGACCGACGAGGTCGGCGACCTGCTCTTCGCCGTCGCCAATCTCGCGCGCCATCTCGATGTCGATCCGGACCAGGCGACGGCATCGGCGAATGCGAAATTCGGGCGGCGCTTCGCCAGCATCGAGGCGGCGCTGGCCGCCGAAGGCCGGACGCCCGTTGACGCGAGCCTCGACGAGATGGAAGCGCTCTGGCAGAAGGCCAAGGGCTCCGAAAATACCTGATATCGCTGCTGGAACGCCGCCGTCAGGCTGCCGCGCCGGCATTTTCCCGGCGAGCTTCCTCGACATGCGCCTCCGGGAATGCGGCCCTGAAGCGGTCGTTGGCGCCTTCCGCGACCCGGATATGGGCGATGACGGTGCCGTCGGACCGGTCCTCGCGGTCGAGGACCTCGCCGAATTGATAGAGCCGGTGCAGCCGGGACGCGCCTTCCGGCGTGAGCTCCACCCGGTAGATCGGGCGCTCCATCGCGATGTGGTCGGCGATCGCCGCCAGCAGGTCGTCGAGCCCCTCCCCGGTCAGCGCCGAGATCGACACGACGGTCGGCGCCGCGGGCGAGCCCGTCCTGGTCGGCGCGATCTGGGCCGGTGGCCGCCGGTCGGGCGGAATCAGGTCGATCTTGTTCCACACCTCGATCACCCGGTCGGGCGCGTCGACATCGATGCTGAGCTCGGCGAGCACCGCCGCGACGTCCCTTGCCTGCTCCTCGGTGTCCGGGTCGGCGATGTCGCGGACATGGAGGATGAGGTCGGCTTCGGCGACCTCCTCCAGCGTGGCGCGAAACGCCGCCACCAGCGAGGTCGGCAGGCTCGAGACGAAGCCGACCGTGTCGGAAAGGATGACCGAGGTGCCGTTCGGCAGCTCGACCTTTCGCAGCGTCGGGTCGAGGGTCGCGAAGAGACGGTTGTCGGCGAAGACGCCCGATTGGGTCAGCGCATTGAACAGGGTCGATTTGCCGGCATTGGTATAGCCGACCAGGGCAACCACCGACTGGCCGGAGCGTTTGCGGGTGCGCCGCTGCAGCCGCCGTCGCGTCGCGACCGAAGCAAGCTCCGTCTTGATCCGCTCGATCCGTTCGGAAAGCGCCCGCCGGTCGGCCTCGATCTGGGTCTCGCCCGGACCGCCGAGGAAGCCGAAGCCGCCGCGCTGGCGCTCCAGATGGGTCCAGCTCCGGACCAGCCGGCTCTTCTGGTAGGTCAGGTGGGCGAGTTCGACCTGGAGCCGCCCTTCCCTCGTCCGGGCGCGCTCGCCGAAGATCTCCAGGATCAGGCCCGTCCGGTCGATGACCTTGGCCTTCCAGGCCTTTTCCAGGTTACGCTGCTGCACCGGCGAGAGCGGATGGTCGACGATGACCAGTCCGGCCCGCTCCGCGGCCAGTTTCGCGGCGATTTCGTCGACCTTGCCGGTTCCGAACAGGGTGCCGGGCCGGTAGGTCGAAAGCGGCACCGCGATCCCCTCGACGACGTCGAGATCGATCGCCGCGGCGAGGCCGACGGCTTCCTCGACCCGCGCCTCGCTGCCCCGGCCGGGAGGCTCGCCCTTTGGCGCGCGGACGATCGGCACGATGACAAGGGTCCGTTCAGGAGGCCTTTGAAGGTCTCCCTCGCCGCTCCGGTCGGGGACTTCGGGCGTGTGGTTCAATCGCCCTCCTGTTTGCCCGCCCCTTCCTCCGCGGGCTCGAATAGCTGCAAGGGTGCTCCCGGCATGATCGTCGAAATGGCATGCTTATACACAAGCTGCGAGTGCCCGTCGCGCCGCAGAAGCACGCAGAAATTGTCAAACCAGGTGACGATTCCCTGGAGCTTGACGCCATTCACCAGGAAGATCGTCAGCGGTGTTTTGTTCTTCCGAACATAGTTCAGGAAAGTGTCTTGCAGGTTTTGTGCGCGGTCCGCCATTTATCGGTCTCGTGTCTTTTCAGCCTGCTGGGAGGAGCGCCAGTCGCCGCCATCGGCCCACCACCAATGTGCTCCTTTAGTTTGACCGGTGTTTACCGTTGCGTCACCTAGGAATTTTAGGCAACCGCCGTCGCCCGGCATGGCCCGTATTGCGCGTGGCGGTGGTAAAGTTCGCGCAAACGTGTCGCGATCGGACCGGCCTTGCCGTCGCCGATCCGGTGGCCGTCCACCGTCACGATCGGCAGGACGATGGTCGAGGAAGCCGTTATGAAAGCTTCCTTTGCCGCCAATGCCTCGCTCAGCGAGAAGGGGCGCTCTTCGACGGCAATGCCTTCGGCCTCGGCGGCCTCGATCACCACGCCGCGGGTGATTCCACGCAGGATGCCATGCTCGGCTGGCCGGGTGACGAGGATCCCATCGCTGGTCAGAATCCAGGCATTGGTTGATGAACCTTCGGTCACAAACCCGTTTTCATCGACGAACCAGGCTTCGAAGGCGCCGGATTCGTGTGCCTTTTGCTTGGCGAGCACGTTGGGCAGAAGCCCGACGGTCTTGATGTCGACGCGGTCCCAGCGATTGTCCGGAGTGGTGACGACGGCGATCCCCGCCCTCGCCCGCGCCGCGCCTTCGGCCGGGTCGATCGACCGCGCCGTCACGACCAGCCCCGGCGGCACCGCCGGGGTCGGGAAGGCGTGGCCGCGCGGTGCGACGCCCCGGGTCACCTGCAGGTAGACGATCCCGTTGGCGACCCGGTTGCGGCGGATCACTTCACGAAGAATTGTGCCGAGCGCGGCCGGCTTCCGTGGCGACGCGATGCGCAGTTCGGAGAGCGAACGGGCAAGGCGCGCCATGTGGCGGTCCTCGTCGACCAGCCGGCCGTCCTTCACCTCGCAGACCTCGTAGACCGAGTCGGCGAATTGCAGGCCCCGGTCCTCGACGTGGATGGCGGCTTGGCGATGGGGGAGATAGCGGCCGTTGACGTAGGCGATTCTGGACATGTCAGGATCGCCAATAGGCCAGATTGAGTGCTCCAAGCAAGACGAGTACCTCGATGCGTCCAAGGATCATGGTGGCGATCATCACCAGTTTGGCGAAGGCGCTGAAATCGGCATAGGCGGGCCAGGCGTCCGGTGCCGGCCAGCCGGTCGAATAGACCGGGCCGACGTTGGAGAAAGCGGCAATGGCGGCGGTCAATGCGCCGTCGAAATTCGGTTCCGACGTCGCGATCAGCAGCGCCGCCGCGACGATCACCGCGAGGCTGGCGACCAGGCTGCTCCAGATCGATTTCATCTGGGCGAGGTCGTAGAGCGCGCTGCCCAGCCGCGACGTGCGGATGCTGTGCGGATAGACCAGCCGGCGCAGCTCCTGCAGCGAAAGGGTCAGCATCCCCCCGACGCGGTAGTATTTGATGCCGCCGGCCGTCGAAATCGCGCTGCCGCCGATCAGCGCGAAGAGCAGCACGATCGGTAGCGGCAGGGCTGCCAGGCCGCTGGCATGGGCGTCGAAGCCGGTCGTCGAGACCAGTGACGCTCCGGTGAAGAATCCGTCACGAAGCGAGTCGAGGAAGGAGAAGGCGTCCGATCCGCTCCGCTGGACGACATAGCCGACCGCGTAGACCAGCCCGGCCAGCAGCGCCATGGCGATGGTCCAGTAGCTTTCGCGATGCTTGGCCATCATCGACCATCGCCCCTCGAGCATCATCCGGTGCCAGACGATGCTGGTCGCGCCGATCAGCATGAAGATCGCGATGATGAATTCGGCAAGGGTCGAGTCGTAGACTGACAGGTTGCCCTGGATCGGCATGAAGCCGCCGGTCGAGACGGTCGACAGCGCGAGGCAGACTGCCTCGAAGGGCGGAATGCTCGTCGCCAGCAGCAGCGCGGCGCAGGCGACGGTGATCGTCAGGTAGGTCAGCGTGATCTGGCGCAGCGTCGCGCCGAGCCGGTTGAAATGCCTGTCGGTGCTGGCGACGAGGGCGACGCGGGGAATGCCGCCGAGCCCGCTCGGCGAGATCACCGCCACGATGGTCAGCAGGGTCATCAGTCCGCCCAGCCATTGCAACTCGGCGCGGAAGAAGATGCCGCTGAAACCGAGCGGGGCGATCGCCTTCAGGGCGCTGGCGCCGGTCGTGGTGTAGCCGGACACCGACTCGAACAGCGCCGTCACATAGGTCGTGTCGGCGATCCGCATCAGCGGGATCGCCGCCAGGAGCGGCGGGATCACCCAGACGCAGACGACGAGGACATAGCCCGCGACGCGATCCAGCGAACGCGTGCGGTCGCGCAGCGCGAAATAGGCGCCGCCGGCGAGAAAGCCGACAAGCCCCGCCACGACGACGAAGATCGCCGCCGAATGATTCTCGCCGACCGCGAGCCCGATCGCGGCCGGGAGCAGCAACGCGACCGAGAAGCCCGCGAGGGCCAGGGAGAGGAGATGGAAGACGCCGATCATATGCGGTTGCGGCGATCAGAAGAATTCGAGGCTGACCCGGAACATCTGCTCGACCTGGCGCACGCGTTCCGCAACCGCGAAGATGATCACCCGGTCCTTCGCCGCGATCTCGGTCGCGCCATTCGGCATGATGACGTTGGTCCCCCGGTAGATTGCCCCGATCCGAATCCCGTCCGGCAGGTCGAGGTCCCGCAGCGCCTTGCCGACCAGCGGCGAGGTCTCCAGCGCTTCCGCCTCGATCACCTCGGCGAGGCCGTTCTCGATGGTATGGACGCCCCGGATCCGCCCGCGCCGGACATGCTGGAGGATCTTCGAGATGGTGACCGAGCGGGGACTGACCGTCGCGTCGATGCCGAGCGTCCCGGCGAAGGCGGGATAGGATCGGTTGTTGATCAGGGCCATGTTGCTGGCCGCGCCGAGACGCTTGGCCATCACGCAGGCGAGGATGTTCACCTCGTCGTCGTTGGTCAGCGAGACCAGGGTGTCGGCATCCTGGACGTCGGCCTCCTGGAGGAGCTCCTGGTCGAGCGCGTCGCCGTGGAGGACCACGGTTCGCTTCAACCGGTCGGCGATTTCTATTGCGCGATCGCGCGACGCCTCGATGATCTTGACCTTGGCCCTCGAGCCGCGCGCTTCGAGGGCTTCCGCCACGTAGAGGCCGATATTGCCGCCGCCGGCGATGACCACGCGATGGGCCTCCTGCTCCTCGTGGCCGAAGATGCCGAGCGTCCGGCGCACCTGATCGACCTTGCAGACGACATAGACCCGGTCGCCGACCAGCATCGCGTCGGAAGACCGCGGCACGAACAACAGCCTCCCCTCGCGCAAGACCCCCACGACCACGGCCTGGAGGTCGGGGAAGAGCTCGGTGAGCTGCGCAAGCGGCGTATCGATCACCGGACAATTTTCGGCAAGGTCGATACCGATGGTCACCACCTCGTCGTCGGCGAAGCGTACCGCGTCGACGGCGCCGGGCGCCTCGAGCCGCCGCAGCACCAGCTCGCCGACCTCCACCTCCGGCGAGATGATGACGTCGATCGGCAGGTGGTTCGAGGAGAAGAGATCCGCCCAGTGCGGCGCCAGGTAGCTCTGCGACCGGATACGGGCGATCTTGGTCGGCACGTTGAACAGCGAATGGGCGACCTGGCAGGCGATCATGTTGACTTCGTCATAGAGGGTGACGGCGATGATCATGTCGGCCTGGTCGGCTCCCGCCTGGGAGAGCACGTCCGGGTGGGCGCCATGGCCGATGAAGCCGCGGACGTCCACCGAGTCGCGGATCGCCTGGATCAGCTCATGCGACGTATCGATGACCGAGACGTCGTTTTCCTCGGCCGAGAGGCGCTCGGCGATGCCGAAGCCGACCTGCCCGGCTCCGCAGATAACAACCCGCATTGTGGCGACCCCCTGCCGATTCCGCGGTGGCTAGAGCATATTCAGCAAAAGTGTAGGCACTTTTGCGCCCGGAATATCCGGAAAAACAAGGCGTCGGAGCACATTTTGCGGTTCTCGACTGCGAAAGGGCCTAGCCGACGCCAAGCGATTTGAGCTTGCGGTGCAAGGCCGATCTCTCCATGCCGACGAATTCGGCGGTCCGCGAGATATTGCCGCCGAAGCGGTCGACCTGTGCCTTGAGATATTCCCGCTCGAAGATTTCCCGCGCATCGCGCAGCGGCAGCGACATCAGGTGCTCGCCCCCGGCCCGGCCCGGCGTCGTCGGCAGCATCTCGCCGATCTCCGCCGGCAGCATCTCCGCGGTGATCGCCTCGGCAGCGTCGCCGCGGGCGAGGATCAGCAGTCGCTCGACGTTGTTGCGCAACTGGCGAAGGTTGCCCGGCCAGTCATGCGCCTGGAGGACCGCCATCGCGTCGGCGCTGATTTCCCGTTCGGGCAGGCCGGTCGAGCGCGAGATCAGCGATGCGAAATTCGTGACGAGCTCCGGAATGTCCTCGCGCCGTTCGGCCAGCGCCGGCACGCGCATCGGCACCACGGCGAGGCGATGGAAGAGATCCTCGCGGAAACTCCCTTCCTGGGTCTCGCGTTCCAGGTCGCGCGCGGTCGAGGAGACGATGCGGACATCGACATTGACCTTGGTCGAGCCGCCGACCCGCTGGAAGGACTGGTCGACCAGCACCCGCAGGATCTTGTTCTGGGTCTCGCGCGGCATGTCGCCGACCTCGTCGAGGTAGAGGGTGCCGCCGTGGGCTTCCTCCAGCGCACCGACATGCCGGCCGCCGCCATTCAGGCTCTCGGTTCCGAACAGGGCCTCCTCCATGCGCTCCGGCGTGATCGCCGCCGCGTTGAGGACGATGAATGGCCCCGAGGCACGTCCCGAGAGCCGGTGGACGGCCCGCGCCGCGAGTTCCTTGCCGGATCCAGACGGCCCCGAGATCATCACCCGGCTGTTGGTCGGCGCGACCTTCTCGATCAGCTGGCGCAGGTGGTTCATCGCCGCCGACCGCCCGATCAGCTCGGATGCCTCGCCGGAGCGCTCGCGCAGCGTCTGGACCTCCTTGCGAAGCTGTGACGCCTCGAGCGCGCGCTCGGCGATCAGGACGAGCCGGTCCGCCTTGAAGGGCTTCTCGATATAGTCATAGGCGCCGCGCTTGATCGCGGAGACGGCGGTCTCGATGTTGCCGTGGCCGGAGATCATGACGATCGGCAGGTCGGCGTGTTCGCGCTTGACCTCGTCGAGCAGCGCCAGGCCGTCCATCCGGCTGCCCTGGAGCCAGATATCGAGGAAGACCAGCGACGGCCGCCGCTTGGCGATTTCGGCGAGCGCGGTGTCGGCGTCCGCCGCGGTGCGTGTCCCGTGCCCCTCATCGGAGAGGATGCCGGAGACGATGTCCCGGATATCCGTCTCGTCGTCGATGATGAGAATGTCTGAAGCCATGATCGCCCGTCCCACCTTACCCGGCCATCGTCGCTTCGGCCTCTGACCCGGCCGGATCCGGCCGGGCCGCGGGTGCCGCCGGCAGCCGCACCCTGACCATCGCGCCGTGTCCGCCCTTTTCGACCTCCGGCGAGTCCATCAATTCGACCCTGCCGCCGTGATCCGCAATGATCTTGGTCACGATGGCCAGGCCGAGCCCGGTGCCCTTTTCCCGTGTCGTCATGTAGGGCTCGAGCAGCCGGTGCCGGTTCTCGGACGGCAGGCCGATTCCGCTGTCGATGACGTCCACGACGATCCAGTTATCCTCCATCCTCGCCGATACGGTGATCCTGGCGTCGGTCTTCTGTTCCGCCGGCAGCGCGGCGATCGCCTCGGTGCCGTTCTTGACGATGTTGGTGAATGCCTGGGACATCAGGCGGTTGTCGAAGTCGCCGAGCAGCGGCGTCTCGGGCAGGTCCAGCGCGAAGGTGATCTCGGGATGCGCGACCTCGAGCAGGAAGACCGCCTCGCGGATCGGATCGGCGAGATTCTGCCGCTCGATCGTCGGCTTCGGCATCCGGGCGAATGACGAGAATTCGTCGACCATCCGGCCGATATCGCCGACCTGGCGGATAATCGTGTCGGTGCATTGCTCGAAGATTTCCCGGTCGTCCTGCACGGTCCTGCCGAACTTGCGGCGAAGCCGTTCGGCCGACAGCTGGATCGGCGTCAGCGGGTTCTTGATCTCGTGGGCGATGCGGCGCGCGACGTCCGCCCAGGCGGAGCTGCGCTGGGCCGAGACGAGATCGGTGATGTCGTCGAGAGTGATGACATAGCCATGGGCGCGGTCGCTGGAGCCCTCGGTCGTCACCCGGACGTTGATCGTCCGCTCGCGGTTGGCGGCCTGGATCAGGATCTGGTCGCGGTGCTCGGGCCGGTCGCCTTTCAGCGCCGCGGCGATGACCGGGCCGAGCTCCGGCAGGATTTCGGTGATCGGCCGGTTCTCGATCGAGCCCTTGTTGATGTTGAGCATCCGCATCGCGGTACGGTTGGCGATCGTGATCCGGCCCTCGCCGTCGATGCCGATGACCCCCGCCGTGACGCCCGAAAGCACGGCCTCGGTGAACCGCCGCCGGCTGTCGATCTGCTCGTTGGCGGAGAGAAGCTCCTCGCGCTGCTCGCGAAGCTGGGCGGTCATCGTGTTGAAGGTCTCGCTGAGCGAGCCGAGATCGCCCTCCGAGCGTTTCGACGGCACGCGGACCGCGAGGTTGCCGGCGGAGACCTGCTTGGCGGCGTCGATCAGCCGCCGTATCGGGGAGACCAGGCCATTGGCGAAGCTGATGCCCAGCCAGATCGCGGCGAGCAGCACCACCAGCGCGACGCCGAGATAGAGGATGCCGAAGGCGAGCTGGATGCCGAAGCGGGTGGCTTCCAGCGCGCGATACTGGGCGACATTCTCGCCCGCCATCGCAACCTGGCGGAGGACCTCGGGCGTGATCGGCCGCAGCGCATAGAGATAGACGTCGTCATAGCCGTTGAGCTTGGCGACGGCGCCGACCATGTTGGTCGAACCCGGCGTGATCAGGGCCGGTTGGCTCGGCTCGGCCTCGGCGCGCGCGATCGCCGAGGGCGGCGGCGGCGGGAACTGGCCCTGCGAGCCGATCCGCGCCTCGGCGATGACGCTGCCGTCGCTCTGGACCAGGAAGGCGCCGGGAAGACTGCGGGCGTGCGCATTGGTGGCCAGGAATTGCTGGTAGCGGTCCGGATCGTCGATCAGCAGCGAGCGGGCCTTCTGCAATTCGAGCCGGAGGCCGGTGACGTCGCGGTCGAGCAGGTCGACCTGCTGGTTGATGAAGGCCTGGGCGATCGAGGCCGAATTGTCGACGATGGCGCGGGTATTGGTCGAGAACCAGTTGTCGAGGCCGCGATCGAGGGTGACGCTCGCCACCACGGCGACGAGGATCGCCGGCGTCGCGGCGACGATGCTGAACAGCGCGACGATGCGGATATGCAGGCGGGCCGCCGCCCTCCTCCGTCGCCGCGCCATCACCAGCGTGGCGATCTCCCAGCCGATGATCAGCACCAGGAAGAGTGCTAGCGCGCCGTTGACGATCAGGACGGTCAGGACGACCGTCTGGGTCGGCGCGATCGGCGTCAGCCCCATCAGGATGAAGAAGGTCGCGGCGGCAACCAGCAGCGCGATGACCACGCCGGCATAGCCGGCGGTTCGCACGAGACGCGATATCTCGAAGGTCCTGCGGTTCAGCGGAGAGCTGAGGACAGAAGGTATCTCGGCCGTCATGGCACCCTTTGGCCGCCTGTGGCCGACGGTCAGGACCTGCCGGCGCGCGAAATCGAACTAGGCAGCCTGGGGCCAAATTGCAACAATATTGTGATCCAAAAACAACAACCCCGGCGTCTGGGCGCGGGACCTCAGCGCCCGCCCCTGATCACCTGGATGTCGAGGTCGCGGATCTTCTTCCTGAGCGTGTTGCGGTTCACGCCAAGGAGTTCGGCGGCCTTGATCTGGTTGCCCCGGGTCGAGGCAAGCGCCACGCTGATCAGCGGGTTTTCCACTTCCCGCAGGATCCGGTGGTAGAGGCCAGGCGGCGGCAGCGCATCGCCGAAGCTATTGAAATAATTGGAGAGGTGGCGTTCCACCGAGACCGACAGGGTCTCGTCCTCGTCGCCGTCCCCGCCGGAAATGGTCACCGCCGGCTGGTCGAGCTCGGTCTCGATGATGTTGTCGGTGATCGTCTCCTGCGGATAGAGGGCGGCGAGCCGCCTGACCAGGTTTTCGAGCTCGCGGACGTTGCCCGGCCAGCGGTAGCGCTTCAGCCGGTCCATCGCCGAGACCTCGATTCGCTTGGTCGCCAGCCCCTCCTTCTCGACCATCGAGAAGAAATGCCGGACCAGGTCGGGCACGTCCTCGCCGCGCTCGCGCAGCGGCGGCAGGCGAATCGGCACGACGTTGAGCCGGAAGAACAGGTCCTCGCGGAAGAGCCCCTGGTTGATCAGGATGCGCAGGTCCTTGTTGGTCGCCGCGATGATCCGGACGTCGGTCTTGATCGACGTCCGTCCGCCGACGGTCGTGTATTCGCCCTGCTGCAGGACGCGCAGCAGCCGGGTCTGCGCCTCCATCGGCATGTCGCCGATCTCGTCGAGGAAGAGCGTGCCGCCCTCGGCCTGTTCGAAGCGGCCGGAGCTCCGCGCCTGGGCGCCGGTGAAGGCCCCCTTCTCGTGGCCGAACAGCTCCGCTTCGATCAGGTCGCGCGGGATCGCCGCCATGTTGATCGCGACGAATGGCCCGGTCCGGCGCTTGCCATAGTCGTGGAGGGCGCGGGCGACGAGCTCCTTGCCGGTCCCGGATTCGCCCGCGACCATCACCGTCAGGTCGGTATGCATCAGCCGGGCAAGCACCCGGTAGATGTCCTGCATCGCCGGCGAGCGCCCGACCAGCGGAATATTCTCGCCGGGATCGTCGCCTTCCGGCTCGAGCCGCCGCGACTTCGGCTCGGCGAGCGCCCGGCCGACGATCGACGTCAGCTCCTTCAGGTCGAATGGCTTCGGCAGGTATTCATAGGCACCGCGTTCCGAGGCCCGGATGGCGGTCATGAAGGTGTTCTGCGCGCTCATCACGACGATCGGCAGGTCCGGCCGGATCCGCTTGATCCGCGGCAGCAGATCGAAGGCATTCTCGTCCGGCATCACGACGTCGGTGATGACCAGGTCGCCCTCGCCCGAGCTGATCCAGCGCCACAGGGTGGCGGCGTTGGAGGTCAGCCGGACCGAATAGCCGGCGCGCGAAAGCGCCTGGTTGAGGACCGTGCGGATCGCGGCGTCGTCGTCCGCGACCAGGATATTTCCAAGCGGCATCTTACTCTTCCCTGACTGGCGCCGAGCGGTTCGGGAAAGCCGGCATCAACACCCGAAAAACGGTCCTTCCCGGTTGGGATTCGCATTCGATCACGCCGCCATGATCGCCGACGATCTTGGCCACGAGTGCAAGACCCAGGCCGGTTCCGTTCGCCTTGGAGGTAACGAATGGGTCGAAGAGATGCGCGACCATGTCGGGCGGCACGCCAGGCCCGTTGTCCCGCACGCAGAATTCGAGTGGCAGGCTCACCTTGTCGGAATTTCCGGCCACCGAGAGGCGCACGCCCGGCCTGAACGCGGTCGAAAGGACGATTTCGCCGTCGGCCTGCCGGGCGATCGCCTCCGAGGCATTCTTCACCAGGTTGAGGAACACCTGAACGAGCTGGTCGTGGTTCGCATAGACCGGCGGCAGCGAGGGGTCGTAGTCGTCGACAATGCGGATATTGCGGGCGAATCCCGACTTGGCGACGCCGCGCACCCGATCGAGGACGACATGGATATTGACCGGCTCGCGCTCGATCGGCCGCTCATCCGAGAAGACCTCCATCCGGTCGACGAGCTTGACGATCCGGTCGGCCTCGTCGCGGATCAGGCGGGTCAGGGCGCGGTCATCGTTCTCGACCGAGGTCTCGAGCAGTTGCGCTGCGCCGCGGATGCCCGACAAGGGATTCTTGATCTCATGGGCGAGCATGGTGGCGAGGCCGGTCACCGATCGCGCGGCGCCCCGGTGCGTGAGCTGGCGGTCGATCTTGTCGGTCATCGTCCGTTCCTGGAGCAGCAGGACGACGCCGCGGCTGCCGTCGGAGGCCGGTGACGCATAGATGTCGACGACGCGTTCGGTGCCGTTGCGCGGCGTACCGATATCGACCCGGTATTCGTTGACCGCGGCGCCGCGCTCGCGAACCTGGTCGATCAGCGACAGCAGCGGGCTGCCGAAGGGGATGAAATCTTCCAGCAGATGCCGCTTGATCACGCTCGCCGATGCCTGGAAGAAGGCTTCGGCCGCGATATTGGCTTCGCCGATATGGTCGTCGGCCTCGACCAGGATCACCGGATGCGGCAGCGCGTTGAGCAGGGCCCATGCATTCGCCTCGCCGGTCGCGGAGCGGGCGCCGCTCATCGTGTCGACGTTCACGCTGCCCTCCTCTCCGGATCCGGATCGATCAGGGCGCGCATCATCGTCATCACGGCGTCGGGCCGCGATTCGGTCAGGATCGCCCGCTTCAGGCCGTCGCCCGGAGCGCCGACGCGCTCCATGTACCAGGCAAGATGCTTGCGGGCGGCGCGGACCCCGACCCGCTCGCCATAGAGCCCGATCAGCGCCTCATGGTGGCCGATGACGATATCGGCGAGCGCGGCGCCGGCCGGCGCCTCCGGCATCGTCCCGGTCGCGGCGAATGCGGCGATATGGCCCGGCAGCCATGGCCGGCCGCAGGCGCCACGGCCGACCATCACCGCGTCGGCGCCGGACAGGGCGAGCATCCGGGAAAGATCCTCGGGCGCGGACAGGTCGCCATTGGCGACGACCGGGATCGAGACGGCGTCCTTCACCGCCCGGATACCGGCCCAGTCGGCGGTCCCGTTGTAGAACTGGCATCGCGTGCGGCCATGGACGGTCACCATGCTGATTCCGGCGTCCTCGGCCCGGCGCGCAAGCTCCGGCGCGTTGATCGACCGGTCGTCCCAGCCGAGCCGCATCTTCAGGGTGACGGGTCGTGTCGTCGCCCCGACCGTCGCCTCGATCAATCCGAGCGCGTGGTCGAGGTCCCGCATCAGCGCCGAGCCGGAATAGCCCCCGGTCACCTTCCTGGCCGGGCAGCCCATGTTGATGTCGATGATGTCGGCGCCTGCATCCCCGGCCGCCCGCGCGCCTTCGGCCATCCACCGCGCTTCCCGCCCGGCAAGCTGGACGACATGGGGTCCCTCGCCCGCCCTTTCGGCGCGGACGCATGCTTCGGCATTGCCCTTTGCCAGTTTTTCGCCCACCGTCATTTCGGAAATGACGAGGCCGGCACCGAACCGGAGGGCAAGCTGGCGGAACGGGCGATCGGAGATGCCCGACATCGGCGCGAGGAAAACGCGGTTCGGCACGGAAACGGGTCCGATCCGCATTGGTTTCGCCAGAGGGGCTATGGAATTGTCCGGATGCATATTCGTTAGGCACAATGCTGTTTGCATATATCCTAGTCAACCCGTGCCGGACCGCAAGCAGAATCGCATTGCGTCGCAGCATAGGTGGGATGCGCCGCGCCACCGGAAGTGACCGGTTCCATTGCAGGATGATTTGATGAGCGATACGACCGCATTGATCGTCGCCGGAGGGCGGGGCGTCCGCGCGGGCGGGGGCGATTTACCGAAACAATACAGGGAGATCGGCGGCGTTCCTGTGATACGGCTCACACTTGAGCGCTTCCTCTCCCACCCCCGCCGGATGACGGTGCTGGCGGTGATCGGCGCGGGCGATGCCGACCTGTTCGAGGCAGTTGCGCCGCGGAACGAGCGGCTGCTGCCCTGGGTGGCCGGGGGCGCGAGCCGGCAGGAATCGGTCCGCAACGGTCTCCTCGGCCTCGCCGCCGACCCGCCGCTGCGGGTGCTGATCCATGACGCGGTCCGTCCCTTCGCCTCCGATGACCTGATCGGGCGGGTCCTCGCCGGTCTCGACGATGCCGATGCGGTGCTGCCCGCCTCGCCGGTCACGGCGACGCTCAAGTCCGTTGACCCGGCCGGCCTCGTCACCGGAACGGTGTCGCGCGACGCGCTGCGGACCGCGGAGACGCCGCAGGGGTTTCGCTTCGACGCCATTCTGGACGCCCATGATCGCGCCGCCGGCGCCGGGCTGGATTTCACCGACGACGCGGCGGTCGCCGAATGGGCTGGCATTCCCGTCCGCGTCGCCGATGGCGAGAGCGGCAACATCAAGCTCACCACGGCGGAGGAGATCGCCGCCGCCGACCGGCGGCTGCGCGCCGAGGCAGCCCTTGCCCGTGGCGATGTCCGGGTCGGCACCGGCTATGACGTCCATGCCTTCGGGCCCGGCGACAGCGTCGCGCTCGGCGGTCTGGTCCTGCCTCACAGCCTTGGCGTCTCCGCCCATTCGGACGGCGACGTCGCGCTCCACGCGCTGACCGACGCGGTTCTCGGCGCGCTCGCCGAGGGCGACATCGGCGACCATTTCCCGCCATCCGACCCGCAATGGAAGGACGTTTCCTCCGACCGCTTCCTCGCTTTCGCCGCCGGGCGCGTCGCGGCGCGGGGCGGCGTGATCGCGAGCCTCGACGTGACCATCGTCACCGAGGCGCCCCGCATCTCGGCGCATCGTCTGGCCATGCGCCAGCGGATCGCCGCGATATGCGGCATCTCCGTCGACCGCGTCGCGGTCAAGGCGACGACCAACGAGCGGCTCGGCTTCATCGGCCGCGGCGAAGGGCTCGCCGCCACCGCGACCGCGACCATCCGCCTGCCTTTTGCGGGCGACCGCCCATGACCGACCTCTCCTCCCTCCTTCCCCTCGCCCGCGAAGTCGTCGAGCATGCCACGGCCGCCGGGTTGATGGTGGCGACCGCGGAATCCTGCACCGGCGGCCTCGTCGCCGGCACCCTCACCGAGATCGCCGGCTCGTCTGCCGTGGTCGATTGCGGCTTCGTCACCTATTCCAACGCGGCGAAAACCGATCTGCTTGGTGTCCCGGCCGAGCTGATCGACCGGGTCGGAGCGGTCAGTGAGGAGGTGGCGAAGGCGATGGTGGCGGGGGCGCTCGAACGGTCTGAGGCCGACCTCGCCGTCGCGATCACCGGCATCGCCGGTCCCGGCGGCGGAACCGCCGACAAACCTGTCGGGCTGGTCCATTTCGCGGCGCTCGGACGCGGCGGGGCCACCCACCATTTCTGCCATGTCTACAAGGGCCTCGATCGCTCGGGAGTCCGCCTTGCCGCGGTCGGGCAGGCCCTCGCCATGCTCCGCGCGCTAATCGATTGATGCCGCTTCGACCACCGCTCCGGCCGGGACGTCCCCGGCCAGGGCGCGTTGCCAGTCGGGCCGGAACCGGAACGTCCTCGCGAAACCCGCCTCGCCGCCGCGGGTGACCGTCAGGGCGCGGCTTCCCGGGACGCGCGTCACCCATTTGAGCTCGAGGACCCGGCCGAGGAGCGCCGCGCCGAGGCGGCCGGCGAGGTGATGCCGCCGCTCGCTCCAGTCGAGGCAGGTCCGGCAGAGCGGCCGTCTCGATCGCGTGGCCGGTTCCAGGTCGATCCCGAATTCGCGGAAGAATGCGTGTCCCTGGTCGGTGACCAGCCCGGCGCCGTCGGCCAGGATCATGTGGTCGTTCCGGCACAGCGATTCCGCCAGGGCAACGGCGAGCCGCCCGGCCATATGGTCGTAGCAGGTCCGCGCCAGCCGCAGCGCCTCCTCGCGGGGGCCGACCGGGTGGTGCCGTCCGGGGCCGGAGGCGGCGACGGCCATCAGGGTGTGGAGCGCCTGGGCGACCTCCGGAGAGGCCAGCCTGTAGTAGCGGTGCCGGCCCTGCTTCTCGACGAGGACCAGCCGTCCCTCGGCCATCCTGGCGAGGTGGCCGCTCGCGGTCTGCGCCGTGACGTTGGCGATGCGCGCGAGCTCGCCGGCGGTCAGCGCCTGCCCGCCCATCAACGCGGAGAGCATGTTGGCCCGCGCCGCGTCGCCGATGAGGCTGGCGACCTCGGCGATGGTATTGGCCGAAGCGATGGTCGACATGACGCGAGACTAGCAGCGGATCGCCTCGCCGTCAGGCGTCAATGGTTCGGCCACGACCGAAGCATGGCGCGCGCCGCGGAGCCTAGAAGGATGCCGGGAACCATTCGGATCGCGGAGACGATGATGGACGACAGGCCGGGCATGGCGGGGGCGCTCGCCCTCCTCCTTCTGCTCTCCACCTTGTGGGGGGCGTCCTACACCTTCATCAGGATCGGCGTCGAGGCCATTCCGCCGGTCACCCTGATCGCCGCGCGCACGCTGATCGCCGGCGCGATCCTTGTCGGCGTCATCCGGTGGCGCGGTCTGAGGCTGCCGACCGGCTTTTCGATCTGGCGCCGGTTCCTGTTCCAGGCCTGCCTCAACAGCGTCCTGCCCTTCACGATGATCGCCTGGGCGGAACAGACGACGGAGGCCGGCCTCGCGACGATCCTCAATTCGACGGCGCCGATCTTCGTCTTTCTCCTGACCGCGCTGGTCACCGGCCACGAGGCCGTGTCGCGCCGCAAGCTGTTCGGCGTCGCCGCCGGCCTGCTCGGCACCTGCCTGATCGTCGGGGTGGAATCACTCGATGGCCTGGGGCGCGAGGTCTGGGCGCAGCTCGCCATCGTCGCCGCGACGATCTGCTATGCGGGCGCGGCGATCTTCGGCAGGAGCTTCCGGGACCTCGACCCGATCATGCCGGCCGCGGGCTCGCTCATCTGCGGCGCGGCGATCCTCGTCCCGGTCAGTCTCGTGGTCGACCATCCCTGGACGCTCGAGCCGGCGGCGCGGTCGGTTTTCGCGCTCCTCGCGCTCTCGGTGCTTTCGACCGCCCTCGCCTTCGTCATCTATTTCCGGCTCGTCGCGACGCTCGGCTCGGTCGGCACCACCGCCCAGGCCTATCTGCGCGTTCCGATCGGCGTTGGCATCGGTGTCGTCTTTCTTGGCGAGACCTTGAATCCGACGGCGTGGGCAGGGCTCGGCTGCGTCGTTGTCGGCGTTGTCGCCATGACGGTCCCGCCGCGTCGGCGTGCCGTTGCCGCCTGAGATGGCGGAAGCCTCAGGGCGCCGGCCTCAGGCCGGGGCGCCATAGACCGCGTCGGCGCGCTCCTCGAAGGCTTGCGTGAATTTCCGGAATGCCCGGTCGAAGACGGCACCCATCAGCATCGACAATGCTCGTGAGCGGAACGCGTAGTCGATGTTGAAATGGACGACGCAGTCGCCGCGCCCGTGCGGCTCGAAACGCCAGACATTCTCCAGGTGGCTGAACGGCCCGTCGAGGTATTCGGCGCGGATCGTCATCGCCTCGCGATCGAGCACCACCCTGGTGGTGAAGGATTCGCGGATCATCTTGTAGGCGATCGCCATGGTCGCGATGAGGATCTCGCGCCCCTCCTCACGGCGGCGCGAACGCACCACCAGGCTCTCGCAAAGCGGCACGAAACGCGGATAGGACTTCACGTCCGCCACCAGGTCGAACATGTCGGTGGCGCTGTGCGGAACGTGGCGCGTGGTGGAGAATTGCGGCATCGCGGCCGCCCGGCCTCAGTGTCCCTGCTTCGCCGCGCGGGCGGCCCGCAGCTTGGCGAAATCCTCGCCCGCATGGTGCGACGAACGGGTCAGCGGCGTCGCCGAGACCATCAGGAAGCCCTTGGCATAGGCGATCGTCTCATAGGCCCGGAACTCCTCCGGGGTGACGTAGCGCATGACCGGGTGGTGCTTGCGGGTCGGCTGCAGATACTGGCCGATGGTCAGGAAGTCGACCCCGGCCGAGCGCAGGTCGTCCATCAGTTGCAGCACCTCGTTCCGTTCCTCGCCGAGCCCGACCATGATGCCCGACTTGGTGAACATCTGCGGGTCGCGCTCCTTGACCTTCTGGAGCAGGCGGAGCGAGGCGAAATAGCGGGCGCCCGGCCGCACCGTCAGGTATTTCGACGGAACGGTCTCGAGATTGTGGTTGAAGACGTCGGGGCGCGAGTCGACCACGGTCTCGATCGCCCCGTCCTTGCGCAGGAAATCCGGCGTCAGGATCTCGATCGTCGCCGGCGACGCCTTGCGGATCTCGGCGATGGTCCGGGCGAAATGCCCGGCGCCGCCGTCAGCGAGGTCGTCGCGGTCGACCGAGGTCACCACGACATGCTCGAGCCCGAGCTTGGCGGTCGCATCGGCCACCTTCCAGGGCTCGTCGGCGTCGAGCGGGCCGGGCTGGCCGGTGCGCACGTTGCAGAAGGCGCAGGCCCGCGTGCAGGTGTCGCCCATGATCATGAAGGTGGCGTGCTTCTTCGACCAGCATTCGCCGATATTCGGGCAGCCGGCCTCCTCGCAGACCGTCACCAGCCCGTGCTCGCGCACGATGCCGGTGGTTTCGCGGAAGACCGGGGAGTTCGGTGCCTTCACCCGGATCCAGTCCGGCTTGCGCGCCACGGCGTTGTCCGGGCGGTGTGCCTTTTCCGGGTGGCGCGGGCGCGGGCGCGCTTCGCTGACCGTGTCGACTACGACGACCATGGACTATCCTGTCTCCCCCGCCCCGACCGGCCGCCCGGCCGGGCCGTCTCCGTGTCGTTTCATATAGTTGATCGCGCCGGCCAACACCAATGCCATGGACGCAGGGCAGCCCGGCGCCCCCTTAGCGCCTGGCGGAGCCGCGGGTCGCCAGCCAGACGATTCCGGCGATGATCGCTCCGAAGATCAGGCCGAAGACGGCGCCTAGCCCTCCGCCGACCAGCAGGGCGCCGATCCCGGTCATCTCCTGGCCGTTCCAGGTCACGCTTGCCGCGTCGGGCGCGACGATCTTGACCAGGCCGAGCAGCACCCCGAGCCCCAGGCATATTCCGAATACCCAGCGGAACGCTTTCTTCGCCGGTGACATGAGGTTCCCTCCGATATTGATTGCTGAAAGGCGGTCCGGGCGACTGCGCTACGCCACCTGCGGGCCACCGCCCGCCCGCCCGGCCGGCAACCCGTCGATCCGCAGCCGTTATTCCCCGACGGGTGTCGTCAGGTGATGATCCTGGCGATGATCAGGACGATGATCGCGCCAACGATGGCGATGATCACCTGGTCGAGGAAGGCATTGCCGGTGTTCAGCTTGATGTTGAGCTGACGGGCCAGGAAGCCGCCGACCACCGAGCCGATCAGGCCGGCAATGAGCCATCCTATGATGCCGCCGCCGCCGCCGACGATCAGGCTCGCCACGAGGCCGGCGATCAGGCCGATGATCACCCAGGCGAGAATGGATTTGGTTTGGTCGCTCATCTGCTTCGCCCCCTATCCAGGATTCGCCAAGGATCGCCCCGTCGGCCCGGCTTGGCAAGTCGCGGGTTGCCTCCGTGAGGCATTTCCACCGATCGCAGGTTACGCCGGCGGCAGGCCGGCTCCCTCCCGCATCCGGCCGCCGAGCGAGCGGAAATAGCCGCCCATCCCGACCAGCATTGCCAGGAAGGCGATGACCGGTCCGGCAAATGGAACCAGCCAGACGATGCCGAGGATCACCGCCCCGACGAGAATGAAGAGGATCAGCCGCCCGGCGCTGCGCGGACCGCCCGAGCGGTCGAGGATCCACATGCCGATACAGGCCGCGACCACCGCATGGCCGGCGACCAGGAAGAACGGAAGCACCAGGAGCAGCGCCAAGCCGACCGACACGCCGATCACCGTCGTCATCAGGATCACCGCGATGATCGGCAGCAGGACCAGCACGGCGAGGCCGATGAAGCCGCTCGAGATCGGCCGGAAGGCCGCGTTGCCCAGGCCCTGCTCGAAGACGCCGCGGCCGATCAGCAGCATGACGGCGCCGGCGAGAATGGCTCCGGCAATGCCGAGGACGGCGCCGCCGATCGACAGCAGCCAGTTCGGCACGATCCACCATTCCCGAGGCTCCTCGATCCGGACCTGGCCGCTGATCCTGGCCCCCTCCTCGATGGTCGGGTCGTTGCGCGAGCGCACCACCAGGTCGCCGTCGATCACGGCCGTCGAGGCGACGATCACCTCATCGGCATTCGCCGTCACGTCGCTGCCGGCCTTGCCGTTGATCATCACCGCGGAGGCCCATAGCTCGGCCTTGCCGCCGATGGTTCCGTCGATGGTGAGGCTCGCGGCGCCGGCCGTGAGGTCGCCCTTGATATCGGCGTTCGGGCCGATTTCCACCGCCGCGCCGCCGACGTTGACGTTCTTCGCCGCGGTGGCGTCGAAGCGGACCGACGCGCCGCCGATATGGCTCTTGCCGCCGATCGTACCACTCACCTCGACCAGCGCGCCGGCGGCACGCAGGTCGCCGCCGATGTCGCCTTTGACCGAAACCTCGGCGCCGGCTGCCTCGACGTCGCCCTTGACCGTCGCCGCGATGTCGACGAGCGCGCCGCCCGCGCTGATCTTGCTGGCATCGCCGCGGATCGTGACGCTGGCGCCCGAGGCCTGGATCGCCTTGCCGCCGCCGGTGATCTGGACGGCGGCGTCCGACTTGCCGGATTTCGCCGTCGCGGGCCCCGCCGACGGCGTGGAGGACCACAATCCGAGGCCGATGACCGCTGCGGCGAGAAGACCGCCAGCGACGAGTTTCGGCCGGGACGGTTTCGACCGGGATTGACGCTGTTCCTGCACGCTCATCATTGTCTCCTCGGAAACGGCCGCAGCCGGCTGCCTGTCCTCGGGCTTACTCCAGCACCTCGTCGATTTCCACCCATGCGCCGTCGCGCCTGGCCGAGAGGATCGCCGCGGCGACCAGGGCAAGGCTCCCGAGGTTGTCGACGCCGGACGGGAAGCGCGGCGGCACCTTGCCGGTGTCGACCGCCTCCACCATCGCGGCGAACGAGCCGGCGCGGTCGATATGCTTCAGCCTCGGCAGGTCCGGTTCGACCGGCGTCTCGCCGCGGCGGCGCAGGATCAGTCGATCCTCGCCCCAGTAGGTGTCGAAGTGATTGCGCGCGCTCCACCGGATATCGCCTTCCGCGCAATCCATCGTCCACTCCCCGGACCAGGGGGTCCGCGGCCCGCCGCTCATCCACGAACCCTGATAGCTGACGATTGTGTCGTTATCGAATTCGATGGTCAGGACGCCGGCCGGATCGAAGGTGAAGGGGCTGCCGGGCGGATTCCAGGTGCGGCTGGTCAGCCGCCGCGCCTTGGCATTGAGGACCATCCGCATCAGGTCGAAATGGTGGATCGCCATGTCGGCGAGAAGCGGGTCCGGCATTTCGGGATAATTATGCCCGCGCGTCGGTGCGTGCTGGCGGAAGGCGATGGTGACGAGGTCGACAGGCCCGAGCGCCTGCTCGGCGAGGAGCTGGGTCGCGAGGATCGGGGCGGGAAAGTAGCGGTAATTCTGGCTGACCGCGAGGAGCTTACCCTGTGCCTGGGCGATCTCGATCAGCGTCTTGGCTTCGGCGATGGTCGAGGCGAAGGGCTTTTCCACCATCACGTTGAGGCCGGCTTCCAGCGCCTGTTTGGCGACCGGGAAATGCGCCTCGGTGCGCAGCGTGCCGAGGACCACGTCGGCGTCGACGGCGTCGAGCGCCGCCTCGAGGCTGCCGAAGCATTTTGCCTCGGGGATGCCGAGGACGGACTGGACGCGCGCCAGTGCCGCCTCCGAGCTGTCGACATAGGCGACCATCTCGGCCGACGCGACGGTCGGCAGCACTTGCTTGGTCCAGTCAAATCCCCAGGTGCCCAATCCGACCTGAATGACTTTTGCCATCGACATCGACCTCTTTTCGGTATTCAAACCGCTTTGGATGATTGGCCGGACGGAACCGCCCGGCCGCCTGACCGGTTCCCGTCCGTCCTAGGCGTGGATGACCCTGCCGTAGGCCGCCATGACGCTCTCGTGCATCATCTCGGAGAGGGTCGGGTGCGGGAAGACCGAGTGGATGAGGTCCTCCTCGGTGGTCTCCAGGTTCATCGCGATGACGAAGCCCTGGATCAGCTCGGTGACCTCGGCGCCGATCATATGGGCGCCGAGAAGCTGGCCGGTCTTCTTGTCGAAGATCGTCTTGACCATGCCGTCCGGCTCGCCGAGCGCGATCGCCTTGCCGTTGCCGATGAAGGGGAAGCGGCCGACATTGATGTCATAGCCGGCGTCCCTCGCCTTCTTTTCCGTCAGGCCGACCGACGCGATCTGGGGGGTGCAGTAGGTGCAGCCCGGAATCTTCAGCTTGTCCATCGGGTGCGGATGCTTGCCGGCGATCGCCTCGACGCAGATGACCCCCTCATGCTCACCCTTGTGGGCGAGCATCGGCGGCCCGGCGACGTCGCCGATCGCGTAGATGCCGGGGACATTGGTCTTGCCGACGCCGTCGATGACGACGCAGCCCTTCTCGGTCTTCACGCCGAGCTTCTCGAGGCCGAGATTCTCGATGTTGCCGACCACGCCGGCGGCCGAGATCATCCGGTCGGCGGTGATCTCCTGCTTCTTGCCGTCCTTGGTCTCGATCGTCGCGGTGATCGAATCCTTGCCCTTCTTCACCGAGGCGACCTTGGCGTCGGTCAGGATCTTGATCCCCTGCTTCTCGAAGCGCTTGCGGGCATGGGCGGCGATTTCCTCGTCCTCGACCGGCAGGATCTGCGGCAGGATCTCGACCACCGTCACCTCGGCGCCCATGGTGCGGTAGAAGGAGGCGAATTCGATGCCGATCGCGCCGGAGCCGACCACCAGCAGCGACTTCGGCATCTTTTCGGGCACCATCGCCTCGAAATAGGTCCAGATCAGCTTCTTGTCCGGCTCCAGTCCGGGCAGCGGCCGCGGCCGCGCGCCGGTGGCGACGATAATGTTCTTGGCCTGGTAGTCGCCACCGCCAAGCGCGCCCTTCGGCGGATTGTCGGCGGCGGTGACCTTCACCTTGCCGGCCGCCGGAATCGTCGCGGTCCCCCAGATGACGTCGACCTTGTTCTTCTTGAGCAGGAAGCCGACGCCGGTGGCGAGCTGCGCCGAGACGGCGCGCGAGCGCTTGACCACGGCCGCCGGGTCGAACTTCACGTCCTTCGCCGACAGGCCGTAATCCTCGGCGCTTTGCAGATAGTGGTAGATCTCGGCCGAACGCAGCAGTGCCTTGGTCGGGATACAGCCCCAGTTGAGGCAGATGCCGCCGAGATGGTTCTTCTCGACCACCGCGACCTTCAGCCCGAGCTGCGCCGCGCGGATGGCGGCCACGTAACCTCCCGGTCCGGCCCCGATCACGATAACGTCGTATGCATTCGCCATAATTCAGTCTGCCTGTCCGTGGTTCCGTGTTGCTGTCACTGGCACTGCGGGGCGCCAGGCTCAAGGTCGAAATTGCGCGGACCCGCGATCCCCTCATTCCCCGGGATATCGACGATCGTCACGGTGACGACGCAGTCCTCGCCACGCACTTCATATCGGTCTTCCCCCGTCCAGGTGATCGACACGATCAGCGAGCCGTTCAACGCGTCATGGACGCGTGAGTCGCCGGCGATCCGTTCGATCTCGCGGGTTCTCTGCCAGTAAGGGGGAAGCGCGGCGCTGGCGACGGATACCCCGGCGAGCAGACCCGCCAGAGCGATTGCGGCGCTTTTGCCGAAACGGCCGAGTCCGACCCGCATCCGTTGCCTCCCTCCGAATTTCCCGCGACCGGCGCCAGGTGTGGCAGGCGGCCGCCATTCCGTCGTCTGTCGCACCGCCGGCTGGCGGTTCCCCCCGTAGCGCCGTTCCATACCATGCCGGTGGTCGCCGCCCTAGTCGCCTGTCGCAATTCAGGAATGCGGCTTGGTCAGGAGGACCCAGTCGCCGCCGCGCCGGTTGCCGGGATAGGGAAAGACCGCGCGCCGCGCAATGGTCCGGTAGCCGACCTTTTCGTAGAGCCTGAGCGCGCCCTGGTTTTCCGACGCGACGATGATCGCCATCCCCGCCGGTGCATCTCGTCTGCCGACCTCGTCCGCCTTCCTCAACAACAGCGTCCCCAGTCCGTTGCCGCGGAATTCCGGGAAGACGGCAAGCACATTGACATACCAGCGGCCCGGCGCCAGCGCCTCGAGCTCGGCCAGCGGCCGGACGATCTCGGACGTCTCCGACAGGTCCTCGTCCGCGGCGTCATCGGCGATCCGGTAGCCGACCAGGGCGCCCGCGACCTCCCCGCCGATCTCGGCGACATGGGCGTTCCGCCAGGTGAAGGCCCCTTGGTCGCGCCGGGCGCGGATCCGCCCGACCTCGAAGGGCGACTGGCCGACATCCGCCATCTGCCCCCAGAAATAGGTGGCAAGTCCCTCGCCCGCGATATCGACCAATGCCGCGAGGTGGGTCGCGTCCCGGAGCGTCGCAGGCCGTATCGAGGGAGTCGACATGCCGCGCCCCGGCCTTGTCGCCTAGGCCATCATCCCGGCCGGCTTCTCGATCAGCGTCTTGACCGCGTTGATCAGCTTGGCGCCGAGCGCCCCGTCCACCGCGCGATGATCGGTCGACAGCGTCATGGTCATGATCGTCCGGACCTCGACCTTGCCGTCGCGGACGACCGGCGTCTCGATGCCGGCGCCGACCGCGAGGATCGAGGCATGCGGCGGGTTGATCACCGCGGCGAAGTCCTTGATCCCGAACATGCCGAGGTTGGAGATCGCCGTCGTGCCGCCCTGGTATTCCTCGGGCGCCAGCTTGCGGGTCCGGGCCCGGGCGGCGAGGTCCTTCATCTCATTGGAGATTTCGGAGAGGCGCTTCGTCTCGGCATGGCGCACCACCGGGGTGATCAGGCCGCCGGGGATCGACACCGCGACGCCGATGTCGGAGCGCCGGTGGCGGAGCATCCCGCCCTCGGTCCAGGTCACGTTGGCGTCCGGCACCCGCTGCAGCGCCATCGCCATCGCCTTGATGACCATGTCGTTGACCGAAACCTTCCATGCCGGCTTGTCGCCCTCGCCGACCGGCGCGGCGGCGTTGATCTCGGCCCGGAGTTTCAGGAGCTCGTCGATCTCGGCATCCACCGACAGGTAGAAATGCGGGATGGTGGTCTTCGCCTCGGTAAGGCGCTTGGCGATGATCTTGCGGACATTGTCGTGGGGGACGACGTCATAGGAGCCCTCCTCGAAGAGCTTCATCACCTGCTCGTCGCTCATGCTGGGCGGCGCGGCGGGCGGGCGGCCGGCCGGCGCCGGGGCGGCGAGCGGCGCCTTGCCCGAGGCCGCGGCCTCGATGTCCGCCTTGATCACCCGGCCATGCGGGCCGCTGCCGGAAATCCGCGACAGGTCGATGCCGCTTTCCGTCGCCATCCGCCGGGCGAGCGGCGAGGCAAATACCCTCGCCCCGCCGCCATTGGCGGCTGTCGGAGCGGGCGCCGGTGCGGCGGCCTTCGGGGCAGGCGGTGCCTTCGCCGGCTCGGGTCCCTTTGCCGGCTCGGGAGCGGGCGCTGCCTTCGGTTCCGGCGCCTTGGCCGCCTTCGGCGCGGGCGCGGCGCCGGCATCCTTGATCGCGCTCGCGTCCTCGCCCTCTTCGAGCAGCACGGCGATGGTCTCGTTGACCGGCACGTCCTGGGTCCCTTCGGCGACGACGATCTTGCCGAGCGTTCCCTCGTCGACCGCCTCGACTTCCATCGTCGCCTTGTCGGTCTCGATCTCCGCTATGACGTCACCGGCCTTGATCGGGTCCCCCTCCTTCTTCAGCCACTTGGCGAGGTTGCCGGCTTCCATGGTCGGCGAGAGGGCGGGCATCAGTATGTTGATCGGCATGGGTCGGTCCCGGTTCTTCCGCGGCGGTTGCCGTCGCTAGGTTCTGTAGGTCGCTGCCTTCACCGCCTCGATCGTCTCGGCCACCGAGGGAAGCGCCAGTTTTTCCAGGTTGGCGGCATAGGGCATCGGGACGTCCTTGCCGGCCACCTTGATCACCGGCGCGTCGAGCCAGTCGAAGGCCTGCATGGTGATCTCGGAGGCGACATAGCTGCCGATCGAAGCGATCGGCCATCCTTCCTCGACCGTGACGCAGCGGTTGGTCTTCTTGATCGACTCGATCACGGTTTCCATGTCGAGCGGGCGGAGCGACCTGAGGTCGATCACCTCGGCGTCGATCCCCTCGCCTTCCAGCTCGGCGGCCGCCTTCAGCGCGTAGGTCATGCCGATGCCGAAGGAGACGATGGTGACGTCGTTGCCGGGCCGGGCGATCTTCGCCTTGCCGATCGGCACCAGGTAATCCTCGACCATCGGCACGTCGAAGGACTGGCCGTAGAGGATCTCGTTCTCGAGGAAGACCACCGGATTGGGATCGCGGATCGCCGATTTCAGCAGGCCCTTGGCGTCGGCGGCGGTGTGCGGCTGGACGACCTTGAGCCCGGGAATCTGGCTGTACCAGGCGGCGTAGTCCTGGCTGTGCTGGGCGGCGACGCGGGCGGCCGCGCCATTCGGTCCGCGAAACACGATCGGGCAACCCATCTGGCCGCCGGACATGTAGAGCGTCTTGCCGGCGGAGTTGACGATATGGTCCATCGCCTGCATCGCGAAGTTCCAGGTCATGAATTCGACGATCGGCCTGAGGCCCGCAAGGGCGGCGCCGACGCCGAGTCCGGCGAAGCCATGCTCGGTGATCGGCGTGTCGACGACCCGGTCGGCGCCGAACTCGTCGAGCAATCCCTGGGTCACCTTGTAGGCGCCCTGGTATTCGGCGACCTCCTCGCCCATGACGAAGACGTCGCCGTCGCGGCGCATCTCTTCCGCCATCGCGTCGCGCAACGCCTCGCGGACGCTCATCGTCACGACCTCCGCCCCTTCGGGAACCTCCGGCTCGGCCGCGGTCGCCGCCCTGGGCGCGGCCGGCGCGGCTGCCTGGGGGGCTGCCTCGATCGCGACGACCTCGGCATCCGCCTTCTCCTCGACGGCCTCGGCCGCGGGCGGGGCTTCGCCGACCTCGTCCTCGCCCTCGGTGAGGAGAACAGCGATCGGCGTGTTGACCTTGACGTTCTCGGTCCCGTCGGGAACCAGGATGCGGACGAGCGACCCTTCGTCGATCGCCTCGATCTCCATCGTCGCCTTGTCGGTCTCGATCTCGGCGATCACGTCGCCGGGCTGGATGGGGTCACCCTCCTTCTTCAGCCATTTGGCGAGTGTGCCCTCTTCCATGGTGGGCGACAGCGCCGGCATCAGGATGTCGATCGGCATGGTCAGAAACGTCCCTTGGCGGTCAGGCGATACGGTGCCGCCCGGCCGCGGTGGCGCGGGAGGATACGCGTGTCGTTGATGGTGGAGCGGGGCATGACGCTGCTCATGCTCCCGGTCAGCGATAGATGTCCGTCCAGAGTTCCGCCGGATCCGGTTCCGGTCCGGCCTGGGCGAATTCCGCGGCCTGCGTCACCGTATCCCGCACGTTCTTCTCGATCTTCTTCAGCTCGTCCTCGTCGAGGAGGCCGGCTTCGAGAATGCGCGCCCGGGACATTTCGATCGGATCGCTTTCCTCGCGGATCTTGTTCACTTCCTCGCGGGTCCGGTACTTCGCCGGGTCCGACATCGAATGCCCGCGATAGCGATAGGTCAGCATCTCGAGGATATAGGGGCCCTTCCCGGCCCGGCACCAGGCCACCGCCTTGTCGGCCGCCGCCTTGACCGCCCGCACGTCCATCCCGTCGACCTGCTCGCCGGGGATGTTGAAGGAGGCGCCGCGCTTCGAGAAATCGGTCTGCGCCGAGGACCGGGCGACCGAGGTGCCCATCGCGTAGCGGTTGTTCTCGATCACGTAGATGACGGGCAGCTTCCACAGCTCCGCCATGTTGAAGCTTTCGTAGACCTGGCCCTGGTTCGCCGCGCCGTCGCCGAAATAGGTCAGGCAGACCCGGCCGTTCTTGCGATAGTGGTTGGCGAAGGCGAGGCCGGTGCCAAGCGGCACCTGGGCGGCGACAATGCCGTGGCCGCCGAAGAAATTCTTCTCCCGCGAAAACATGTGCATCGAGCCGCCCTTGCCCTGGGAATAGCCCGAGCTGCGGCCCGTGAGTTCGGCCATGACGCCCTTCGGGTCCATGCCGCAGGCCAGCATATGGCCATGGTCGCGGTAGCCGGTGATGACCTGGTCACCATCCTCGATCGCCATCTGCATGCCGATCACCACGGCTTCCTGGCCGATATAGAGATGGCAGAAGCCGCCGATCAGCCCCATCCCGTACATCTGTCCGGCGCGTTCCTCGAATCGCCGGATGAGCAGCATCTGTTGGTAGGCGAAAAGTTCCTGCTCGGTGGTCAGCTTCGCGAGCTTCTCAGGAGGATTCGGTACGACGGTTGGCCGTGACCGTTTGCCGGGCTCAGAGACTGGCGCCGACTTGTCGGCCTTCCGTGCGGCTTTGGGCATGCAGGACTCCTCCCCTGGGGCGCTGCTTGTTGATTTGATGAGAGCGTAGCCGAACGCGAGAGGCAATCCAAGAACTGGAGGCCTGTCTTTCCCGCAGATCAAGTATGCCGAATTGGAATGGATAACTCAGTCATAGGTATCTTCTCGCGAATGCTGCACCGCACCAAACGAAATCACGACTTCATCTGGCCGCAGCAGGTTAAGTGAGGTGCGGGCCTCGATATCGAGGATATCGGCATCGAGGCTGTCGGGCTTGAGGTAGGATACCCGCTTCTCGAGGGCGGCGCGTTCGTCGCGCAGGTCCTCGAGGCTCGCCTTGAGGTCGCGCGCTTCGACCTGCATCTGCTCCAGCGCGGGAACGCCGTAGGAGCCGTTATAGGCGTGGTAGCCGAAATAGCCGACGAAGGCGGCTGTGGTCAGCGGCAGCCAAAGGAGCCGAAAGGGCGACCGACGGCGGTGGCGGGTGATCATGGAAACTCCTGCCCGATGTCGTCGCAGATTGGCCCAATAGCCTTAATGGATGGTTTCGGATGGTGGCGGCGCGTGCCATCCTTCGTCGAGGCCCCGCCGCCCATGCGACGCGGCGCCGTGTGGCCTCGAATGGAGATGAAGGCGCTCGCTCGTGGATCGTGGTTTGCCCGGCCCGCCGTGGGCCTTCGCGTGACACACACGAAGTCGGTAACCGAACAGCAAGCACAATGAGGCTAGATGGCTGATCGACATGACTCGCAACCTGCCGAAGAATCAGCGGTGGAGATATTTCATGCCTCGCCTTGCAACATGGACCATCGCATTCCTGCTGGCCGCGCCTGTCGCCCAGGCCGACGACCCGCCGGCCCCGGAATGGCTCGCGGTCATCCAGGGGACGGTCGACGTCGCTTCCGAGGGTAAATTGACGCTGTCCCCCGATCCGACGGTCGTCGTCTTCACCGACCGCCCGGAGCGGAAGGTCGGCTTCATGGCGATCGAGACCTATGTGGCAAGCGCGTGGGGCGCCGACGCCGCCTTCGAGGCGGACCCGCCCAATGCCTCCGTCGTGCTCGATGGCCGCCTCGACCAGGGAGTCTCCGTCTACGAGATTTCGGCGATGGCCTGGAACAGCGGCGAAGTGGAGATCGCCTATCGCATCCTCGAAGGCGCGGCGCCGGCACCCGGTGAGCGATTCGTCGCGACCATCGACACCGACTACGACCTGCACGTCGACAACCACTCAAACGACTCAGGCGGCGGCCCCGTCGTTTTCGGCAAGCCGTAGCCAACCTCCGGCCGGTCGTCGCCACCGCCCGAAGATGATGTACGGTTGACGGCCCGAGCCTTCAGCCTGCGGCGGTCCGTCGTGTCATTTCTCGTTCTCAAGTACCTCCATGTCGTCGGCGCGACCGTCATCCTCGGCACCGGCAGCGGCATCGCCTTCTTCATGCTGATGGCGCATCGCAGCGGCGACCCGGCCTTTGTGGCGCGAACGGCCGCCATCGTCGTCGTCGCCGACTGGCTCTTCACCGCGACCGCCGTGGCCGTCCAGCCGGTGACCGGTTACCTTCTCGCCCGCGAGCTCGGTTTCCCGCTCGACCAGGGCTGGATCGTGGTTTCCCTCGTCCTCTACGTCGTCGCCGGGCTGTTCTGGTTTCCGGTGGTCTGGATGCAGGCGCGAATGCGCGATCTCGCTTCGGCCGCGGCATCGGCCGGCGAACCGCTGCCGGCGGCGTATCATCGCCTCTTCCGCCTCTGGTTCGCCTTCGGCTTTCCCGGTTTCGGCTCGGTCCTTGCGATCCTCTGGCTGATGATCGCCAAGCCGGGGTTCTGAGCGATGACCACTCCCGCCCCAACCATCGCGGTTCTCGGCGCATCCGGCCTGATCGGCTTCGCGCTGGCGGCGGAATTGAAGCGCGGCGCCCACCCCGTCATCGCGATCGCGCGCCGGTTCACGTCCGCTCAGCATGCCGCGCTTGGCGAGAATGCGATCACGGCGCCGTTCGCGGCGCCCGATGAAGAGACGCTCGCGGCGTTGCTCGGCGGAAGCGACATCGTGATCAACGCCGCCGGTATTCTCCAGGATCGCGGCGGCGAGACCGCCGATGCCATCCATCGTGCCTTCGTCGCCCGCCTGATCAGCGCGATGACCCGGGCGGGGCGGCCGAAGCTGCTGATCCATGTCTCGATCCCGGGCGAGGCGAACAGCGACCGGACAGCTTTCAGCCGGACCAAACGCCGGGCCGAGCAGTTGATCCGCGACAGCGGGCTGCCTTTCGTCATCCTGCGTCCGGGCATCGTTCTCGCGCCGGTTGCCTATGGCGCCAGCGCACTTTTTCGCGCGCTCGCCGCATTGCCGGTCGACCTCGCGCCGGCCGACTGGCAGGCGCCCTTCGCCGCGATCGGAATCTCCGACATCGTCGCGACCGTGGCCGTCGTCGCTGACAGGTGGCGACAGGGCGAGCGGACCTGGAGCGCCACCTGGGACCTCATGGAGCGCGAGCAATCGACCGCCGGCGACGTCGTTGCCGGGCTCCGCCGGCACTTCGGTGGCCCGCGCCCGATCGTCAACCTCCCCTCATGGCTGCTCACGGTTGGCGCACGCCTTGGCGACCTCGCCTCGCGTCTCGGCTGGGCGCCGCCGGTCCGCAGCACGGGGCTCGCCGAGATGCGCCGCGGCGTCAGGGGCGACCCGCTGCCGTGGATCGCCGCGACCGGGATCGAACCCGCGCCGCTCGGCCGGATCCTCGCTTCGCTGCCGGCGACCATTCAGGAGGTGTGGTTCGCCCGGCTCTTCCTGCTGAAGCCGTTCGTCGTCGCGTCGCTCGCGCTCTTCTGGACCCTGTCCGGATTGATCGCGCTCACCGTCTCCTTCCAGGCGGCGGCGGGGATTCTCACGCGGCACGGCTTCCACCCGGCGCTCGCCGATGCGATCACCGTCGTCAGCGCCCTCGCCGACATCGCGATCGGCATGGCCATCGCCTGGCGGCCTGCCTGCCGGCGCGGCCTGATCGCCGGGATCGCCGTGGCGCTCGGCTACATGGCAGGCGCGGCCGTCCTGACACCGGACCTCTGGATCGAGCCGCTCGGGGCGCTGGTCAAGACGGTCCCCGCGGTGGTGCTGATGCTCGTCGCCGTGGCCATACTGGACAGCCGCTAGCGGCGTGCGCCCGGACGGGCCTACCGCTTGAAGGCCGCCGCGCCGGCATAGGCGGCCTGGCTGCCGAGCTCCTCCTCGATGCGGATCAGCTGGTTATACTTGGCCAGCCGGTCCGAGCGGGCGAGCGAGCCGGTCTTGATCTGCCCGCAATTGGTGGCGACCGCGAGGTCGGCAATGGTCGAATCCTCGGTCTCGCCGGAGCGGTGCGAGATCACCGCGGTATAGCCGGCGGTCAGCGCCATGGTGACCGCGTCGAGCGTTTCCGAGAGCGAGCCGATCTGGTTGACCTTGACCAGGATCGAGTTGGCGATGCCCCCGTCGATGCCCCGCGACAGCCGTTGGGTATTGGTGACGAAGAGATCGTCGCCGACCAGCTGGCAGCTGTCGCCGATCTTGTCGGTCAGCGCCTTCCAGCCCTCCCAGTCGTCCTCGGCCATGCCGTCCTCGATGGTGATGATCGGATATTTGCCGGCCAGTGCCGCGAGGTAGTCGACCTGGGCGGCGACGTCGCGGGTCACCCCCTCCCCTTCGTAGACGTATTTGCCGTCCTTGAAGAACTCGGTCGCGGCGCAGTCGAGGCCGAGCGCCACGTCCTCGCCGGGCTTGTAGCCGGCCTTCTCGATCGCCTGGAGGGCGAAATCGAGCGCCGCTTCCGCCGACGGCAGGTTCGGGGCGAAGCCGCCCTCGTCGCCGACATTGGTATTGTGGCCCTCCGACTTCAGCGCCTTCTTCAGGGTATGGAACACCTCGGCGCCCATCCGCACCGCCTCGGCGATCGAGGAGGCGCCGACCGGCAGGATCATGAATTCCTGGAAGTCGATCGGATTGTCGGCATGGGCGCCGCCGTTGATGATGTTCATCATCGGCACCGGCAGGACATGGGCGTTGACTCCGCCGATGTAGCGGTAGAGCGGCCCGCCCGAGGCCTCGGCCGCCGCCTTGGCCACCGCCAGCGACACGCCGAGGATCGCGTTGGCGCCGAGGCGCGCCTTGTTCGGCGTGCCGTCGAGCTCGATCAGGGTCCGGTCGATATGGATCTGGCCTTCCGCCTCCATGCCGCCGATCGCGTCGAAGATCTCGTTATTGACCGCGTCGACTGCCTTGCGGACGCCCTTGCCGCCGTAGCGGCCGTCGTCGCCGTCGCGGAGCTCCACCGCTTCGTGGGCGCCGGTCGAGGCACCGGAGGGAACCGCCGCGCGGCCCATCGATCCATCCTCGAGGATCACGTCGACCTCGACGGTCGGGTTGCCGCGGCTGTCGAGTATTTCGCGGCCGGTGATGTCGATGATGGCGGTCATGGTTATCTCCTCTTGTCCCGGATGAGCCCGCTTCTACCCGAGCCGGCCCACCGGCGGAAGGGAAATTGACGTGACATTCGGATGCCGGATGGCCATGTTTTCCGCCTATGGCCACACTGATCATCACCAATGGCGACAGCGCCGCCGAGCTTCTTGCCGCCGCCGGGCGCGACGGCGAGATCCTGCCATGGCGCGACGTCCTGCATGAGGGACGCCTGCTGGCCGGCCCGCTCGAGCGGAATTCGGCGGAACGGGCGGCATTCCTCGCCGAACGCTTCGGCCTTGCTGCCGCCGAGGTCGCCGAGACCTTTGCCGGGCGCGACGCGGTGCTTCGCCGCCACCAGTCCTTCGACCGGATCGAGCTGTGGTTCGAGCATGACCTCTATGACCAGCTCCAGCTCGTCCAGGTCCTGTCCTTCTTCGCCGACGAGGGCCGGAGCGACGGCCTGCTGCTCGTCCAGACCGACGAATTCCTCGGCCACCAGCGGCCGGAGACGATCCTGCGCTTCGCCGAGCATGCCCGCGCCGTCGGGGAGGAAGAGCTTGAGCTCGGCGAGCAGGTCTGGGCCGATCTCGTCATGCCGACGCCGGACTATGTCGACCGCCGGCTCGAAGAGCCGCTCGACCGCCTGCCCTTCCTGGCCCCGGCCCTGACCCGCTTCCTCCAGGAACTCCCCGGCGCCCATGGCCTGTCGCGCAGCGAGGAAGCCGCCCTCGCCCTGATCGGTGCCGGTACGGCGGCGCCGGGGCGCCTCTTCGCCGCCGCCCTCGAAAAGGAGGAGGCCGCCTTCATGGGCGATGCCAGCTTCTTCGCCATGCTGCATGGCCTGGCCTTTGCCGAGACCCCGCTGATCGCCGGCTTCACCCCGATCGCCGGTGTCGACGATCCGCGTGACGTGCTTTCCGCCCCGACGCTCGACCTCACCGGGGCCGGCAAGGCGGTGCTTGCCGGCGAGGCGGATCATGTCGCGCTGAACGGCATCGATCGCTGGTGGGCCGGAACCCGCTTGAAAGGCCGCGACGTCTGGCGCTATGAGCGGCGGCAGGCAACGCTCCTTCCTCCCGAAACCGGATTCCAGTCCCATGGCTAGCAAGAAGCCGCAGCTCGGCCGCTCCGTGCCGATTCCGCGGAGCCCCGAAGAGGCGACCCTCGACCGGGTGCCCAACCCGCATCCGGCCAAGGCCTATATGGCCCGCTTCACCTTTCCCGAATTCACCTCGATCTGCCCGGTCACCGGCCAGCCCGATTTCGGCATCCTGATGATCGACTACGTCCCCGGCCAATGGCTGGTCGAGTCGAAGTCGCTGAAGCTCTACCTCCAGTCCTTCCGCAACCACGGCGCCTTCCACGAGGACTGCACCGTCTCGATCGGCGCCCGGCTCGCCGACCTCCTCAAGCCGCAATGGCTCCGCATCGGCGGCTATTTCAATCCGCGCGGCGGCATGCCGATCGACGTCTTCTGGCAGACCGGCGCCGCGCCCGCCGATGTCTGGATCACGGACCAGGGGATCGCGCCCTATCGCGGCAGGGGATGAGATGACCAAGGGGCGGCTCGAGGCGTTCAGCGACGGCGTCATCGCCATCATCATCACCATCATGGTGCTGGAGATGAAGGTCCCGCACGGCGAGACGCTGAGCGCCCTCCTGCCGTTGGCCCCGGTCTTTCTCAGCTATGTTCTCAGCTTCGTCAATATCGGCATCTTCTGGAACAACCACCACCACATGCTCCACGCCGCGAAGCGCGTCGACGGCCGCGTATTGTGGGCGAATCTCTATTTCCTGTTCTGGCTGTCGCTCATGCCGTTCGTCACCGGCTGGATGGGTGAGAACCACTTCGCGCCGGTACCCGTCGCGGTCTATGGTGTCGTCCAGTTGATGAGCGCCATCGGTTACACGATCCTCGCGGCGACCCTGATCGCGGCAAACGGCGAGGATTCCCAGATCGCGCAGGCTCTCGGTCACGATTTCAAGGGCAAGCTTTCCCTCGCCGCCTATCTCGCGGCGATTGTCGTGGCATATTTTTCCAGCACCGTGTCGATGGTGCTTTATTTCGCCGTCGCCATCGTATGGCTCGTGCCGGATCGCCGCATCGAGCGGATCGTCAAGGACTGATCGACTGAGTGGCGATCGCCGGTTCTGAACCGGAGGAGTACCGGACCATGACGACGATCCTCACCGTCCCCGGCTGGAACGGGTCGGGCCCGACCCATTGGCAGACGCTCTGGGAGCGCGGGATGCCGAACGTCCTGCGCGTCGAGCAGGCAGATTGGGACCACCCCCGCAAGGCCGACTGGATGGAGACCCTGCTCGCGGCGATCGCGGCGCATCCCGGCAGCATCCTCGTCGCCCACAGCCTCGGCTCGGTTCTCGTCGCCGAAATGGCCGAGGACCACCCGGAGGTCGACGTCGCCGCGGCGATGCTGGTGGCGCCCCCGGACGCCGACAACTTCGCTCGGATCGAGGATCCCTTGCGCGATTTCGCGCCGATGCCGAAGCGGCGCATCCCCTTCCCCACCATCCTCGTCGCCAGCGAGGACGATCCCTATGTCTCGAGCACCCGGGCCCGCTTCTTCGCCACCCGCTGGGGTTCGGATTTCGTCGATGTCGGCCGCAAGGGCCACATCAATGCCGAGTCCGGCCTCGGCGACTGGCCGGAAGGCCAGGCGATCCTCGGCCGGCTGACCGACGGGGCGTGAGCCGCCTCAGCCGCCCTTGGTGGCCCGGTCGAGCGCCATCAGCGTCCCGAGCAGGGCCGGCAGCCGGTCGATCGGCACCATGTTGGGTCCGTCGGAGGGCGCGTTGTCCGGGTCCTGGTGGGTCTCGATGAAGACGCCGGCGACGCCGACCGCGACAGCGGCCCGCGCCAGCACCGGCACCATCCGCCGGTCGCCGCCGGAGGACGTCCCCTGCCCGCCCGGCTGCTGCACCGAATGGGTCGCATCGAAGATCACCGGCGCCCCGGTCGCGGCCATGATCGGCAGCGCCCGCATGTCGGAGACCAGCGTGTTGTAGCCGAAGCTCGCGCCGCGCTCGGTCAAGAGCACGTTGGGATTGCCGCTGTCGACGATCTTGGCGAGCACGTTCTTCATGTCCCAGGGGGCGAGGAACTGGCCCTTCTTGACGTTGACCACCTTGCCGGTCCGGGCCGCGGCCACCAGCAGGTCGGTTTGCCGGCAAAGAAAGGCCGGGATCTGGAGGATGTCGACATGCTCGGCGACGATCGCGCATTGCTCGCGCTCGTGGATGTCGGTGAGGATCGGCACCCCGAGCTCGGCGCGGAGATCCGCGAAGATCGGCAGCGCCTCCTCCAGCCCGACGCCGCGCCGGCCGCCGAGGCTGGTGCGGTTCGCCTTGTCGAAGGAGGTCTTGTAGACGAGGCCGATCCCGAGCGCCGCGGTCATCTCCTTGAGCCGTCCCGCCATGTCGAAGGCATGGTTGCGGGATTCGAGCTGGCACGGGCCGGCGATCAGCGAAAGCGGCAGGTCGTTGCCGAACGTGGCGTCACCGACCGGAACATGGGCGTTGGGTTCTGTCATGGTGGCGGGATCATACGCATCGCGGCGGAAAGCGAAAGAGAGCAGTCTCACGCGTTGTCGAAGCCGGGCGGGGACCTGACGCCACAACCAATGTCCTATCGTCTTTCTTGCCAAATAGGTGCAGATTGACCGGCAAAATGGCGCCGCGTCTGCCTGCGGCGCCGAGGGGGGTCATGCTCACGATCAAGGACCTCGCGGCCGTACCGCTCTTCGCGCCGCTCGGAAAGCGGCATCTCGCCGACCTGCTGCGGGTGGCGGCCGACATTCGTGTCGGCGCCGGCGAGGATGTCATCAACGAGGGCGACGAGGCCGCCCTCTTTCTCGTCCTCGAAGGCAGGCTCGACATCGTCAAGCTGATCGACGGAACCGAGAGGAAGATCGGCGAGCGCAAGGTCGGTCAGCTTCACGGCGAAGTCACGCTGGCTTACGGCAGTCCGTTTCAGGCCGGCGGCCGCGCCGCGGTCCCCTCGCGCATCCTCAAGGTGAGCGCCCGCCAGTACCACATCATCGCCGACGAGGTTCCCGACCTCGCCAATGCGGTGAACGACCTCGCCCGCGAGCGGCTTGGCGGGCTCAAGGGCATTGCCTCCGCGCCGCATCCCGCCCAGGTCACCATCGTCGGCCATCGCTGGGACACGACCTGCGTCGCGCTCCGCCGCTTCCTGTCGAGCAACCAGATCGTCTTCGATTCCCTGACGCTGGAGACGCCCGAGTTCGCGGCGCACTGGCACGGCCCGCCGCCCGCCGATTCGGACCTTCCCCTGCTCCGGCTGGTGGATGGCACGGTCCTGGCGCGGCCGAACCACCGTGAGCTCGCCGAGCGGCTCCATCTGGAAACCACCCCCCATCACGCGGAATACGACACGGTTATCGTCGGGGGCGGACCGGCCGGGCTCGCCGCCGCCGTCTATGGCGCCTCGGAGGGGCTGCGGACGATCGTCATCGAGCGGGAAGCGCCGGGCGGTCAGGCCGGCACGTCGTCACGGATCGAGAATTACCTCGGATTCCCCAGCGGCATATCCGGCGACGAGCTGGCGGGCCGCGCCCTGCGTCAGGCGCGGCGTCTCGGCGCCGAGATACTGGTCACGCGCTCGATCCGGCGGATCGACCCGGAAACCCGGACCATCTCGCTCGACGGCGGCGACATCCTGCATGCCCGTACCGTCATCCTGGCGACCGGCGTCAGCTGGCGCCGGTTGTCGATCGCTGGCTTCGACGAGCTGATAGGCAAAGGCATCTATTATGGCGCCTCGCGCAGCGAAGCCGACGTGACCCAGGGCCTCGACATCCACCTGATCGGGGCCGGCAATTCGGCGGGCCAGGCGGCGATGTTCTTCGCCAATCACGCGCGCACCGTATCGCTGGTGGTCCGCGGCGACGCCCTCGAGAAGAGCATGTCGCAGTATCTCGTCGACCAGATTCGCGGCAAGTCGAACATCCGTGTCCTGCTCCGGTCGGAGATCACCGCGGTTCATGGCAACGACCACCTGACCGCGGTCGATATCGTCGATCGGGCCGGCGGCGAGACCCGCCGGGAGGAATCCGGCGGCGTATTCATCTTCATCGGCGCGGATGCCGAGACCGGGTGGCTGCCGGACGATATCGCCCGCGACCGTCGGGGCTTCGTCCTGACCGGCGAAGACGTGGTCAGGGTCGGCCGATGGCCGGAGGATCGCGCTCCCTACCTGCTCGAAACCAGCGTTCCCGGCTTCTTCGCCTGCGGCGACGTCCGCTTCAGCCCGGTCAAGCGGGTCGCCGCCGCCGTCGGCGAGGGCAGCATGGCCATCGCCTTCGTCCACCAGTATCTGCAGCGCCGTCCCGAGGGGACGCTGGGCGCGGGCTCGCCCCACCACTGATCGGCCAAGCGGAGATCCCGCGGCTTGGCGGGTCGCGGCTCAGGGAGCCTCGGAAAACGCCACGGCGACGCCGCAGGCCTCGTCCGGCGGCACCACCACCCGCCCGAGGAGGTCGTGATGCCCGACGCCGTTGGCCCTGAGCGTGTCACGGACCGCCGCGAGATCCGGCACCGCGATCCGCATCGCCACGAAGCGCGGGCTCGGGCCTGGCTCGACCTCCACCCCGTAGAAGCCCCTGGCCCCGACCCGCGTCACCAGGTCGATCAGGCCGCCACCGGTGTCGAGGGTCACGGTCAGGCTGTCGGCGCGCATGGTATGCTGGCCGGTGAAGTAGAAGAAGAACTCGTGGAAGTCGGCCGGATCGCGGGCGACCATGACCACCGCCTCGATCCGCGCCGCGCCGTTGGCATGCGCCTGGTAGGCCGGACGCCAGAAGTTTCCGGGGCGCTCGTTCCGGCAGGTGAAGAAGCCGGCGTCGCGGATCTGCCGGTTGCCGGTGAAGGTCAGCGAGAAGGCGAGGTCGGTCTCGGTACCGTCCGGGGCCCGCGCCTGTCGCTCGAAGCGGAAGGGCGCGTAGACCGGCAGCCCGTGCCGGGCGAAGTCGGCCCGGTCGCCGGCGGGATCGGCGCTCCTCAGTGCCAGCATCGAAAGCCCCTCCCGCGCCTCGAGATAGTCGCGATTGAAGGCGGCGAAGGAGAAGCCGTCCCCGGCCGGCTCGGCGATCCGCGCCTCGTCGTCGATGGCCAGGAGCTCGAGGTATCCCCCCTCGAGCTGGACCACGGAATTGGCCGTGCCGAAGGGATGCCTGGCCTCGGGGGTCAGCGTGAAGCCGAGGCGGGCATAGGCGTCACGCGCCGCGTCGAGATCGTGGACGGCGATGACGAGGTGGTCGATCGGGCGAATCGAGGGCTGGGTCTTGATGGACATGGTCCGATCTAACCATCTTCCGCCCGGAATCTCGACCGCTTCAGGCCGGCAGCCGGAATTCCACCCACAGCGGATTGTGGTCGGAGATGCGGGCGGCGAAGCTTGCCTTGGTGAGGCCGAGCTCGGTCAGCAGCCTTCCCCATATCTCGCAGATGCCGCCATTGGCGAGTTCGAGGCCGATCAGCTTGGCCCGGCCGTTCGAGAACCAGGCGATCTGGTCGTGATAGCTCGCCGCCGTCGGGGCGTCGCGGCGGCCGTAGATCGTCCGCGGATGGCTCTGCAGGACGAACGGCACCTCGAGCCCGGTCGAGACGAAGGCTTCGTAGAGCGTGTTGCCGGTCCGGTCGAGGTTGAAGTCGCCGAGGACCAGGAGGTTGTGGTGCCAGCGGTTGGCGTCGGCCGCCCAGTCCTGCATCCACTTGGCGATGCCCTTCAGCTCCGGCAGGCGCTGGGTGTCCTCGTTGCCGAAATCGATATGCGTCGTCACCAGGATGAAGGTCGTGTCGGGCGTCCGGAAGCTGACCGCATAGGGATTGCGCGCGAACTGCTTCTTGAAGGCACCTTCGGTAAAGCCGTATTCCGCCGCCTCGTCGGGGATGACCAGCTCGGCTGCGAGCCCCGAGAGCGACACGCGGCTGGTGTCGAAGACGAAGGCGATCCGCTCGTGGTTGCCGCCCTCCCCGGCAGCGACGTCGGTCATCAGGAAGCTCCAGTTGGGGCCGAGCACCTTCATCGCGTAGCGCAGCGCCCGCAGGTCGCCGCCGACCTCCTGCAGCGCCACCACGTCGAAGCGGGAGATCACCTCGGTCATCGCCCACAGGCACCGGTAGTCGCGCTTCGGGCTCCTGGCGGTCGTCTTCGGCAGGCTCCAGGACTTGGTCAGCGAATTGAAGTGGCAGGCATTCCAGGTCGCGATCAGGAGATTGCGATCAACGGCGCGCTTCGGCGGCACGGTTTCGTCGAGATAGGCGGCATAGGCGGCGATTTCGTCGAGCGCCGCCTGCGATAGCGGATCGTCATCGGGCCGGTTGGCTTCGTCGACGAAGAGGACATCGAGCGGCGTCGGCATCGGTCTGGCTCCGTGCTGTCTTCGGCCTGCCGGCGGCAGCTTCCCTCAATCGGCGCGGGTATGCAAAGCCGCTGACCGGCCCGCCGGTTGCCCGCCCGTGGCCGTGGCGCCGGCCCGGGCGTCAAGGATCCAGGCGACGATGGCGACGACCAGCGCCACGGCCAGGAAGCCGACGCTCATCCATGGCAGCTCCGCATAGCCCCAGCCCGCGGTGAGCGCCATGCCGCCGAGCCAGGCGCCGGCGGCGATGCCGATGTTGAAGGCGGTGGAGATCAGCGTCGAGGCGAGGTTCGGTGCCTCGGCGGCGGCGGTGAGGATCCGGGTCTGGACCGGCGCGGTGAAGGAGAAGCCGACCAGCGCCCACAGGAAGAAGACGATCGACATGGCGAGCGGATCATATACCGCGACCAGGGAGGCCAGGTAGAGCACGACGTCGAGGCCGAAGACCACGACAAGGACAAGCGCCGGTTTCCAGTCGCCGAGACGGCCGCCGATCAGGTTGCCGAACACCCCGCCGACGCCGGAGGCGAAGAGCAGCCACGGCACCGTCTCGGTCGCGATCCCGGTGACGCCGGTCAGGATCGGGACGATGAAGGTGAAGGGCACGAAGAAGGCCGTCATCCCGAGGATGATCATCGCATAGGAAAGCAGGACCGCCGGCCGGCCGAGGACCCGGATCTCGGTCCGGATGCTTGCCGGGCGCGGATCGCCCTCGGGCGGCGATCGCGGAATGACGAGGGCGATGACGATCGTCGCGACGATGCCGAGGGCCGAGATCGCCCAGAAGGCCATCTGCCAGCCGAAGCGGTAGCCGATCGCGGCGCCGGCCGGGGCGCCGAGGACGTTGGCGACGGTGATGCCGGCGACGACGATGGAGACGGCCATTGCCTGGCGCCCCGGCGGCACCAGCCGCGTGGCGATGATCATCGCGACGCCGAAGAAGAGGCCGTGGCTGCAGGCGATGACCAGCCGCGCGCCCAGCAGCAGCCAGTAGTCGGTCGACAGCGCGCAGAGCATGTTGCCGGCGACGAAGACCACCATCAGCGCCAGCAGCAGCGGCCGGCGCGGCAGCGAGCCGGTGGCGAGCGCCAGGATCGGCCCGCCGATCGCCACCCCGATCGCGTAACCGGTAATCAGCAGCCCCGCCGTCGGGATGTCGACGGCAAGGTCCGCGGCCAGCGCCGGCAGCAGCCCGGCAATGATCAGCTCGGTCGTCCCGACGGCGAAGGCCGCCAGGAACAGCCCGGTCAACGGCAGCGACATGTCCTTCTCGCCCTGAGGCTGCGTCCGAATCCATGGCGACGCGGCCAAGGCGCGGTATGTATCACGGCGGCGGCTCCCTCCCATCCGGATTCTCCCGGCGCAGGCATCGTTTTTCCGGCCTCCGGCGCCCTGCCCGGCACGACCGCAATTTCGATCGATTTCCGCCCTATGAAGGGCCCATCATCCACCTGCGGAGCCAGACTATCCGTCAGGGTGGCGTCAGCCGGTCCGGTCGATGATGCGGCGCACACCGGCCGTATCGATCGGGCACGGTATCGAGGAGCAGGGAAGGAACCGGAACATGTTCAGGAAGTTGATGCTGGTCGCGGGCTTCACCGCGGCGACCATGGCGATGGCGTCCCCGGGCTTCGCGGCGGAATGGGTCGTGATCCACGCCACCGACGGCTGCTACGTCACCGACGAGATGGGCGGCGACAAGGTCGGCGGCCCCTATGCCACGAAGGAGGAAGCGACGGCCGAGATGAAGAAGATCCCCATGTGCGACGAGGCCAACGTCAACCTCGATCCGGACGAGGATCGGGACAGCCGGTAGGAAACGCGCGGGCGTTCCGCGCCCGGCGTCTTCGATCGCCTGGAGAGCCGGCGCTCACCCGAGCGGACGCAGGGGCGTGGCGATTCCGGGTCGCCGCCTTGTGAACGGCCCGCCGGTTGACCCCCCGCCCGGATTTGGGGACTATGGCGTCAGGGCGCGCGCTTCGGCCGCGCCTTCGGGCGCCGGCCCCTTGAAAGGGGCGATGCGGTGCCGGTTCAGTCGATGCCCGATGGACGACGGGCACACCGGACAAACCTCCAGACCGGGACCTGACCATGTTGAATCGCCGAAGCCTTCTTTTCGGTTCCATCGCACTTCTCGCCGCTGGGCCGGCCCGCGCCGAGCTCGCCCCGGAATTCCAGCGCCAGGGCGTCCGCTACCCGGGCTATCCGGGCGGCACCATCGTCGTCGATCCGCAGAATTTCTTCCTCTACTACGTGACGGCCAACGAGATCGCGATCCGCTACGGCGTCGGTGTCGGCCAGGAAGGCCTCGGCTTCAGCGGCACCGCGGTCATCGGCCGCAAGGCCGAATGGCCGCGCTGGCGGCCGAGCGCCAATATGATCAAGCGCAACCCCGAGCGCTTCGCCGGCCTCGCCAAGGGCATCCGCGGCGGCCCCGGCAATCCGCTCGGCGCCCGCGCCCTCTACCTCTACCGCGACGGCAAGGACACGCGCTACCGCATCCACGGCACCAACGAGCCCGACTCGATCGGCCAGGCCGTATCCAATGGCTGCATCCGCATGCTCAACGAGCAGGTCATCGACCTCTATGGCCGGGTCAAGGTCGGCTCGCCGGTGGTGGTGCTGGCCGCCACCTGACGCGGTGCAGCACCCGACGTGGACCGGACGCTGCCCCTCTTGTGATTTCCGGCCGATGGCGACCGGTCGTCAAGCGGACGGCTGGATGTTCTGGTTCATCCGGAACATGTTGCCGGGGTCGTAGCGCCCCTTCGCCCTGGCGAGCCGCTCGTAGCTCGCCCCGTAGGCATTCTTCACCCGATCACCCTCATCGCCCGGCATGAAGTTCACATAGGCGGTGCCCGCGCCGTGGGGTGACGCCGCCTCAAACAGGTTGCGTGCCCAGGCGATGAAGGCCTTGTCGTCACCGGGCTCGCGCCAGCGCGTGTGCACGTTCAGGACGAAATGCGAGTTGCGCTGCGGAAAGGCCGTCGCATCCGCCGCGACACGTCCTGCCGCGCCGCCGATATGGCCGATGAATATCTCGCATTCCGGCCCCGGCAGGGTCGCCACCCCATCCAGAATCACGTCGATCGCCTCGTCCGGGAGCGCGACCAGATCATGGCTCTTCCAATAGTTGCGCGCGCCCGGCGTAAGCAACGGGTCGAAGGCCTGTTGCCAGCCGACGAAGGGTGTCGGACCTACCACGTCGGCGATCGGCTTGCCGACCGACCGGAGTTCGGCCGCCACCTTTTCTCCCTCGACGATATCGCCCGCGTAGCAGATCGCGAGGACGAGGACCTCACGTCCGTGCCACTCCTCCGGCAGGAAAGGCAGCGGTGGTGCCTGTCGCATCACGACCCAGCAGGTCAGCTCGTCAGGCGCCGACTCGGCGATACGGCTGTATTCCTTCAGCACCGCGGCCGCGGCCGAGAACGGATGGACGACGAGACCGGCGAGCACCTCGGGGCCCAGCTCGTGGAGCTGGAACTCGAAAGCCGTCACGACGCCGAAGTTGCCGCCCCCGCCTCTCAGCGCCCAGAACAGGTCCTCGTTTTCCGAGGCGCTAGCCCGTACGAGCCGCCCGTCCGCCGTCACGACGTCGGCCGCCACGAGGTTGTCTATCGTCAGCCCGAACTTGCGGGTCGTCCAGCCGAAACCGCCGCCAAGTGTCAGCCCGGCCACCCCGGTTGTCGAGTTGATGCCGGTCGGGACCGTGAAATTGAACGCCTGCGTCTCCCGGTCGAGGTCGCCAAGCGTTGCCCCCGGCTCGACCCAAACCCGTCTCGCGGCAGGATCGACCCGCACCGACTTCATCTGCGAGAGGTCGATCATCACGCCGCCGTCGCAGACCGCGTTGCCGGCAATGTTGTGCCCCCCACCATGCACCGCCGTCAGCAGCCCGTTGTCGGCGGCGAAGCGGACCGCCTGCATGACATCGGCAACGCCTTGGCAGCAAACGATGATCGCCGGCTTCCGGTCGATCATAGCGTTCCAGATGGTCCTCGCCTCGTCGTAGCCCGGCGAATCTTCCGTCAGCACCTCGCCGCGCATTCCCGCGCGCAATCCATCCAGCTTTTCGTCATCAATCGATGTCGTCTTGCCGTCGATCGTCTTCAATTTCATGGTGCCCTCCCCCTGATGTCGACTTTTGTCGATCTTCAATGTCGGACATAATAGCACGAAACAAGTGCACCTTGAATTCAGTATTGTAATCTCCAATAACGCTCCTGCGATTGATCGTATATTTTTGCTTTCAACAACTTTGGCGTTAATATTGCTTGATAAATATCCGTTGGGTCGGAGGATATTCGCCATATTTGCACGTCTTCTGGCGGAGTTTTTTCATCTTGTGTCTTAATACTCGAAGAGTTCCGCGAGCTGGGCCTCGATGGAGCGTCATCGACCCGGTGCGACCTTCGATATCCGTCCGAAGCCGATTGCTGTCCCGCCGCCTGGACACAGCGCTTGCCCTGCGCCGGCAAATTGTCCCTGGCCCCGCTGCACGTTAGGATCGCGCGTCCCGGCCCGGCCCATCCGGCAGCCCACCGAGAGCTTCGAAAGCGAACCGATGAACGAATTCAAACTCGACCCGGACCACGTCATCGCCGACGAGGAGTCCCTGCGCAGCCTGTTTCACGCGGTCGCGCCGCTCGCCGTCGACAAGTGCATCGACGCGCTCGACGCGCATGCCCAGGCCTTCATCCGGCGCTCGCCCTTCGTCTGCCTCGGCACGCAGAATGCCGACGGACGCGCCGATGTCAGCCCGCGCGGCGATCCGCCCGGCTTCGTCCGCATCCTCGACCCGAACACGCTGGCGATTCCCGACCGCCCCGGCAACAACCGCCTCGACAGCCTCGCCAACATCGTCTCGAACCCGAATGTCGGGTTGCTGTTCGTCATCCCGGGCTTCGACGACACGCTCCGCGTCAATGGCGAGGCGACCTTGGTCACCGACCCGGGGCTCCTCGACACCATGGCCGTCCGCGACCGCGCGCCGGGGCTCGCCATCGTCGTCAGGGTGCGCGAGGTCTTCATGCACTGCGCCAAGGCGTTCCGGCGCTCGCAGCTCTGGAACCCGGATCACTTCCAGGATCGCGACGGGATGCCGTCGCTGTCGAAGATCATCCTCGACCAGACGACCGGCGCCCCCGACGACGACGCCGAGATGCGCAGGATCGATGCGGACCTCGAGGTCGAATACGGCAAGACGCTGTACTGATGCGTCGGGCGTCCCGCCTTCGTCAGTGAGCTGACGAAGGGTTTCGCCCTTGCGCGGTATTGGCCGCGAGGCCGACGGTGCTGCCGCTCCACTTCCTCTTCCCGAAGATTGTTGCTCATCCGACTTCGCGTTATGATTGATCGTCCCTGGGGGGGTGCTCAATGTTGGTCCGCGAGAGCGACTTCGAGCATGCGGGCGCGCTTTTTCACGAAGCGATCGCCGCCCCCGAGCTTTGGCCGAAGGCGCTCCAGGCGGTAGCGGATGCCTGCGGCGCCCTCGGCGCGACGGTCTTTCCCGTTTATCCGGACTCTACCGGGGCCATCCCCTCGCCTGGGATGGAGGAAGTTGTCGCGGCGCTCGCCGCCGAAGGCTGGGTCGGAACGAACTCCCGGATGGAGCGGGGGATGCAGTTGACCCGGGCGGGAATGAAAGGGCTGATCACCGAGTCCGACATGTTCACGCCGGAAGAACTGAACGTGGACCGGTACTACAACGAATTCGTCAGGCCCCACCGCATGGGCTCGACCGCCGGCATGGTCCTCGCGCAGGCCTCCGGCGAGGTCCTGTTTCCTTTTGCCATGGAACGCATGGCGAAGGACGAACCTTTCGGGCCCGACGAGGTGGCGCTCATCAATCCCCTGATGGAAAGACTGCGCGCCGCGGCGACCTTTGCCCTCAAGCTCCGCTTTTCGGCGATGCGGACGATCGCCGAAAGTTTCAGCCGGCTTGGGGACGATATAGCCCTGATCGGCGGCTCGGGGCGCCTGGTCTACATGTCCGACGGATTCGAGCGTCATGTCGACGATGCGCTGGTGATCCGCAGCGGCCGGGTCGGGTCCTGGCAGCCGACGATCGATTCCCTGCTTTCCGGCGCGATCCGGAAAGCAACCGGCGACGCGCCGGCGATCGAGCGCACCGTCGAGGCCATCCTCCTTCCGAAGCGCTCCGGCGTCCTGCCGCTCAAGGCGCAGCTCGTGCCGATTGTCGGCGTCGCGCAGGACATCTTCGCGCTCGCCCGCGCCGCGTTGATCGTTTCCGACCCGTTCGGCCGGCAGGGGCGGACCAACATGCAGCTTTGCGCCGTCTTCGGCCTGTCTCCCGCCGAGGCGCGCCTCGCGTCGCGGATCGGCGACGGCGAGGACCTGGCGGCCATCGCCCAGGCGGAGTCGATTTCCCTGGAGACGGCCCGCAAGCGTCTGAAAGCGGTATTCGCCAAGACCGGAGCCCACCGCCAGGCGGAACTCGCCAGCATCGTGGCGCGGCTCGCTATCTGATCCCCCCGATCCCGGCTTTCGCATCGCAGCACGAATTACCCCCATATGGGTGTTTCGCCAGGCAGTGCCGCGCCGCATCGTCAGGGCCAAGCTCGGTGTGACTGGTTGCGAAGGTTGAACGATGACGAAGTCCTATTGGCACACGACAAAATTCGGCTATCCCAACGACTCAAAACATAATGCTCCTGCCGAAATCGCGGTCCTCGACGTCGACGGCGACGGGGACGTCGATGTCTTCGTGTCGGAGGGCTATCAGCCGTTTCCTCTTCCCATGCATGTATTGATCAACGATGGAAAGGGCCATTTCGCGGACAAAACCAAAAGTGTTCTTGGGTCTATCCCGACAGGCATGCATCCCCGCGAGATCGTGGTGGACGACTTCAATAACGATGGTCGCCCGGATCTGTTCGTCGCCGACCACGGCTACGACCACGACCCCTGGCCGGGAGCCCAGAACAAGCTGTTTCTTTCCTCCGGCGCACACGGCTTCGTGGACGCCACCAGCTCCCTGCCACCGGCCAGCGATTTCTCCCATTCCGCGGCTTCGGCGGACATCGATGGCGACAAAGATATCGACATTTACGTCGGAGACTACGGCGGAAATCCAATCAATCCCTTTTTGCTTATCAATGATGGCTCCGGCAGCTTCACGCGGTCTTCGGACCGACTCCCAATCCAGGTCGCTACCCAGGAAGCCGGCTTCACCACTGAGGTCTTTCTTGATGCCGATGGCGATGGAGATGCTGATCTTTTTCTTGGTGGTGCAGCGAGCAGTTCTCGCATCTATCTCAATCCTGGCAACGGCGACTTTTCGTCAGCGACTCTGATCGATGTGCCGCAGGGCCCCTTCCCGGTCGCCAACATGATTGCGCT
>NZ_JAGRLA010000015.1 GCF_020442045.1 Bauldia sp. | reverse complement strand
GGACTCTTCGTCCGCGTGGTTAACTAGCGTCGCCCTACGTCGCTTGGGCGCGCTCAGCGGCACCCAGGAAATCGCAACCCGATCGGCTCAGGGGTCGACCACCTCGACCTCGACGGTCACGTCACCCGACGCAATGCGGGCAGCAAGGTCGACGACATCGGTATGGTCGAAATCGCCATAGATCACCACGGTACCGCGAAGGATGGGTTCGCGAATGACCGGAGCGCTGACAGTTACCCCGTCTAGCCGGATTTCGACCGTCCGATCGACGTTTTCAGTGGTCAGCCGCCCGAACGCAGCCGCCGACTCCTCTGCCATCGAAAAGAAAATGATCGGGTCGCCGGTGACCTGGTCTTCCATGGCCTCCGCGGAGGTGACGGAAAGAACCAGCGGCTCGGCGAGAGCCACTGGCGCAAAGAGGAATGAAACGACAAGCAGACAGGAGCGCAGCAATGCCGGCCCCGTCAGCACCGGTCGACGCGGCCTATTCGGCGGCGGCGGCGCGTGGCGCGCGGCGATCCTGCTTCTCGGCGATACGCGCGGACTTTCCGCGGCGGCCACGCAGGTAATAGAGCTTGGCGCGACGCACCTTGCCGCGACGCACGACCTCGATCGAGTCGATCATCGGCGAATAGACCGGGAAGACACGCTCGACGCCTTCGCCGTAGGAAATCTTCCGGACGGTGAAGCTCTCGTTGAGGCCGCCGCCGGACCGGGCGATGCACACACCCTCATAGGCCTGGATACGGCTCCGGGTGCCCTCGGTGACCTTGACGTTGACACGGACGGTGTCACCCGGCCCGAATTCGGGCACGGCCCGCGCGGCGGCGATCGTCTCGGCCTGCTCTTTCTCGAGCTGCTGAATGATGTTCATGGTCGGAACCTCTTCTCACGACAGGCGGCGGCGCACCAACAGTGCGGTCCGGCCGTTTACCCCGCGGTCAATATATGAAAGCCGGCGGTTCCATACGCTAATCGGCGGGCTTTGTCGATTCCCGTCGTGCGAGAAGATCGGGGCGGCGTTCGGCGGTCAGCCGCTTCGCCTCCTCGCCCCGCCATCTGGCGACTTCGCCGTGGTTGCCTGAGGTCAGGACGCCGGGAATCGCCCGGCCCTCGAAAACCGCCGGTCGGGTATATTGCGGGTATTCAAGAAGATGATCCGCGAAGCTCTCGCTGTCGGCCGAAGCGGCGTTGCCCATCACGCCCGGAATCAGGCGGATGGTCGCGTCGAGGACCGCCATCGCGGCGATCTCGCCGCCGGACAGGACGAAATCGCCGAGCGAGACCTCCTCGAGGCCGCGCGCGGCGATGACCCGCTCGTCCACCCCCTCGAACCGGCCGGCGACGATCAGCACGCCACTGCCGGCGGCGAGCGCGCGGGCGCGCGCCTGATCGAGAGGTCGCCCGCGCGGGCTCATCAGCAGCCGGGGACGATCGTCGCCCTGGGGGCTCGCCGCGTCGATCGCGGCAGCCAGGACATCGGCCCGCATCACCATGCCCGGCCCGCCGCCTGCCGGCGAATCGTCTACCGAACGATGCCGGTCGGTAGCGGACTCGCGGATGTCGCGGATATCCAGGGACCAGATTCCCTCGTCGAGCGCGCGGCCGGCGAGGCTCCGCCCAAGCGGCCCCGGAAACATCTCTGGGAAGATCGTCAGGACGGTCGCCGCGAAAGTCATCGCTCTTCGTCCGGCTCTTCGAGGAGGCCCTCAGGCGGGTCGACGACCACCCGGCCCTCCTCGATATCGACCCTGGGCACGACGGCGCGGGTGAAGGGCACGAGAATCGTGTCGCCGCGCGACGGCGCGACCTCGAGCAGGTCGCCGGCGCCGTAATTCTGCACCCCGATCACCGTGCCGAGCGACCGGCCGTCGACCGTCTCGGCCGAGAGGCCGATCAGGTCGGCGTAGTAGAACTCGTCGTCCTCGGCCGCCGGCAGCCGCTGGCGCGGAATGCTCAGCTCGATCCCGTTTAGCGCCTCGGCCGCGTTCCGGTCGGCCACGCCGGCGAAACGGACGACGAGCATCTCCGGCGACTTGCCGGCCGCCGGCCGCAGCGTCTCGACTTCGAACAGACGGCCGTCAGGGGCTTCGAGCGGTCCGTAGGCAGCGATATCCGCGGGCGTTCCGGTGAATGCCTTGACGCGGACCTCGCCCTTGATGCCGTGCGCGGCGCCGACCCGGGCGATGAGAACCCGATCCGCCACCGGCCCGGTCATGACTAGCCGGCCGGAGCCTCTTCAGCGGCAGCTTCCGCCGCCGGCTCGGCCTCGGCGGGCGCAGCAGCGGCCTCGGCCGCGCTGGCCTTCGCCTCTTCGGCAGCCGCGGCGCGCTCCTGTGCCTTGGCGCCGGGCTGGGCCTTCTGCGGATTGTTGCGCGGCGCGCGCTTGGCGAGGCCGGCGGCGTCGAGGAAGCGCAGCACGCGATCGGTCGGCAGGGCGCCGACCCCAAGCCAGTGCTGGACCCGCTCGGTCTTGATCACCACCCGGTTCTCGTCGGTCTTCGGCAGCATCGGATTATAGGTGCCGACGATCTCGATGAAGCGGCCATCGCGCGGCGAGCGCGAATCCGCGATGACGATGCGGTAGAAGGGACGCTTCTTGGCGCCGCCGCGGGCGAGACGGATTTTCAGGGACATTCAATCACTCCTGTTGGTGTCGTTCGTTGGCCGGCCGGCGGGTTTTCCCGCGCGAGACCGGATCATTTCTTCTTTCCTGGAAGGCCCGGCAGACCACCGCCGAAGCCGGGAAGCTTTGGACCGCCCATCCCGGGGAGTCCGGGCAGACCGCCGGGCAGCGATCCTCCGGGCAATCCGCCCCCTCGGGTCAATTGCTCAAGGGCGGCCGGGTCCATCTGCGGCATGCCGCCACCGGGCATCCCGGCCATGCTGGCCATCCGCCCGAACATCCCCTTGCCCTTGCCCATCTGCTTCATCATGTCCGCCATCTGGCGGTGCATCTTGAGCAGCTTGTTGACTTCCTCGACACGGGTGCCGGACCCTGCCGCGATGCGCCGCTTGCGGCTCGCCTTGAGGATCTCCGGCCGCTTGCGTTCCTGCCTGGTCATCGAGGAGATGATCGCCGTCTGGCGGCGGAAGACGGAATCGTCGACGCCCATGGCGTCGATCTGCTTCTTCATCTTGCCGACGCCGGGCAGCATGCCCATCACCCCCGACATGCCGCCGATCTTCGCCATCTGGCCGAGCTGCGCGGCAAGGTCGTCGAGGTCGAACTGCCCCTTGCGCATCCGCTCGGCCGCCTTGGCGGCTTCCTCGGCGTCGATATTGGCGGCGGCCTTCTCGACCAGCCCGACGACGTCGCCCATCCCAAGGATGCGGCCGGCGATCCGCTTCGGATCGAATTCCTCAAGCGCATCGAGGCGCTCGCCGACGCCGATCAGCTTGATTGGCTTCTCGGTGACCGCGCGCATCGAAAGCGCCGCGCCGCCGCGCCCGTCGCCGTCGACCCGCGTCAGGACGATGCCGGTGACGCCGATCCGGTCGTTGAAGGACTTGGCGACATTGACCGCGTCCTGGCCGGTCAGTGAATCGGCGACCAGCAGGATTTCGTGCGGGTCGGTGGTCTGCCGGATCTCTGCCATCTCGGCCATCAGCGACTCGTCGATATGGGTACGGCCGGCGGTGTCGAGCATCACCACGTCATAGCCGCCGAGCCGGGCCGCGGAGAGCGCCCGCTTGCCGATGTCGACCGGCAACTGACCGGCGACGATCGGCAGGGTGTCGATGCCCGCCTGCTCGCCGAGAATCCTCAGCTGTTCCTGCGCGGCCGGGCGCCGGGTGTCGAGCGAGGCGATCAGCACCTTGCGCTTCTCGCGATCGGTCAGCCGCCGCGCGATCTTGGCGGTGGTCGTCGTCTTGCCCGATCCCTGCAGGCCGACCAGCATGATCGGTACCGGCGCCGGGGCGTTGAGGTCGATCGTCTCGGCGTCCGCACCCAGCATCTCGACCATCTGGTCGTGGACGATCTTGACCACCATCTGGCCCGGGGTGACCGAACGGATCACCTCCTGGCCGACCGCACGGCTGCGGACCTTGTCGGTAAAGGAGCGAACGACGTCAAGCGCGACATCGGCCTCGATCAGCGCCCGGCGAACCTCGCGCATCGCCTCGTTGACGTCCGATTCCGACAGGGCGCCACGCTTGGTCAGCCTGTCAAAGATCGAACCGAGTCGTTCCGAAAGTGTATCGAACATTTCTTCGTCGCCGTTGGCCGCGTCAGGTCTTCTATGTCGTTGCCGCTACGGCCCGCCGCAACCGGCGAACCGCGATTGTCATAAGCAATTGGCGCCCGCGGGCGCATCGCGCTGGCGGACGTTGACCTCCGGGATCCCGTCCCGGTCGGCGTCTGATCGTCGTTGCTCTTTTCAGAGTTCGTCGGGGGTTTACGTCCGCGCTACCGCCGAGTCAACCGGAGCCGTTGCGAGCAGGACCCCGGAAACGCCGATTTCTGCCGCGCAAAGGCTTTGACCGAGGGTGCGGCGGACGACTAACCTCATTGCCGGGTTTGGGGGAGAAGGCAATGCGGCACGTCTGTGGCTGCGCGGCTGCAGTGATGCTGGTCGTCGCGATTGGGGCGTCGTCCGCCAAAGCGGGCGGGTTCTACGTGCGTGAGCAGTCCACCGCCGCCATGGGCAGCGCCTACGCGGGTGCCTCGGCTTACGGCCACGACGCCTCCTACATGTTCTACAACCCCGCCGTGATCGCCGATCTCACAGGCACGGTGGTGACGGTCGACGGCCGGATGTTCTTTCCCGATGTGTCGATCCAGGCCGAAAAAGCGACGTCGCCTTCCGGCAAGAACCTGATGCCTTTGGGGAATTCCGGCAGCATGGCGGATGATGCCATCGCGCCGGCGATCTATGCGGCCCGACAGGTCAACGACAGGACGACGATCGGCATCGGCTTCAGCGCGCCCTTCGCCGTGAAGATCGAAAGCCGGCCGCATTGGGCCGGTGAATACCAGCTTCTCAAGACCTCGATGGTGAGCTGGAACCTGACGCCGACGATCGCTCGCCGCATCGGCGACCATTTCGCCGTCGCCTTCGGTCTCAATGTGCAGGGCCTCGATATCGACAACCAGCGAATGGAGGTCACCCCTTTTGGCGATGCCCGGGGATACTTGAGGGGGAGCGACGTCGGAGCCGGCTGGACCGCCGGCCTTACCTGGGATCCCTTGCCCGGAACGCGGGTCGGGCTGGGCTACCGGTCGCCGATTACCCACAGCGTGCGTGGAACGGCCGGCATCGTTAAGTCTTCCCTCGCGATTCCTGTCTCCTACGACTACAAGACCCCGACCGTGATCAGCGCCGGGTTCGAGCAGGACCTGACGGAGCGGCTGACCCTGCTCGGCGAGGTCGAGTGGAACGACTGGAGCGTCTTCGACGGCTTTCACGTCCGCTTCGACGTCCTCTACCCCGACGTCGTCCGCGCCCTGACCTGGCAGGATACCTGGTTCTTTTCGCTGGGCGGACGGTATCAGGCGACCGACCGGACCAGCTTCACCGCCGGTTTCGGCTGGGAAAACGCGGTCGCCGATGGAGCGCCCAACACCATAAGCCCCGACGGTGACCGCACGATCCTTGGCATTGGCCTGACGCATCGGTTTCCGGGAGGCATGAGTCTTTCCGCTTCCTACGCCCACATCTGGTTCACCGACGCGACGATCGACGTGTCCGACGCGCAAGGAACCCTCAAGGCAACGATGACCAACGACCTCGACGTCGCCGGCATCAGCCTGACGAAGCGATGGTAACCCCCTGAAAAGCGGAAAAGCCCGCGGAACGACTTATGACCCTGTTCCGCGAGCAAAGAGAAAATATTGGTCCATAAAGAAGGGACGCCGACCCTTCACCTGTGACCAAAGCGGTATTCCATGACACGGGTTTGACGCGGGCTGAAACCCTGTGGATTCAGCTGTTGCCACCGACACCCACCAGCTTGGGCTCCTCCCGCCACACATCGGGGAACATCATGCGCAGATTCTCGACCTTCGGCAGGTCGTTCCACATGATGTAGGGTTGAGTGGGATTATAGAATGCATAATCCTGATGATAGTCCTCCGCCGCGTGGAAGACATCGAGATCGGCGAGTTCCGTAACGATCGGCTCCGGATAGACACCAGCCTTGTTGAGCTGGTCGACGTAGGCAGTCGCCACCTTTCGCTGTTCCTCGCCGGTGAAGAAGACGGCCGACCGGTATTGCGTGCCGGTGTCCGGCCCCTGGCGGTTCAGCTGGGTCGGATCGTGCGCCACCGAGAAGAAGATCCGGAGCAGTTCCCCGTAAGTCACCTTGGATGGGTCATAGGTAATCTCGACGGACTCGGCATGGCCGGTCCGGCCGCTGCTGACCTCGTGGTAGGTGGGGTCGGCGGTCGTCCCCCCGGCGTAGCCCGACACGGCATTCTCGACGCCCTGGACGTGCTGGAACACTGCCTGGACGCCCCAGAAACACCCGCCGGCAACCACGGCCGTCTCGAGCTTGCCGCCGCCCGCACGCATCTCGTCGATAACCGGCGGCGGAATCGGTGTCGCCTTCTCGGCCGCCCGCGCCCCGGCGCTTTGACAAAGAAGATCGATCCCGATGACGGCGGCCGCCAGGGTAATCGCGATCGGCAGGGCCGATCTCGACCCGGCAATACCTGTGGCTCCCATGTCCCATCTCCCGCTCATCCCGCCGATCGGGATCATTCCCGCCGGTCAGCTTGGGAGAAACCATAGGCCGGGGTGGCGATCCGCAATATTCAATTCCTGTTGATCCCCGCGTGTAGACGGCGGACGGAACAACGGGAACGACTGGCAATCCGCCCGGCTTTCAGCCATATAACGCTGGTTCCAGAAACGGTCAGATGACATGTCCGGCGCGATCCCCTTTCGCAAGATGAACGGCCTCGGCAACGAGTTCGCCATCCTGGACGGCCGTGAGACGGCCGCCGGGCTGTCTCCGGACGCAATCCGGGCGCTCGGCGGGCAGGACGGAATCGGCTTCGATCAGCTGATTACCATCGAGCCGTCCCGGAACGGCTCCGACGCCCGCATGCGCATCCATAATCGCGACGGCGGCGAGGTCGAGGCCTGCGGCAACGCCACCCGCTGCGTCGGCTGGCTGCTGATGGGAGAGAGCGGCGGCAAGGCGGTGACGATCGAGACCTCGGCCGGCCTTTTGAAGGCTTTCGACACCGGCCGGCCCGATCTCGTCGCGGTCGACATGGGCAGGCCCCGCTTCGGCTGGCAGGATATCCCCCTCGCCGAGCCCTTCGCCGACACCCGCGCCATCGAGCTCCAGATCGGGCCGATCGACGCGCCGATCCTCCACTCGCCCTCGGTGGTCAATGTCGGCAACCCGCATGCGATCTTCTGGGTCGACGACGTCAACGCCTACGACCTCGAGCGCTTCGGGCCGATGCTCGAGCATCACCCGATCTTCCCCGAGCGGGCCAACATCTCGCTGGCCAGGGTCGAGGGCCGGACGGCGCTGACGGTGCGGACCTGGGAGCGCGGCGTCGGCCTTACCCGGGCCTGCGGCACCGCCGCCTGCGCCTCCGCCGTCGCGGCGATGCGGAAGGGCATGACCGACCGCGAGGTGACCGTGACGCTGCCCGGCGGGCCGCTGACCATCGCTTGGCAGGACGACGACCACATCATGATGACCGGCGCGATCGAGGACGAGTTCGCCGGCACGATCGATCGCGAAACCCTCGCCTGGACCCGGACGGACAGGGGCGCGGCCTGATGGCGGCGCGCGTCATCACCTTCGGCTGCCGGCTCAACGCGCTCGAATCCGAGGTCATGCGCGCCAAGGCGGACGCCGCCGGCATGGAGGACGCGATCCTCGTCAACACCTGCGCGGTGACCGGCGAGGCCGTGCGCCAGGCGCGGCAGGCGATCCGCAAGGCGCGGCGCGAGAACCCGGCGGCGAGCATCGTCGTTTCGGGCTGCGCCGCCCAGATCGATCCGGCGAGCTTCGGCGGCATGGCGGAGGTCGACCTCGTGCTTGGCAATACCGAGAAGCTCGACGCCGCGAGCTATCGCCTCCCCGACTTCGGGCTCGGCGAGATGCCCGACGTCCGTGTCAACGACATCATGTCGGTCACCGAGACCGCCGGCCACCTGATCGAGGGGATGGACGGCCGCGCCCGCGCCTTCGTCGAGGTGCAGAACGGCTGCGACCACCGCTGCACCTTCTGCATCATCCCCTATGGACGCGGCAATTCGCGTTCCGTGCCGATGGGCGCGATCGTCGACCAGATCCGCCGGCTGGTCGAAAACGGTTATCGCGAGGTCGTGCTGACCGGCGTCGACATCACCTCCTATGGCGCCGACCTGCCGGGCAGGCCGAAGCTCGGAGCGCTGGCCCGCGCCATCCTGAAACACGTTCCGGAGCTCGAACGGCTGCGTCTCTCCTCGATCGACTCGATCGAGGTCGACGAGGCGCTGTTAGCGGCGATTGCCGAGGAGGGGCGGCTGATGCCGCATCTCCACCTCTCGCTCCAGCACGGCGACGACATGATCCTCAAGCGGATGAAGCGCCGCCATTCGCGCGACGATGCCATACGCTTCGCGGAAGAGGTGCGGCGGCTCCGGCCCGACGTCGTCTTCGGCGCCGACCTGATCGCCGGCTTCCCGACCGAGGACGAGGCGATGTTCGACAACACGCTCGCCATCGTCGACGATTGCGGGCTGACCCACCTCCACGTCTTTCCCTTCTCGCCGCGGCCCGGCACGCCGGCCGCGCGGATGCCTCAGGTCGACCGGTCGCTGGTCAAGGAAAGGGCGGCGCGTCTCCGCGAGAAGGGCGATGCGGCGCTCGCCGCGCATCTTCGCGCCGAGGAAGGCGCCGCGCGCCGGGTCCTGGTCGAGCGCCGGGGTCTTGGCCGGACGGAGCATTTCACCCCGGCCGAGATCGCCGGCGGCCTGCCGGGCGAAGTGATCGCCGCGCGGATTACCGGGCGCACGGCACGGGCGCTGATCGCCGAGGCGGCGTAGCAATGGCCGGTGCGATGTGCGTCCTTCGAGGCTCGGCCGCTCACGCGCCCTCGCACCTCAGGATGGCAATGAACGGCGTTTCCTTAAGCGACAAGGTCTGGCCTTGCAGCATCTCCTCCTTAGCCATGCTGAGGTGCTCGCGCGAAGCGCGAGCCTCGAAGCACGCACGGATCGGACATGACCATGGCTGAGGGCAAGGGACTCTTCCGCCGCGTCTTCGGCGGCAAGACGGACGCGGAGCCGGAAGTGCCCGCGACCGGCGAACCGGCGCCCGCCAGTCCTCCGGAAGCCGCGGCGGCACCGCCGCCAGCCGAGCCGCCTGCACCGCGCCAGTCCTGGTTCCGGAAGCTCAAATCCGGCCTGTCGCG
>NZ_JAGRLA010000130.1 GCF_020442045.1 Bauldia sp. | reverse complement strand
TGCCGGCGCCGCAGACCATCGCCGCGATGGCGGAGGTCTCGGCGCACCAGCCTTCCGGATAGGATGCGTTCTCGACGTTGCAGCCCGCATGGGTCGTGCCGGCACCGCTGCGCAGCGCCGCGCCGACGGCGAACCGGGAATATGGCGCATGGGCGCGGTCGCGGATCGCCCTGGCGAGGTCGAAGAGATCACGATCCATCATCTGCTCCCCTATCCGGCCGGCCCCCCGCCCGGCCGGCGAAGGTCGTCCATCGCAAAGGCGCCGCCGGGCCCGGCCTGGCACTCGGGCCGGAGCGCGGGTTGCTCCCCCTCGTCGAGCTCGGCCCAGGGCCCCGGTTTCCGCGCGTCTCCGTCATCCCGCTGTCATGCGCGTCCGACGCATGCCTGGACGGAAGGTACGAAGTGTCTCGACCATGATCGACGAAAATGCGAAGGTCAGCAACACTTCCCGACGGCAAGGGCCGTCCGGAAAATCAAGTCGAATGGCGCAACAGGAGGTAGAGTTGAACAAGGATGTTATCAGAACGTCGCTCGCCGCAATCGCCGCAACGGCCTTGGTCGCGGCCTGGGGCGCGGCACCGGCCAACGCATTCTCCGCCTGCCAGGTCACCGATACCGGCGGCGTCGACGACAAGGGCTTCAACGAGACCGCCTGGAAGGGCGTCAAGGATGCCGAGGGAATGCTCGGCATCGAAGGCAAGTTGCTGGAATCCAAGCAGGAAACCGACTACGAGCCGAACATAAATTCCTTCCTGTCGCAGGATTGCGACCTCATCATCACCGTCGGCTTCCTGCTTGGCGACGCCACCAAGAAGGCGGCCGAGGCCAATCCCGACACCAAATTCTCGATCGTCGACTTCGCCTATGACCCGGTCGTCCCGAATATCCTTGGCCAGGTCTATGCGACGGACGAGGCGGCCTTCCTCGCCGGCTATCTGGCCGCCGGCATGTCGAAGACCGGCGTCGTCGGCACCTTCGGCGGCATCAACATTCCGCCGGTGACCATCTTCATGGACGGCTTCTATCGCGGCGTTAAGTATTACAACGGGAAGAAGGACACCGAGGTCATGGTCCTCGGCTGGGACCCCGCATCCGGCGAGGGCCTGTTCACCAACAACTTCGAGTCGCTCGACGACGGCCGTGCCTTTGCGAAGAACCTCAACGACGAGGGCGCCGACGTCGTCATGCCGGTCGCCGGCCCGGTCGGCCTCGGATCGGCGGCGCTCGCCGACGAGCTCGGCACCGACAACCTGATGATCATCGGCGTCGACGCGGACCAGTATCTGACCGACCCCGAAAAGAAGCACGTCTACCTGACCTCGGTGCTGAAGCGGATGGATTCGACCGTGGTCCAGGCGATCAAGATGGCGCAGGACGGCTCCTTCGAGGGCGGCGTCATCGTCGGCACGCTCGCCAATGGCGGCGTTGGCCTCGCCCCCTATCACGACTTCGACTCGAAGGTTCCGGACGCGCTCAAGAAGGAAATCGACGAGATCGCCGCCGGCATCGAGGCGGGCGACATCTCCGTCAAGGACTGAGATTCAGCCCTTGCCCGCCCGCCAGGCGGGCCGCAGATGACATGGACCGCCGCGTAGCAGCGCGGCGGTCCTCCCTGAGGGACGAGGGGAAACGCGGACCTTGGATATCGAACTGCGCGGCATCACCAAGCGTTTCGGGCCGGTGGTCGCCAATTCCGATGTCAACCTGACGATCAGGGCCGGCGAGATCCTCGGCCTGCTCGGCGAGAACGGCGCCGGCAAGACGACGCTGATGAACGTCCTCAGCGGTCTCTATCGCCCCGACGAGGGCGAGATCCTCATCGACGGCAAGCCGACCCGTTTCGAGGGCGCCGGCGACGCGATCCGCGCCGGCATCGGCATGGTCCATCAGCATTTCATGCTGGTCCCGGTCTTCACCGTCGCCGAGAATGTCGTGCTCGGGGTCGAGCCGACCGGCCGCCTCGACCATCTCGACATCGCCACGGCGCGCGAGCAGGTCCGAGCGATCGGCGCCGAGCACGGCCTCGTCGTCGATCCGGACGCGATCATCGAGGAGGTGCCGGTCGGCGTCCAGCAGCGGGTCGAGATCATCAAGGTGCTGTTCCGCTCGGCGGACGTGCTGATCTTCGACGAGCCGACCGCCGTGCTGACGCCCCAGGAGGTCGAGGATTTCTTCGGCATCATCCGCTCGCTGCGCGATGCCGGCAAGGCGCTGGTCTTCATCACCCACAAGCTCTTCGAGATCCTCGAGGTCGCCGACCGGATCAGCGTGCTGCGCGGCGGCAAGATCGTCGGCGAGGGAGACCCGAAGACCGCGACCGAGGCGGAGCTCGCCGAGATGATGGTCGGCCGGCCGGTCAGCTTCACCGTCGACAAGAAGCCGGCGGTGCCCCGCCGCCCGATGATCGAGGTCAGGAACCTCAAGGTCATGAACGACCGCCACGAAGTCGCGGTCAACGACGTGAGCTTCGCGGTCAGGGCCGGCGAGGTCGTCGGCATCGCCGGCGTCCAGGGCAACGGCCAGACCGAGCTGGTCGAGGCGCTGACCGGGCTGAGGTCGGCGATCGCCGGTTCGGTCGTCTTCCATGACGAGGACATCACCCATGCTTCCGCGCGGCACCGCCACAAGCTCGGCATGGCGCACGTCCCCGAGGATCGCCAGCGGGAAGGGCTGATCGAGACCTTCACGCTCGCCGAGAATATGGTCCTCGACAGCTATTACGACGAACCCTATTCGACCGGCATCAGGATGCACTGGCCGAAGGTCGAGACCGAGGCGGCACGGATCATCACCGACTTCGACGTGCGCACCTCCTCGGTCTTCGAGCTTGCCGACCACCTGTCGGGCGGCAACCAGCAGAAGCTCGTCGTCGCCCGTGAAATGTCGCGCGACATCCAGGTGCTCATCGCCTCCCAGCCGACCCGCGGCGTCGATGTCGGATCGATCGAATACATCCACAAGCGGATCATCGCGGCCCGCGACGCCGAGGTCGGGGTGCTGATCGTATCGACCGAGCTCGACGAGATCCGCGCCCTGTCCGACCGTGTCCTGGTGATGTATCGCGGACGGGTTGTGGCGGAATTCGATGCCGCCGCCGCGACCGTCGCCGAGCTCGGGCTGGCGATGGCGGGAGCGACGGCATGAGCGAGCCCGGCAAGCTCGACGGCTTCTCGCAGGACCTGCTCAAGCGGGCGGTCTCGGACCGCTTCGACGCCGAGGAGATGATCCTCGTTCCGCTGCTCGCCGTCGCCATGGCGCTCGCCTTCGGCGCGATCGTGATGCTCGCCACCGGCGTCAGCCTGACCGCCGTCGGCCAGTCCTATGTGGCGCTGTTCACCGGCTCGCTCGGCTCGATCAACGCGGTCTCCGAGACGCTGACCGCCGCGGCGCCGCTGACGCTTGCCGCGCTTGGCATCGCCCTCGGCTTCCGGGCCGGGCTGTTCAATATCGGCGCCGAGGGCCAGGTCCTGCTCGGCGGCATGGCGGCGGTCGTGGTCGGCTTCGCACTGACCGACACGCCGGCCTGGATCCACCTGCCCCTCGCCCTCCTCGCCGGGGCGATCGCCGGCGCCATCTGGGCGGGGATCGCCGGCTGGCTGAAGGCCGCTACCGGGGCGCATGAGGTGATCACCACCATCATGCTCAACCTCATCGCCATGCGGCTCGTCGACTACCTGCTCCGCAACCCGCCGGTCCAGAAGCCGGGTCGGGCCGACCCGATCTCGCAATCGGTGCTGCCAAGCGCCGAGCTGCCCAGGCTCCTCTCCTTTATCGATCCGAACCTGCGCGTCCATGCCGGCATCCTGCTGGTCATCGCCGCGGTCCTTTTCGTCTACTGGCTGCTTTTCCGGACGACCACGGGCTTCGAGTTCCGCGCCGCCGGCTCCAACCCCGACGCGGCGCGCTATGCCGGCATGAAGTCGGGGATGATCATCGTTCTGGTGATGGCGACGGCCGGGGCGCTGGCCGGCCTCGCCGGCGCCAACCAGGTGCTCGGCGTGCTCGGCCGCGCCTCGCCCGGCTTTTCCGGAGGGGCGGGATTCGACGCCATCGCCGTCGCGTTGCTCGGCCGCTCGCATCCGGTCGGCGTCCTCCTCGCCGGCCTGCTGTTCGGCGCCCTCCAGGCCGGCGGCCGCGAGATGCAGGTCGAGGCGGGGGTCAGCATCGACCTGATCGCCATCATCCAGGCGCTGGTCATCGTCTTCATGGCCGCGCCGACCCTGGTCCGGGCGACCATCCCCTGGGTCTTCCGCAAGGAGGCGGGGCGTTAGCATGTCAGGGAAACGGATCGCATGGCGGTAACCGACACAGCGCCCGTGACGACGGCCGATATCGAGCTCGCCCGCCGGCGGCAGAAGAAGGTCAACGGCGTCATCCTGCTTGGCCTCGCGGTCTTCGTCGCGGTCGCCTTCGGCGCCACCTCGGAAGGCAACGCCGTCTTCCGGCTGACCCTGCCGCGCGACGCCATAAGCATCCCCAACCTCGTCGTGCCGGCCGCGCCCTATGCCTATATCGTCGCCGGCCTCCTCGCCTTCTTCGGCATCCGCCAGTTCATGCGCGGCGGCGGACGCTCGACCAACGTCTTCCTTGGCATCGGCCTCCTCCTCGTCGTCACCGCCTTCCTCACCTGGGCGACGGCCGGCAAGTCCTTCTCGCTGACCGGCATGCTCGAATCGACCATGGTCCGTGCCGTGCCGATCGCCCTTGGCGGCCTCGCCGGCGTCCTGTCGGAGCGCGTCGCGGTGGTCAATATCGCCATCGAGGGGATGCTGCTCGCCGGCGCCTTCGCGGGTGCGCTGATCGGCTCGGTGCTCGGCGGCTTCGTCGGCATCCTCGGCGCGGTCGCGATCGGCGGGCTGTTCGGCTTCATCCTCGCCGCGCTGGTCGTCACCCACCGGGTCGACCAGATCATCGCCGGGGTGGCGATCAACCTCTTCGTCCTCGGCCTGACCTCCTATGTCTCGAGCCAGGTGCTGACCAAATACACATGGCTCAACAATGCGCCGGTCTTCCGGCCGATCGACATTCCGCTGCTCAGCGACCTGCCGGTGATCGGCCCGGTCCTCTTCCGCCAGAACCTCTTCGTCTACGGCGCGCTGATCATGGTGCTGGTCGCGACCTACTATCTCTTCCACACCCGATCGGGCCTCCGTGCCCGCGCCGTCGGCGAGCATCCGGAAGCCGCCGACACGCTCGGCATCGACGTCTACCGCACCCGCTACATCAACGTGACGATCGCCGGCATGGTCGCCGGCTTCGGCGGCGCCTGGTTCACGCTCGGCTCGGTCGGCCGCTTCGACGAGGGGATGACGGGGGGCCGCGGCTATATCGGCCTCGCCGCGATGATCTTCGGGCGCTGGCACCCGGTCGGGGCGCTGATGGCGGCGCTGGTCTTCGGATTCGCCGACTCGCTGCAGCAGAAACTCGCTATCCTGCACACGCCGATTCCGTCGGAATTCCTGGCCATGGCGCCGTATATCGCCACAATCGTCCTGGTCGCCGGGCTGATCGGGCGGGCGCGTCCGCCGGCCGCCGACGGCCAGCCCTATATCAAGGAGTAAGGCGCTTCGCGCCGGGAGGAAGGACAGGAATGGCAGGACGCCCGGCGCTCGCTATGGTCGCCCACGACAACCAGAAGGACGCGCTCGTCGCCTTCGCGACGAGCCACGCGAACCGGCTCTCGCAGTTCGATCTCTTCGCCACCGGAACCACCGGCGCGCGGATCAAGGCGGCGCTGCCGGCGCTCGATGTCACGGCGTTGAAGAGCGGCCCGCTCGGCGGCGACCAGCAGATCGGCGCGCTGATCGCCGAGGGACGGATTTCGGCGCTGGTCTTCTTCGTCGACCCGCTGACGCCGATGCCCCATGACGTCGACGTCAAGGCGCTGACCCGGCTGGCGGTGGTCTACGACATCCCGATGGCGCTCAATGCCGCCACCGCCGAGATCCTGATCCGCCATCCCGGCGACTTCACGACGCCGGCCGATCGCGGGGAGGCGGCGTGATGGCGGCGTCTCCGGAAGCGTTCGCCTTCCCGGTGATGAGCGGCGACATCGGCGGCACCAACGCGCGCTTCGTCCTCATCCATGACCAGGACGCGGCGGTCGAGCGCATCCCGACGCTTGCCACCGCCGACTTCGCGACGATCGAGGACGCGATGGCCGCGGCGATCGGCGACCGCCCCGAGGCGGAACGCCCGAAGACCGCGATCCTGGCGCTCGCCGGCCCGATCACCGGCGACCGCGTAGCTATGACCAACAATCACTGGGTGGTCGAACCGAAGAAGCTGATCGAGCGCTTCGGCCTGTCCGACGTCATCCTGCTCAACGATTTCGAGGCGCTGTCGCTCTGCCTGCCGGGCCTCGGCACGGATGGGGTCGATCCGATCGGCGACGGCGTCGCCACCCCGAACGGCGCCCGCGTCGTGGTCGGGCCCGGAACCGGGCTCGGCGCCGGGGCACTGATCCAGAGCGGCGGCCGATGGGTGCCGATCCCCAGCGAGGGCGGGCATATCGATCTCGGGCCCGTGAGTCCGCGCGACTTCGAAATCTGGCCGCATCTCGAACAGACCTTCGGCCGGATGAGCACCGAGACCCTGGTCTGCGGCTCGGGGATGCTGCGTCTCTACAGGGGCGTCTGCGCGGCGAACGGCGTCGATGCGCGCTTCGGGAACGAAGCCGACGTCGCCGCCCACGGGCTTGCCGGCGACAGTCCGGAAGCGGTCGAGACGCTCGCGCTCTTCGCCACCTATCTCGGTCGCTTCGCCGGCGATCTCGCGCTGGTCTTCACCGCCTATGGCGGCGTCTATCTCGCTGGCGGCATCTCGGCCAGGATCGCGCCGGCGCTGAAATCGGGCGCGTTCCGCGAAGCCTTCGTCACCAAGGAGCCGCATCGCCACCTGGTGGAGCGGATGGCGACGGCGATCATCGTCAAGCCCGACCCGGCGCTTGCCGGCATCGCCCATTTCGCCCGCCGCCCGGCCGAGTTCGGCGTCGAGCTCGAAGGCCGCTGGTGGCGGAGTTGATGTAGTGAATTTGCAATCAGAGCCTAGCTCAAGCCCGAAATAATATAGCCTCTTCAAGTCGTGCAAGCACGGAAAGCCAATGACAAACGACGACGAGACCCTGAAAAAACCTGGTCAGAAGGCGGATGCCGGGGATTTAAAAGTCAGCATCGACTCCCTGGGTGACGGCTTTCTGATTGCTGAATACAATGCTATGCGGCGAGAAATAGAACTCCAGATATCAGAGAGAAGGAAAGCAGAGAATACAATTTTTTTCTCTATCGCGGCTGTTTATGCATGGGTCTTGACCCGAGATAAAAATTTCGATCCATTATTATTTCGTGCCTCACTCGTTCTTCCAGTAGTTCTTGCTTGCCTTGGTTTCTTACGTTGGGCAGGAATACAGATGAGGACCATGACAATCGGAGAGTATTTATCCGATTTGGAGAAAAGGCTCTCATCGAACAGCATTGGTTGGGAGACCTATCTCTCCTCCCACCGAAAGAAATATCCAATTCGGGGGCGTTTCGAAGGCTGGTCCGAGGTTGTCGTTTGGTGCTTGATCATCTGCGCGACCGTGGCGACCGCAATTTTTCTGCCCAGAATCTGACGGCCGATGATTGGATGGACCTCTTGGCCGATTGAGCTTCTCTACTCCGCTTCGTCGGCGGATTCGGCCTGCAGCAGCCCGTAGCGTTCCGGCCCGATGTCGCCAAGCAGCGCGAGCTGGGTCTCGAGGAAGTCGATATGGCCCTCCTCGTCGGCGAGCAGATCCTCGAACAGCTTCATCGACACGATGTCGCCGGCGGCCCGGCAGACTTCGCGGGCCTCATTGTAGAGATTGCGCGCGTCGTATTCGCCTTCGAGGTCGGCCTCCAGCACTTCCTTGAGGTTCTGGCCGATCTTCAGGGGATTGAGCTGCTGCATGTTGGGCAGGCCTTCAAGGAAGATGATGCGCTCGGCCAGCTTGTCGGCGTGCTGCATCTCCTCGATCGACTCGGCCCGCTCCTTCTTGGCGAGCTTTGCGTATCCCCAGTCCTCGATCAGCCGGTAATGCAGCCAGTACTGGTTCACCGCCGTCAATTCGTGGCGCAGCGACTGGTTCAGATAATCGATGACTTTCGGATCGCCCTTCATGGATCTCCCCCGGATTGGACTGGTTCAACTATGATGCATCAATGGCAACGTCAACAAGCGCGTCGAGTTCGCTCGGAGTCAGCTCCCCGTCTTCGTCGGCGACGGTGGCCAGCGGGTCGGGACAGGTGAAGGTGATCCCGGCATCGGCGATGAGCCGGCGGATCGTGACGAAGCAGGTACCGCATTGCGGGCGGACCCCGAGGGCGCGAAACACGCGACCGGGGGTTACCGGCCGTGACACATCCTCGTGCGCCAGCTTCTCCGCCGTTTCGAGAATGCTCGCCTTGGTCAGGACATTGCAGGAGCAGATGATCATTGCCCATCACATGGCACCGCCTCCAGCCGAACGCAACAATCGCCGGCAATGGATGGCGGCCGAACCAGGAAATCCGTCCGCGCATGTCCGGATCGGCGACGAGACCCCGGCGCGGGAGGACAACGGCAGGGTCCGGAGGACGTCGAGGCTGGCGTCCGTAGCGCTCGTTGCCGGCCTTGCCGCGGTCGCGACGGTGGCCGGCGCGGCGGCCGCGCCGGCCGTCCGGCATGTCTTCGTCATCGCCATGGAGAATCACGACGCCCGGCAGATCTACGGCAATGGCGACGAGGCGCCGTTCATCCAGTCACTGCTCGCCGACGCCGCCCATGCAACCAACTTCGTCGACGAGCTTCCCCGCCTCGCCAGCGAGCCGCACTACATCTGGATGGAAGCCGGGACCAACGCCTTCGCGGATCACACCTTCACGACCGACGACCGCCCCTCGGCGTCGAACAGCACGGCAAGCCGCGACCATCTCGTGGCGCAGGTCGCGGACGCGCCGGACCTCGACTGGAAGGCCTACCAGGAAGGCCAGACGCGGCGGGCCGGCGCCTGTCCGATCAGCAAGCATGGGCGCTACCATCCGAAGCACAACCCCTTCGTCTTCTTCCAGGACGTCTCCGGCAACCCGCCGTCGAAAGACAACGCCTATTGCGCCGAGCACATCAGGCCCTATTCGGCGCTTGCCGCCGATCTCGCGGCGGACACCGTCGCCAGTTACGTCTTCATCACGCCGGACCTCTGCAACGACATGCACGGCGCGCTCGGCTGTCTCGGAAGCAGCGTCAAGCGGGGGGACGCCTGGCTGAAGCGCGAGCTGCCCGCGCTGATCGCCTGGGCCGACGCCCACCAGGGCGCCATTTTCCTCACCTGGGACGAGGGCGACGATACACAGCGGGTTCCCTTCCTGGCGATCGGGCCGCGGGTGAAACGCGGCTATGCCGGCGACGTCCGCTACGACCACGGATCGATGGTCAAATCGGTGGAAGAGCTTCTCGGCCTGCCGGTCCTGCCGGCCGTGGCCGGCGCCAATGACCTCAGGGACCTGTTCGAACCCGGCACCTTCCCTTAGGCGCCGGGCGGTATCCGGCGGTCGGCTCAGGCGATCGAGGCGACCGCCCGCCTGGCCATGACCTTGACCAGGTTGGCGCGATAGGCGGCCGAGCCGTGGATGTCGGACAGCATGTCCTCGGGGCTGATCGCCAGCGGCGCGATCGCCTCGGCGCTCCACGAGCCGAGCAGCGCCTGCTCGATCTCGGACGAACGGAAGACGCCGTTGCCGCTGGCGCCGGTGACCCCGACGCGGACCGCGCCGTCCTTCATCCGGGCGACGAAGACGCCGGCCATGGCATAGCCCGAGGCCGGGTTGCGGAACTTGGCATAGGCGGCCTTTTCGGGAACCTGGAAGACCACCCTGGTGATCACCTCGCCATCCTCCAGCGCCGTCGAGAACATCCCCTGGAAGAAGTCCTCCGCGGCGATCTCGCGCTTGTCGGTATGGATCGTCGCGCCGAGCGCCAGGACACCGGCGGGATAGTCGGCGGCCGGATCGTTGTTGGCGAGCGAGCCGCCCAGCGTGCCGCGATGGCGAACGGCCGGATCGCCGATCATCCCCGCCATGCCGGCGAGCGCGGGGATCGCGCCGCGCACCGCCTCGGAGGCGGCTACCTCGGCATGGGTCATCGCGGCGCCGATCGAAACCGTGTCGCCGGAGACCTCGATGCCGCGCATCTCGGCGATCTTGCCGACGTCGATGACGTCGGAGGGCGCGGCGAGGCGCTGCTTCATCGTCGGAATCAGCGTCTGGCCGCCGGCCAGGAAGCGCCCGTCCGAAGCGTTCGAGAACAGCGAAACGGCCTCGGCAACGCTTGCCGGGCGATGATAGGTGGTTTCGTACACGTCGCTTGCTCCCGTCTACTGGCTCGCCATCGCCCGGGCGCCCGCCTGGATCGCCTTGACGATATTCTGGTAGCCCGTGCAGCGGCAGATATTGCCTTCGAGCTCGTGGCGGATCGTCGCCTCGTCGAGATCGCTGCCGAGGCGGCGGACCATGTCGATCGCGGTCATGATCATGCCCGGCGTGCAGAAGCCGCATTGCAGGCCGTGATGCTCGGCGAAGGCCGCCTGCATCGGATGCAGCGCGCCCTGCTGGGCGACGCCTTCGATGGTGCGGATCTCGGCGCCGTCGGCCTGGATAGCGAACATCGTGCAGGACTTCATCGCCACGCCGTCGACGTGGACGACACAGGCGCCGCATTGCGAGGTATCGCAACCGATATGGGTCCCGGTCAGCTTCAGCTCCTCGCGGAGCAGCTCGACCAGCAGCGTGCGGTCCTCGACCTCGGCAGAGACATCCTTGCCGTTCACTTTCAACGCAATCGTGGACATAGGCTCCTCAACGGAAAATCAGGATCAGGACGATGACAACCAGCAGGGCGAGCAGCCCCCAGACATAGGGTCCACCGAGGAAGCCGCGGCCGGCGGCCACCTCGAGACGCTCCTCGATCGCCTCGGCGGTGACTTCCGGATCCTTCTCGACATCCGCGACGACCGCCTCCTCGCCAATGTCCTCCGACGCAGCCGCTTCCGGCGGCCCGCCGACCTTCTCGGCAAAGGCGCTGAAGAACTGGTCCGCCATCTGCTTCGCGGTGGCGTCGACCAGCCGGCCGCCGATCTGGGCGAGCTTGCCGCCGACCTGGGCCTTGGCGACATAGGTCAGGACCGTCGCGTCGGGGCCGTCCCCGGCAAGCGCGACATCGGCGCCGCCCTTGGCGAAGCCGGCGACCCCGCCCTTGCTCTCGCCGGTGATGGTATAGCCGTTGGGCGGATCGATGTTGCTGAGCGTCACCTGCCCGGTAAAGGAGGCCTTGACCGGCCCGACCTTCGCCTCGACCGTCGCCTTCATCTCGGTGTCGGAGATCTTCTCAAGCGACTTCGCGCCCGGGATGCAGTCCCTCAGCACCTCCGGGTCGTTCAAAGCGTCCCACACCTTCTCCCGGCTTGCCGGGATCCTGTATTCGCCCTTCATTTCCATGGTTAGGCAGCCCCGAGAGGCGGTTCTCCGCCTCGTTCATATTCTTTCCAACTGACGGCCGCGAGGGATTCGCAAAGCACGCGCCCGGCCTCCGGACCCAGACTGACCTGGATCGATTCCAAGGATTATGTTGCATGGCCCGGTCGCACTCGGCAAGTGTTGGATTGCCGCCCCGCCGCCGCTACAAGGGGCCCCGTCGGCGGCAAGCCGATCCCAGACAAGGTTCCCGGACGCGTCCGATGACGGCATCCACGGCGAAGCGCAGCGAATTGGACTCCGACGCCCCCGTCCGCGCCGGGCGGCCGGCGATGCGCGCGCCGGTGATGCTCGAGACCGCCGGCTGGGAGGATTATGCGCTGCTCGATTCCGGTCATGGCCGGAAGCTCGAGCGTTTCGGCCGATACCGCGTCGTCCGCCCCGAGGAACAGGCGCTGTGGACGCCACGCATGGCGGCTTCCGCCTGGGAGTCGGCCGACGCCACCTTCGTCGGCATCGGCGACGACGAGGCGGATGGCCGCTGGCGGATGGCGAAGCCGATCGGCGAAACCTGGCCGATGCGCTACGACGGCATCGGCTTCCTCGGCCGATTCACCTCGTTCCGCCACGTCGGCGTCTTTCCGGAACAGGCGACCCACTGGGCGTGGCTGGCCGCAAGGATCGCCGGCGCCGGCAAGCCGGCCAAGGTTCTCAATCTCTTCGGCTATACCGGCCTTGCCTCGCTTGTCGCCGCGCGCGCCGGTGCCGAGGTCGTCCATATCGACGCCTCGAAGAAGGCGATCGGCTGGGCGCGGGAAAACCAGGCGGTCGCCGGGCTGCCGGACCTGCCGATCCGCTGGATCTGCGAGGACGCCGTGAAGTTCGTCGCCCGCGAGGAGCGGCGCGGCAACCGCTATGACGGCATCATCCTCGATCCGCCGAAATTCGGCCGCGGACCCAAGGGCGAGGTCTGGGATATCTTCGCCGCGCTGCCCGACCTCCTGCGCGCCTGCGCGCGGCTCCTCACCGACGATCCGGCCTTCCTCATCCTCACCGCCTATTCGATCCGCTCCTCCTTCCTGTCGATGCACGAATTGACCGCCGAATGCCTGGAAGGCAGGGACGGCGTCGTCGAATCCGGCGAGCTGGTGATCCGCGAGGAAGGCGGCGGCCGGGGACTGTCCACCTCGCTCTTCTCGCGCTGGTCGCCGGATGGCTGACGGCCGGCAGAAGACGCGGCCGCCGGGCAAGGTGCTTCACATCACCAGCCTGGCCAATCCCGTGGTCAAGGAAATCCGCGGCCTGGCCCTGCCCAAGAACCGCCGGGCGAGCGGCCAGTTCGTCGCCGAAGGCCAGAAGCTGGTCACCGACGCGATCGAGGCGGGATGGACCATCCGCCGCCTCGTCCATTCGGCGAGGGTCGCCGACGATGCCCAGGTCGGCCGCCTCGCCGCCACCGCCCGCACCCGCGGCGGCGACGTGGTGGTGGTCAGCGAGGCGGTGCTCGCCAAGATGACCCGCCGCGAGAACCCGCAGACCGTCATCGGCGTCTTCGACCAGCACCTGACCAGGCCGGCCGCGATCCGTCCCGGTCCGGACGCGGTCTGGGTGGCGCTCGAACAGGTCCGCGATCCCGGCAACCTCGGCACCATCATCCGCACGGTCGACGCGGTCGGAGCCGCGGGCGTCATCCTGGTCGGCGACACGGTCGATCCCTTCTCGATCGAGGCGGTGCGCGCCACCATGGGGTCGATCTTCCACGTCCCGCTCGCCCGCGCGACGCCGGAGGAATTCGCGCGGATGATCGCGGCCTGGCCGGGGACCAGCGTCGGCACCCATCTCGCCGGGACCGTCGACTACCGCACCGCCGGCTATCGCGGTCCGGTGCTCCTGGTGATGGGCGCCGAGCAGTCGGGCCTGAGCCCGGAGCTTGCCGCGGCCTGCTCGACGCTGGTCAGGATCCCCCAGGCCGGCAAGGCCGATTCCCTCAATCTCGCGGTTGCGACCGGGGTGATGCTCTTCGAAATCCGGCGGGAGGCGCTGAAGCTCGATGGCTGACCCGAAACGGCCCCCCGGCCCGCTTTCCCGGCTCGGCCTGTCGGTGATCGCCCTGACGGTGATCGTCGACCAGGGCGCCAAGGCGATCGCCGACGCGAATCTTCCCTTCGGCAGGACGATCGACCTCCTCCCCTTTCTGGCCCTCCACCTCGTCTACAATCCGGGCATCGCCTTCAGCTTCCTCGCCGACTATGGCGGCTGGGCGCTGGTCGCCCTGACGCTGGTCATCACCGTGGTGGTCATGGTCTTCTGGGGGCAGGCGATCGACGGCGGCAGATGGGCGGCGGTCGGCTACGGCCTGATCATCGGCGGCGCGGCCGGCAATCTCATCGACCGCATCCTCCACGGCCATGTCATCGATTTCCTGCTGCTCCATCTCGGCAGCCGGACGCTGTTCATCTTCAATCCCGCCGATGCGGCGCTGACCATCGGCCCCGCCCTCCTGCTCGTCGTCTATCTCTGGCCGGGGCGGGGCGGTCCCGCCACCCCGCCGCCCGGGGAAAATTGACCGGGATCAGGGTAGCGGCGCGGATTCTTCGCCATAACCAGGCACCGAAGGCGTTGCTTGGATATGGCAGGAAACGGGTTCGACCATCTGAGTCGGCAGGTGCTGGTCGCGATCCCGGCGATCGGCCTGGCCGCCGGGGGCACCACATATTTCGCCGGGGCCGGAGCCGCCGCGCACGTCGTCTGGGCGGTGGCGACGCTCCCCGTCGTCGCGGCGCTCGCCGTCGAGATCGTCACCAGCCTGCGCCGGGGCGAGGTCGGGCTCGATATCGTCGCGCTGCTTGCCATGGTCAGCGCGCTCCTCCTCGACGAAGCGCTGGCCGGCGTCGTCGTGGCTCTGATGTATGCCGGCGGCCAGTTCCTCGAATCCTACGCCGCCGGCCGCGCCCGGCGCGAAATGACCGCCCTGCTCGAGCGGGTCCCCAAGACCGCCATGCGCTACACGCCGCGGGGCCTGGAGGAAGCGCCGATCGACGGCATCGGCGCCGGCGACCGCGTCCTTGTCCGCGCCGGCGAGGTCGTCCCGGCCGACGGGAGCGTCGCCGCGGGCAGCGCCGTCCTCGACCAGTCCGCGCTGACCGGCGAACCGATGCCCGCCACGATCCGGGCCGGCGAGCCGGTGATGAGCGGCTCGACGAATGCCGGCATGGCCTTCGACCTGACCGTCAGCCGGTCGGCCGCCGAGAGCACCTATGCCGGGATCGTCCGGCTGGTCGAGGCGGCGGAGCGCGAAAAGGCGCCGATGGTCCGGCTCGCCGACCGCTATGCGATCGTCTTCCTCGCCGTCACCGTCGCGATCGCCGGCGGGGCATGGATCGTCTCGGCCGACCCGGTGCGCTGGCTGGCGGTCATGGTGGTGGCGACCCCCTGCCCGCTGATCCTGGCCGTGCCGGTGGCGATCATCGCCGGCGTGTCGCGGGCGGCGAGCCGTGGCGTCCTGGTCAAGGGCGGCGGGGCGATGGAGGTGCTGGCCGAGGTCAGGACGATGGTGGTCGACAAGACCGGAACGCTGACCCACGGCCACGCCTCGCTCGCCGCCATCCATCCCGTCCACGACGTCGACCCGACCGAATTGCTCCGGCTCGCCGCCTCGCTCGACCAGGCCTCCGGGCATGTGATGGGCCAGGCACTGGTCGCGGCGGCAACCGAACGCGGCCTGACGCTCAGCCCGCCGACCGAGGTCCGCGAGGCGCAGGGCAGCGGCCTGCAGGGCTGGGTCGACGGCCGCGAGATCGCGGTCGGCAGCTTTTCCTATGTCCGCGACCGCTCCCGCGACGGCGCGGATTTCGGCACCATCGGCCGGCAGGATGGCGAGGTCACCATCGCCATCGCCATCGACGGCGTCATGGCCGGACTGATCGTGATGAAGGACGAGATCCGCCCCGAGGTTCCGGAAGCGCTGGTCTCCTTCCGGAACCTCGGGGTCCATCGCATCGTGCTCGCTTCCGGCGACCGGGCGGATGTCACGGCGGCGGTCGCAAAGCGCCTCGACGTCGACGCGGCGCTCGGCGAGATGACACCGGAATCGAAGGTCATGGCCGTCGTCGGGGAGCGGGAGAATGGCCCGGTGATGATGGTCGGCGACGGCGCCAATGACGCGCCGGCGCTCGCCGCCGCCGATATCGGTATCGCCATGGGCGCCCATGGTGCGGTCGCCTCCGCCCAGGCCGCCGATGCAATCCTGCTGGTCGACCGCATAGACCGCATCGCAGAAGCGATGCGCATCGCCCAGCGGTCACGGCGCATCGCGCTCCAGAGCGTTACGGTCGGTATCGGCCTTTCGGTGATTGCCATGATCGTCGCGGCCTTCGGCTACCTGCCGCCGGTCGAGGGCGCGCTGCTCCAGGAAGCGATCGACGTCGCCGTCATCCTCAACGCGCTCCGCGCGCTGCGCGGCTGAGCTGCGGCCCGGGGCGACGCCAGCCGGGCGACGCCGGCCGGGCGACGTTGGCCGGGCGACGTTGGCCGGGCGACGTTGGCGGGCGGAACGGCGGTGTCATGCCGATCTCGGCGGCCGGCACATCGCCGATCATGCGGGTATGGGCCGGGTCGCGGAACCTGTGGCGAAAGCGGGTAGGCGGCCCGATCCAGGCCATTCGCGGACCACATCATCGCCGCGCATCGAGCCGGAAAACGGACGGTTTTCGACGGGAGGACCACCCCCGCTCCGGAGGCCGGCGCAGGTCGGTAGCGATAACCCCTTGGCGCCATTGGCGCTTATCCACGGAATCCGCTAGATTTCGCTTGCCACATTTTAGCACGATCTTCAGGGCATGGGTCCACCCGCCCGCCCCACACGGGCTTACTCCCGCCCACTGAAACGGAGAAGACCATGCCGACGATCGCCCTTGTAGACGACGATCGGAATATCCTTGCCTCGGTATCCATCGCCCTCGAATCGGAAGGCTATCGGGTCCAGACCTATACCGATGGCGCATCCGCCTTCGACGGCCTCCAGACCGCGATACCGGATCTCGCAATCCTCGACATCAAGATGCCGCGTATGGACGGCATGGAGCTGCTGCGCCGGCTGCGCCAGAAGACCGACCTGCCGGTGATCTTCCTGACCTCCAAGGACGACGAGATCGACGAGCTGTTCGGCCTCAAGATGGGCGCCGACGACTTCATCAAGAAGCCTTTCTCCCAGCGGCTTCTCGTCGAGCGCGTCAAGGCGGTGCTGCGCCGCTTCCAGCCGCGCGACGCCAGCCAGCCCAAGCAGGGCGAGGCGGCCCAGGTGCTCGATCGCGGCGCCTTGTCAATGGACCAGGAACGCCATACCTGCACCTGGAACGGACAGCCGGTCACGCTGACGGTGACCGAGTTCCTCATCCTCTACGCCCTGGCCCATCGCCCGGGCGTGGTAAAGAGCCGGAACGCGTTGATGGACGCGGCCTATGATGATCAGGTCTACGTGGACGACCGGACCATCGACAGCCACATCAAGCGGCTCCGGAAGAAATTCAAGCTGGTCGATCCCGAATTCGACATGATCGAGACGCTTTATGGAGTCGGATATCGATTCAAGGAGGTCTGACCGGGTTCGCACGGTCCGACGCTGGAGATGAATGACGGCCAGAGCCGAGAACCAGCCAGTGACCGAGGCCCGGCGGGATCAGCCTGACGGACGTATCAGGCGCATCCTCGCCGGTTTCAGTCGCTTCATCGGCCTGCACGTCTTCTCCAGCCTGACACGAAGGATCATCGTCCTCAATCTCGTGGCGCTGACCCTTCTCGTCGCCGGCATCCTCTACCTCAATCAGTTTCGGGCGGGACTGACCGAGGCGAGGGTGCAGAGCCTGCAGACCCAGGGAGAAATCATCGCCGGGGCGATCGCGACCTCGGCGACCTCGGACGCGGATTCGATCGACATCGATCCGCAGATGCTGCTCGATCTGGAGGCGGGCCAGAGCCTGTCTCCAGTCGATCAGGTCTTCGACGCATACGAATTCGCCATCAACCCCGAGCGCGTGGCGCCGATCCTGCGCCGTCTCGTCTCGCCGACCCGGACCCGGGCGCGGGTCTATGACCGCGACGGGACGCTCGTCGCCGATTCGCGCCACCTCTACGCGCGCGGCCAGATCCTCGGCTTCGACCTGCCGCCGCCGGCGGCGGCGGAGCGATCGCTGCTCGAACAGTTCTGGCACACGATCAACCTGTGGCTCCAGCGTACGGACCTGCCGGTCTACAAGGAGCTCGGCGGTGCCAACGGCAAGGGCTATCCTGAAGTCATCCGCGCCCTCGATGCCTCGTCGCAAAGCGTCGTGCGCGTTACCGAGCGGGGCGAGCTGATCGTCTCCGTCGCGGTGCCGATCCAGCGCTATCGCACCGTCTATGGCGCGCTGCTCCTGTCGACCGAAGGCGGCGACATCGACGCCATCGTCTATGCCGAGCGGCTGGCCATCGTCCGCGTTCTGGTGGTTGTCGCGGCGGTCACCGTGCTGCTTTCGATCCTGATGGCCGGCACCATCGCCGCCCCCCTCCGGCGGCTCGCCGACGCCGCGGACCGGGTGCGCGGCGGCATCCAGACCCGGCCCGAAATCCCCGATTACAGCCATCGCGGCGACGAGATCGGCCATCTCAGCCAGGCGATCCGCGAGATGACCAGCTCGCTCTATAGCCGGATCGAGGCGATCGAGAGCTTCGCCGCCGACGTCGCCCACGAGCTCAAGAATCCGCTGACCTCGCTGCGCAGCGCGGTCGAGACGCTGCCTCTGGCCAAGACCGAGGATGCCAAGACCCGGCTGGCGACCATCATCCAGCATGATGTCCGCCGCCTCGACCGGCTGATCAGCGACATCTCCAACGCCTCGCGCCTCGATGCCGAGCTCGCCCGCCAGGATGCCGGGCCGGTCGACATGCGCAAGGTGCTCGAGACCGTGGTCCAGATGGTCGGCGACACCACGCCCGACGACGGCCCGAAGATCCAGCTCGACATCGAGGAGGCGGAGCCCGACACCTATGTCGTCACCGGCCACGACATCCGCCTCGGTCAGGTCTTCAACAACCTGATCGACAATGCCCGCTCCTTCTGCCGCAGGGACGGGATCGTCAACGTGACGATGGCCGCCAAGGACCGCCTGCTCAAGATCGTCGTCGACGACGACGGCCCCGGCATCCGCTCCGATCAGTTCGAGCGGATCTTCGAGCGCTTCTATACCGACCGGCCGGAGGGCGAATCCTTCGGCCAGAATTCCGGCCTCGGCCTGTCGATCTCCAAGCAGATCGTCGATGCGCATAGGGGGCGGATCCAGGCCGAGAACCGGACGCGGCCGAGCCCGACGCCGGGCGAGCCGCCCGAGGTCCTCGGCGCGCGCTTCACGGTCACCCTGCCGCGGCCGTGAGCGCCTCCGCGACCATCCATGCGAGCGCCGTCCGCGTCGGCGACGACGGGGTGCTGATCCGCGGCGCCTCGGGCAGCGGCAAATCCGCGCTCGTCCTGCAGCTCGTCTTCCGCCACCCGGCGGCGACGCTGATCGCCGACGACCGCGTCATTCTCGGCACCGAGAATGGCCGCCTCGTCGCCACCGCGCCGGCGGCGCTGGCCGGCAGGCTGGAGGTCCGCGGACAGGGAATCGTCACCCGGCCCCATGTCTCGCCCGCTGCGATCGGGCTCGCGGTCGACCTCCTGCCGGCCGCCGATTGCCCGCGGATGCCCGAGGACGGGGACCGTTTCGTCGAGATCTGCGGCATCCGCCTGCCGCGGCTGATGCTGCCGATCGGCTGCATCGACGGCGCCGAACGTGTTCAGGTGGCGCTCGCCGAAGCCGCAGGCCCGGCAGGGAGCTGAAAGAAATCAGGACACATCTCCCTCTTGCGTTGCGGAATCGTTCGGTCAAGATAGCGCGCCTTGGCGGTGCGCCGTCGGACTTGGCCGGTGGGCGCCGCGGACCGAGAATGGAAAAAGGCGAGGAAGCCAAACAGGTATGATCGGACTCGTCCTCGTCACGCACGGCAAGCTCGCCGTGGAATTCCGCTCGGCGCTCGAGCATGTCGTCGGTCCCCAGACCCAGATCGAGACCGTCTCCATCGGCCCCGACGACGACGTCGAACGGCGCCGGCAGGATATCCTCAACGCCGTCGGCCGGGTCAATGACGGCTCGGGCGTCATCCTGCTCACCGACATGTTCGGCGGCACGCCCTCGAACCTCGCCATTTCGGTGATGGAGGCCGGGTCGGTCGAGGTCATCGCCGGCGCCAACCTGCCGATGCTGATCAAGCTCGCCAGCGTCCGCGGCGAGAAACCGCTGGCGGCGGCGATCGCCGATGCCCAGGACGCGGGCCGCAAATACATCAACGTCGCCAGCCAGGTCCTGAACGGGAAATAATGGGCACCGCTGCAACAGGCCTGCTTCGCCGCGAACTCGCCATCTGCAACAAGCGCGGCCTGCATGCGCGCGCCGCCGCCCGCTTCGTCCAGTGCGCCGAGGGCTTCGACGCCGAGATCGCCGTCACCAAGGACGGCAACACCGTCGGCGGCACCTCGATCATGGGGCTGATGATGCTCGCCGCCGCTCCCGGCTCGACCATCCTGGTCGAGGCGGAGGGACCACAGGCCCAGGCGGCGCTCGACGCCCTCGCCCACCTCGTCGCCGACCGCTTCGGCGAAGGCGAGTAAGGCGCCGCACCGCGCCGCGGACCGATCGCATAAAGAAATCTTTATATCCTTATTGTCCGATCCCGGCGGGAGCGGTATAACCTCGGCCAAATACCCCTTTCATCTTCCGACCCGAGGAGCCCGGAATGCCGGAATTCAACGATTATGTGGTCAAGGACATCGGTCTCGCCGACTGGGGCCGCAAGGAGATCTCGCTGGCCGAGACCGAAATGCCCGGCCTGATGGCGACGCGCGAGGAATACGGGGCGACGCAGCCGCTGCGCGGCGCGCGGATCGCCGGCTCGCTGCACATGACCATCCAGACCGCGGTGCTGATCGAGACGCTGCAGGCGCTCGGCGCCGACGTCCGCTGGGCGTCGTGCAACATCTACTCGACCCAGGACCACGCCGCCGCGGCGATCGCCGCCGCCGGCACGCCGGTCTTCGCCTACAAGGGCGAGAGCCTCGAGGACTATTGGGACTACTGCCACCGCATCTTCGAGTGGTCGGACGGCGGCACCGCCAACATGATCCTCGACGACGGCGGCGACGCCACGCTGCTCCTCCATCTCGGCATCCAGGCCGCCGACAACCCGTCGGTCATCGCCCATCCGACCAACGAGGAGGAGGAAGTCCTCTTCGCCGCGATCAAGAAGCGGAACGCCGAGAAGCCCGGCTGGTATGCCGAGGTCGCGAAGCACATCAAGGGCGTCACCGAGGAGACCACCACCGGCGTCCATCGCCTCTACCAGATGGCCAAGGAAGGCCGCCTGCTCTTCCCGGCGATCAACGTCAACGACTCGGTGACCAAGTCGAAATTCGACAACCTCTACGGCTGCCGCGAGTCGCTGGTCGACGGCATCCGCCGCGGCACCGACGTGATGATGTCCGGCAAGACCGCGATGGTCTGCGGCTATGGCGACACCGGCAAGGGCTCGGCCGCCAGCCTCAAGAGCGCCGGCTGCCGCGTCCTGGTCGCGGAGGCCGATCCGATCTGCGCGCTGCAGGCCGCGATGGAAGGCTTCGAGGTCACCACCATGGACGAAGCCGCGCCGCAGGCCGACATCTTCGTCACCGCGACCGGCAATGTCGACGTCATCACCATCGACCACATGCGGCAGATGAAGCACCGCGCCATCGTCTGCAACATCGGCCACTTCGATTCCGAGATCCAGGTCGGCGCGCTGCGTAACCTCAAGTGGAACAATATCAAGCCGCAGGTCGACGAGATCGCGTTCCCGGATGGCAAGAGCATCATCCTCCTGTCCGAGGGACGGCTGGTCAATCTCGGCAACGCCACCGGCCATCCGAGCTTCGTCATGTCGGCGAGCTTCACCAACCAGACGCTTGCCCAGATCGAGCTCTTCACCAAGCCGGGCGAGTACGGGAACGAGGTCTATATCCTGCCGAAGCTGCTCGACGAGAAGGTCGCGCGGCTGCATCTCGCCAAGATCGGCGTCAAGCTGACCGAGCTCGACGACAAGCAGGCCAAATATATCGGCGTGCCGGTCACCGGCCCCTACAAGCCGGAGCATTACCGCTACTAGTCGGAGCGGCTTTCCCGCCCCGCGGTCTCCGCCGGAGCAGCCTGCACCGCGCCCAACCCTCCCCTTGCGGGAGGGCTGACGCGCGTCGCGTACCGCTGATCGTGCCAGGGGCGACGGATCGCGGGCTCCTAGTCGGAGCGGCCGGCGGTGCTGTCGATCAGCTCCTTGTAGGACTCGAACAGCGCCGCCGCCTCTTCCTCGACCTTCTCGTCGAGCGGCGCCGGCTTGAGGTCAACGGCCTTGGCCAGGGTTTTGGTGATCGTCTCCAGAACCGCGATCCGCGCCCATTTCTTGTCGTTGGCGGGAATCACGTGCCACGGCGCCCGGCTCGTCGAGGTGCGCTCCAGCATCTCGTTGGTGGCCTCCTCGTATTCGTCCCATTTCCTGCGGTTGCGGAAATCCTCGTAGGAGAGCTTCCACCGCTTCATCGGGTCGCGCAGCCGCGCCTCGAAGCGCTTGAGCTGTTCCTCCGGACTGATATGCAGGAAGAACTTGACCACCCGCATGCTGTCGTCGGTCAACAGGTGCTCGAAATCGTTGATCTCGTCGAAGGCGCGGCCCCATTCCCTGGGCGTCGCATAGCCTTCGACACGCTCGACCAGGACGCGGCCGTACCAGGAGCGGTCGAAGACCGAGATCGCCCCCCTTGGCGGCAGCCGCTCCCAGAAGCGCAGCAGGTAATGCCGCTCGAGATGATAATGGCGTGGCGCCGCGATCGGCCAGACCTTGAAGCCGCGCGGATCGAGCACCGCGGACATCCGGCGGATAGTGCCGCCCTTTCCGGCCGCGTCCCATCCCTCCATGACGATCACCGCCGAGTCGCCGGAAAAGAGATAGGCCTGCTGGATCTTCTGGAGCTTGAGCTGCAGCTCCTCGAGCGCCTTGTCGTGATGCTTCGGGTCGAGCGCCTTGCTGAGGTCGACCTTGTCGAGGGGACGCCTGCCTTTCGTCCCCGACTTCTTCTTCCCGGAATGCCCCATGCCCCGCCGTCTTGCCCTTCTGGTAAAAGGGAAGCCTAGCCGCAACCGCGGGTATCCGCCAAGCGCTCCCTCGGATCATTGCCAATGGCCATGCCGCTCGCCCGGCGTCTCCCGGCACCGTTGCAAGGCAAACGGCGAGGCGGGTAACGTTGACGCGATTCGCCAAGCCTCGAGTCGGGACCCCGAATGCTCGTCGAAAGTGCCATTGCCCTTGTCGAGCGGATTGCCCCGCCGCCGCCCGCGTCGGCGCCGGTCGCCGAACGGCAGAGCGGCGTCATCCCCTATGCGATCGTCGAATCGACGCCGGTCTTCCTGCTCGTCACCTCCCGCCAGAGGGGACGCTGGATCTTCCCCAAGGGACGCATCGCCGACGGCCTGAAGCCATGGGAATCGGCCGAACGCGAAGCCCATGAGGAAGCCGGCGTCGAGGGCGTTATCGCCACCCGCCCGGTCGGCTCCTACCGGGCATGGAAGACGCGGGGCGTGCGCCGCTTCGTCATCGAGGTCGACATGTATCCGCTCCGCGTCGAGAAGCAGCATGACAACTGGCGCGAAACCGGCGAGCGCTACCGCCACTGGGTGACGCTGGCGGAGGCGACGCGATTGATCACCGACAAGCGGGTCGCCGAGCTTCTCAGGAATTTCGCCCGCCACCTCCGGGTCTCCGGCGACACCTAGACTAGACGCCGGCCGCGGCCGCCAGGATCGCATAGAGGATGATGGCGATCGTCGCGGTGGCCGGAACCGTGATCACCCAGGCCGCGCCGATCGACAGCGCATATTGACGCCGGACGAGTTTCCGCCGGTCCCGCTTCCTGGTCCGCGACAACGCCTCTTGCGGCGTGAGATTCAGCTCCGAGATTCTGAGCCGCCGGGTCCGCGCCTGGATGCCGGGATTGGGAATCCCCTTGTTGGTGATCGCCTCGCGGAGCAGGCCGATGCCGAAGACACCGCCGACCGTGATGTGGGTCGAGGAGACCGGCAGTCCGAGGGCCGATGCGAGGAGGACCGTCGTCGCCGCCGACAACGCCACGCAATAGGCCCGGCTCGGGTTCATCTTGGTGATCTTCTGGCCGACCGTCTTGATCACCTTCGGACCGAAAAGGGCGAGCCCCAGCGAGATTCCCGCCGCGCCGATAACCAGCACCCACAAGGACAGCGTCACCTGTTGCGGAGCGGCGACGCCGGTCGCCGCCGCCGCGACGATCGCCGCGAGCGGGCCGATCGCATTTGCCACGTCATTCGCCCCATGGGCGAAACAGAGGAGCGCCGCGGCGGCGACAAGCGGCAGCGTGAAAAGCGCGGTGACCGGCTTGCCATACCTCTCCGCCACGAGCGACTGACGTTTGACCCAGGGCCAGGAGACCGCCGCGACCAGCAGGAAGATCGCGAAGCCGATCATCAGGGTCACGCCCCGCGTCGGCTTCCAGACATGCGACAGGCCCTTGGTGGTCAGGTAGAGCGCGAAGACGCCGGCCATCGCGGCGATGATCGCGGGCAGCCACCGCCGGGCCGCCGCAAAGGGCTCCGGGCGATCGATGATCAGCGTTCTGACGACCCAGTAGAGCGCGGCGGCGAGGACCCCGCCCATCACCGGCGAGATCACCCAGCTCGCGGCGATCGTCCCCATGGTCGGCCAAGACACGACGTTGATCCCGGCCGCGGCGATGCCCGCCCCGACGACGCCGCCGACCACCGAATGGGTCGTCGAGACCGGCGCGCCGAGATAGGTGGCGAGGTGAATCCACATCGCCGCGGCGAGGAATCCGGCCATCATCAGCAGGATGAAGTCGAGGGCGCCCATCTCGACCGGCGGGCGGATGATGTCCTTGGATATGGTCGCCACCACGTCGCCGCCGGCGATCAGCGCTCCCGCCGCCTCGAAGACCGCGGCGATGGCCAGCGCCGCGCCAAGGGTGAGCGCCCGCCCGCCGACCGCCGGCCCGACATTGTTGGCGACGTCGTTGGCGCCGACGTAAAGCGCCATGTAGCCGCTGATCACCGCCGCCGCGACCACGTAGAGGGCCAGCGGACCGAAGGGCGTCGTGGCGATGGCGAAGACGAGGATGATGACGAGGAAGGTGCCGGCGAGGCCCGGCGCCGCGATCGGCCGCGCGACGGCCGAGCTCGCCGCCTCCAGATGGCCGACCTTCTTCAGGTGTTTGTCGAGATGCGCCAAGGATGACTTCCGAGTCGATTCGCCGCTGGGAAGATCGTTATGCCCTGCGAGCCGGCCAAGCGGAACCCGCCGGACGCGAGCGTTTCGAGGCAATCCGGCCGGGTCCACAGGCTTCTTCGACGCGACCGGGCGCGCCGGGCGTGACGGCCGGCGCCCGGGCTCGTCGGCCTACTCTTCCAGCCGCCCGTAGTCGTCCTCGATGCGGATGATGTCGTCCTCGCCGAGATAATCGCCGTATTGCACCTCGATGAGCATGGCGGGCGTGTCGCCGGGATTGGTCGCGCGGTGGACGGCGCCGAGCGGGATGAAGACCGACTGGTTTTCCTCGAGCGGAACCACCGATTCGTCGAGGGTGACGTCGATCCTGCCCGCGACCAGCGTCCAGTGCTCGGCGCGATGGCGATGCTTCTGCAGCGACAGCCGCGCCCCGGGATTGACGACGATGCGCTTGACCTGGTGGGTCGGGCCGACGTCGAGGGACTGGTAGTAGCCCCAGGGCCGGTAGTGGCGGGCATGGCCGCCGATCAGCGCGCCTTCGACCTCGGCGAGCTTCGAAGCGAGCTTGCGCACCTCGCCGGCGCGCTCGCGCGGCGCGACCAGCACCGCGTTATTCGCGGCGACCACGACGGTGTCGGTCATGCCGACCACGCCGACCACCGGCCCGTCGGTGCTGACCAGGCTGCCGGCCGTGTCGACCAGCGCCACCTCGCCGGCAACGACGTTGTCGCCATCGTCCCGGCCGGTCGCGTTCCACACCGACGACCAGGTGCCGACATCGGCCCAGTCGAAGGTCGCGGTCGCGACCGCGATGCGGTCGGTCTTCTCGAGCACCGCGTGGTCGAAGGAGATCGGATCGGCGGTGATGAAATGGGCGCGGGAGAGCTCGATCGCGCCGTCGGTTTCCGTCCCCTCGCTGAGCGCGGCCTTCGCCGCGGCGCTGGTCTTGGCGGCGTGGCGTTCGATCTCTTCGAGCGCGGTCGCGGCGCGCATCAGGAAGTTGCCGCTGTTCCACAGGCAGCCCTCGGCGATCAGCTCTCCGGCACGCGCCGTGTCGGGCTTTTCGACGAATGCCTCGACCTCGGAGACGCCGTCCATGCCCGGCAGCGGCTCGCCCGGCCGGATATAGCCGTAGCCGGTCTCGGGGCTGGTCGGGGAGATGCCGAAGACGACGATCCGCCCGGCCTCGGCCGCGGGTCTCGCACGGACCACGGTGCGGCGGAATTCCTCGTCATCGGCGATCGCATGGTCGGCGGCGAGCACCAGGATCAGCGCGTCGGGATCGCGCGCCGCCGCCCATCCCGCCGCGGCGGCGATCGCCGGTGTCGTGCTCATCGGCTCGGGCTCGAAGAGCAGCGCGCCACTCGCCCCCGCCTCATCGAGCGATGCCTCGATCAGGTAGCGGTGTTGGCTGCGGGCGACGATCAGCGGATCGGCGAAGACCGCCGGATCGGCGACGCGGGTCAGCGTCGCCAGGAATGTCGGCCGCGCGCCGGCGAGCGGCAGGAAGGGTTTCGGCACCCCGACATTGGATGCCGGCCACAAACGGGTCCCGGCGCCGCCGCAAAGGAGCACTGGAAGGATGGTATCGCTCACGAAGACCCTCGTCGGATCGCAAACAGAGTGCCGCGACAAGCGGCGTCGGGACGTTTATCAAGAAGATGCGGCCAAGACCATTGGAAGGAGGAGATATGGTGACCGACGACGACCGCCTTGCCGAGCTGGACCGGCGGATTGCCGCCCTCGAGGACCCGTCGGCGCTCCTCGAGGCAGCCGACGCCATGGCCGATGTAGCCGGCGGCCGGGACGAAGCCGCGGTCCGCCTCGGCGTCGCGCGCGGCATCATCTTCAACCGGCTCGGCCTGCCGGAATCGGCCCTCAAGGAGCTGCAGAGGGCACGGGCGCTCGCCCGCGACATCGGTGCGACGACCGCGCTTGCCACCATCTCGCGCGAAACCAGCCGCATCCATACCTGGCGCGGCGAGACCTCTTCCGCGGCGCTGGAGCTCCTCCGCTCGGTGGTCGAGGCGGACATCGCCGGAAGCCGCGCCGATTCGGCCGCGGCGATCGCCGAATTCGGCCGCCTCAACCTCGATACCGGGCGCTACGAGGCGGCGCTCGACGCCTTCGCCCTCGCCGGCCGGGTGATGGACATCCTGCCGCCGCGCGAGGCGTCCCGCATCCCGGTCAACCGCCTCGAGGCGCTGCTCGCGCTCGGCCGCCACGACGAATGCCTCGCCGGCATCGATGCGCTGATCGCCTCGTTGCCGGAAGCCTTCGCCCGCGACAACTTCCTGGCGCGGGTGGTCAAGGCCCGCTCGCTCGCGGCGCTTGGCGAGCACGCGGCGGCGCGCGCCGCGATGGACGACGCCGCGCGCTGGCTCGGCGAGGACCCCTCGTCCTACGAGCGCGCCGAGCTCGACCTCCTCGAAGGCGCGCTCGACCGCAAGGACGATCCCGAGCGCGCCGTCGCCGAGATCGAATCGGCGCTCGACCGCTTCGTCGACGACGACCTGCCGCGCCACGAATTCGACGCCCGCATCCTGCTTGCCGAGACGCTGGCCGCCCTCGACCGCCAGGCGGAGGCGGAGGCCTGCATCGTCGAGGCGCTGAGGCGGGCCGCGATCCGCCAGCTGCCGGCGATGGCGGACCGGGTGCGGGCCGCCGCCGTCGGCTTCTGGCGGCCGGCGATGATCGCCGAGCTCTCGCCGGAGGACCGGGTCGGGCCCGAGATGGGCAGCGGCCGCTTCCTCGTCCTCGAGACGCTCGGCGCCGGCGGCTTCGGCGAGGTCCAGCGCGCCATCGATCTCGACACCGGCACCGAGGTGGCGATCAAGCGGCTCCGGCGCCAGGACGGCCTCGATCCGCAGACCGCCCGGGCGGTGATGGCGACGGCGCGCAACGAGATCGTCTCCAGCGCCCAGATCCGCGCCCGCGGCGTCGCCAAGACCCGCTACCTCCACATGGATCCCGCCGGGGCGCTGACCCTCGTCCAGGACTATGTCGAGGGCCCGACCCTCGGTGCCTCCCTCGACGACGGCAGCCTCGACCGCTCCCGCCGCCTGACCGTCGCCGCGACCGTCGCCCGGACGCTGGCGGCGCTCCACCGGGAGGGCGTCGCCCATCGCGACCTCAAGCCGGACAACATCATCCTCCGCAACAACAGCCAGCCGGTGATCATCGATCTCGGCATCGCGCGGCTCAAGGGCCTGGTCGACACCGTCGCCGGGCTCGGCACGGAGCGCTACGCGCCGCCCGAGCAGATGAGCGGCCGGATGATCGAGGATCGCTGGCTCGGCCGCGAGGACGTCTATGCCCTTGGCAGGATGCTCGGCGAGATGCTGGACGATGACGACGCGCCGGAGAGACGCGGCGGGCTGCTCGGCCGCTTCGGCCGCCGCCGGGCAGAGCCGTCCGACGGGTCGCTCCGGGAGATGATGGCGACCATGACCGCCGCCGACATCGCGCGCCGCGACGTCGACCTCAACCGCCTCGCCGACCTCCTCGACGACGCGGCGATCGAGGCGGGGAGTTGAGGCCGCGATCCCGCAACCACAGGAGCCCTCGCTGATGCCGGATCATCCCGCGACCACCAGGCCCCTCGCCCTCGTCACCGGCGCGTCGTCGGGCATCGGCCGGGTCTTCGCCGAACGGCTCGCCGGCGACGGCCACGACGTGATCCTCGTCGCCCGGCGGCGGCAGCGCCTCGAGGCGCTCGCCGGCCAGATCGAAACAGGCGGGAGGCGCGCGGAAGTGATCGTCGCCGACCTGACCACGGCCGAGGGGCTCGCCGCCGTCGAGGCGCGCGCTTCGAAGGGCGACGTGACGATGCTCGTCAACAATGCCGGCTTCCAGACCTATATGCCCTTCGTCGAGCTCGACGCGGACCGCGCCGAGGGACAGGTCCGCGCCCAGGTGACGACGGTCGTCCGGCTCTGCCGGGCGGCGCTGCCGGCGATGATCGCCCGCGACGCGGGCGCCATCGTCAATGTCTCGTCGACGCTCGCCTTCAGCGCCGGCATGCGGGCCCCGCACCTGCCGAAGCGCGCCACCTATGCCGCCACCAAGGCCTTCGTCAACGCCTTCACCGAGATCCTCGCCGGCGAGCTCGAAGGGACCGGCGTCAGGGTCCAGGCGCTTTGTCCCGGCGTCGTCCGCACCGAGTTCCACAATGTCGGCGACGAGCCGCTGCTGCGCCCGAAGATTCCGGTCATGGAGCCGGAAGACGTCGTTGCCGCGTCGCTCGCCGCCCTCGCGCTCGGCGACGTCGTCTGCCAGCCGGCGCTCGTCGATCGCGCCCTGATCGAGCGCGAGGGCGAGGCGCGGCACGCGGTCTTCGCCGCCGGGGTCAGCGCCGATCTCTCGCCACGCTACCGCGTCGCGAAAACCGATTGAGCCGCCCCCTCTCCGCCCGCGGCACGGAATGTTTCCTATCGTCCGGATGGTCTCAAGTCCCTGAGGCCGCTCGGGGTCTCCCCGCCACCATGAGGCGCCGGCCGGCGGCTGCTTTCGCCATGCCGATTTTTTCTCGCCGCGACGCTTCACACGCGATTCCGCAACCGGTTAGAGTGCGGTGATTCGCGAGGGCGTCGGCAGCCTCGCGTTGCGGAACGGGCGGATCCCTCTTGTGCTGCGGGGAGCGTGCCGGAAAGGGGCCTTTCGCATGCACGGATATGGCGGCAAAACGGTCGCGTTCAGCGCCGGTTTTCTCGTCGCCATCATCCTCGCCGCCGGAGCCGTGTCCGGCAGCGCCGTTGCGGCCGCCGCGCCCGACGCCGGATTCCAGCCCCCGCCCGCCTTCGACATCGTCATCCTCGTGCTGCTCGCCGGCACGGTCGGCTTCGCGGTGATCAGCGCCATCGCGCTGATGCGGGCGCGCAACCGCTCCGAAGCCGAGAATGCCGAACTTCGCCTCGAGGTCGCCGACCTCAAGGCGCGCGCCGATCGTGCCGAGGCAATGGTCAACGGCGAAGACCAGCGGCTTGTCGCATGGGCGGCGAATGACGATGCTCCGCTCGTCACCGGCAGCCTGCCGCGAGGCACGGGCGCCCCCGCCGACAGGTCCGGCTTTCTCGCCTTCGGAACCTGGCTCAAGCCGGAATCGGCGGCCCGGATCGACGAAGCCGTTACCCGCCTGCGCAACGAGGGCGAGGCCTTCGCCCTCACCGTGGCAAGCCACGCGGATCGCCTCATCGAGGTGACCGGCCATACCATCGGATCGGCCTCGGTCGTCCGCTTCCGCGACCTCGATGGCGACCGGCTGGCCCGTGCCGACCTCGAAGCGCGCCACGACCTGCTCGAGGCCGAGGTCGAGGCGATGCGCATGATGTTCTCGATCGCGCCCGCGCCGATATGGCTGCGCGACGAAACCGGGCGGCTCGCCTGGGTCAACGCCGCCTATGCCAATGCCGTCGACGCCGGCGATGAGGCCGACGCCATCGATCGCGGTCTTGAGCTGCTCGACGATTCCGGTCGCCGGATCATCGCCGAAGGCCACAAGAGCGAGCCGGTCTTCATGAAGCGGCTGCCGGCGGTCGTCGCCGGATCGCGCCACGTCTTCGATGTCACCGACGTCGACACGGCGAACGGAGGCGGCGGCATCGCCGTCGATGTCAGCGCCGTCGAAGCGGCCGAGGCGGCGCTGCGCCGCGAGATCGACTTCAACGCCCGCACCCTCGACCAGCTCGCCACGGCGGTCGCGATCTTCGGGCCGGACCGGCGGCTCAAGTCGTATAACGCGGCCTATCGCCAGCTCTTCGGGCTCGATGTCGCCTTCCTCGAATCGCGACCCGACGACAATGCGGTGCTCGACCGCCTGCGCGCCGCGCACAAGCTGCCCGAGCAGGCCGACTTCAAGAGCTGGCGCAGCGACCTGCTTTCCGCCTATCAGTCGGTGGAGACGCGCGAGACTATCTGGCACCTGCCCGACGGACAGACGCTCCGGGTGATCGCCAACCCCAATCCCCAGGGCGGCATGACCTGGGTCTACGAGAATGTCACCGAGCGGCTCGACCTCGAAAGCCGCTACAACGCCCTGATCCACGTCCAGGGCGAGACCATCGATCACCTGGCCGAGGGTGTCGCCGTCTTCGGCTCGGACGGCCGGCTGCGGCTCCACAATCCCTCATTCACCGCCATCCTCGGGCTCGATCCGGCGATGCTCGAGGGCGAGCCGCATGTCTCGGAAATCGTCGGGGCCTGCCGCCAGCCCGGCGACAACGAGCGGGACTGGACGGCCTTCACCACCTGCGTCGCCGGCCTCGACGAGAGCCGGTCGAGCTTCGCCAGCCGGATGGAACGCGCCAATGGCCGGGTCATCGACTACGCGTCGGTGCCGCTGCCCAACGGCCAGACCATGGTCACCTTCGTCGACGTCACCGATACGGTGCAGGTCGAGCGCGCCCTGGTCGAGCGGAACGAGGCGCTGGAGACGGCGGACACCATCAAGAACGCCTTCATCCACCATGTGTCCTACGAGCTCCGCTCGCCGCTGACCAACATCATCGGCTTCACCCAGCTTCTCGCCGACCCGCGGGTCGGGCCGCTGACCGAGAAGCAGAACGAATATGTCGGCTACATCATGTCGTCGGGCGGCGCGCTGCTGGCCATCGTCAACGACATCCTCGATCTCGCCACGGTCGATGCGGGGATCATGGAGCTCGACCTCGGCGAGGTCGATATCCGCGAGACCGTCGCGGCGACCATCGAGGGCGTCCAGGACCGGATCGCCGAGGGCGATATCCATGTCGAGACGCATATTTCCGATGACATCGGCAGCTTCGTCGCCGACAGCAGCCGCGTCCGCCAGATCCTGTTCAACCTCCTGGCCAATGCCATCGCCTTTTCGCCGGATGGCGGCCGGGTGGTGGTCGCGGTGGACCGCGATGGCGACACGATCGCCTTCTCGGTCAGCGACGAGGGGCCGGGCATGCCGACCAATTTCCTCCAGACCGCGTTCGACCGCTTCACCAGCCAGCCGCGTGGCACGGCGCGCGGCGGCGCCGGCCTCGGCCTCGCCATCGTCAAGAGCTTCGCCGAATTGCATGGCGGCAGCGTCGAGATCGCGTCGGAGGAAGGCAAGGGATCCCGCGTCACCTGCCGCCTGCCGATCCGCCCCGGCATCGCCGCCGCGGCGGAGTAGCTCCCCGTCCGTCCCCTCCTGCCCCCGCAAGGGGCATCCCTACTCCCGTTTCGTGAAAAGCACCCCTTGCGTCCTTCGAGGCTTCGCGAAGCACCTCAGGATGGCGATGGGAGGTGTCCTGGAAAGATGGCCCGGCGGCTCGCCCCGACAGCGAGGGGGCCCGAAAGCCGCCGATCGCGAGAGCCTCCCCCTCGCCATCCTCCCATCCCCGAGTCCT
>NZ_JAGRLA010000129.1 GCF_020442045.1 Bauldia sp. | reverse complement strand
CGGGTTGAGGCAGTGCTCGCAGAGCCGCGGCAGGTACATCATGAAGGTGTTTTCGAAGGCTCCGTAGATTTCCTTCTCAACGCCTTCGAAATTGACGTCCTTGGAGCGCTTGGCGAATTCGCCGCCGAGGATCTCCTCCCAGTTCGGCCCCCACTCGATCTTCTCCATCCGGTTGCCGGTGATCAGCGAGCGTGGCCGCGCGGTCGGCGAGGCCCTGAGCTCCGGCGCCTGCTGCAGATGCTCGTAGTCGAAGGTGAAAGGCTCGTAATAGTCGTCGATCTCGGGAAGGTCGGGGTTCGCGAAGATATTGGCCAGCACGCGCCACTTGGCGCCGATCCGGGGCTCGATCTTGCCGTTGCGCTTGCGCCGCCAGCCGCCCTTCCAGCGCTCCTGGTTCTCCCACTCCTTGGGGTAGCCGATGCCCGGCTTGGTCTCGACGTTGTTGAACCAGGCGTATTCCATTCCCTCGCGGCTGGTCCAGACGTTCTTGCAGGTGACCGAGCAGGTGTGACAGCCGATGCACTTGTCGAGGTTCAGTACCATCGCGATCTGAGCGCGGATTTTCATTCTGCGGCCTCCAGGTTCGAAGCACCATCGGATGTCGAGGATTGCTCCACGGGCTCGTCGAGCCAGTCGACCTTCGCCACCTTCCGCACGATGACGAACTCGTCGCGGTTGGAGCCGACGGTGCCGTAGTAGTTGAAGCCGTAGGATTGATGGACATAGCCGCCGATCATGTGGGTCGGCTTGAGCACCGTACGGGTCACGGAATTGTGGATGCCGCCGCGCTGCCCGGTTTGCTCCGAGCCCGGGACGTTCGCGATCTTCTCCTGCGCGTGGTACATCATGCACATGCCCTCCTTGACGCGCTGGGAGACGACGGCGCGGGCGACCAGCGCTCCGTTGGCGTTGAAGGCCTCGATCCAGTCGTTGTCGACGATGCCGCCCTTCGCAGCGTCAGCTTCGCTGATCCAGACGATTGGCCCACCCCGCGACAGCGTCAGCATCAGCAGGTTGTCGGTATAGGTGGAATGGATGCCCCATTTCTGGTGGGGGGTGATGAAGTTGAGAACCACCGGCTTGTTGCCGTTCGGCTCCCGGTCGATCACCGGCTTGACCGTCTTGGTGTCGATCGGCGGCCGGTAGACGCAGAAGCCTTCCCCGAAGGCCCGCATCCACATGTGATCCTGGTAGAGCTGCTGACGTCCGGTGAGTGTCCGCCACGGGATGAGCTCGTGGACATTGGTATAGCCGGCGTTGTAGCAGACCTTCTCGGATTCGAGCCCGGACCACGTCGGTGACGAGATGATCTTGCGCGGCTGCGCGACCACGTCGCGGAAGCGGATCTTCTCGTCTTCCTTAGGCAGCGCCAGGTGCGCGTGGTCGCGTCCGGTCGCGCTGCTCAGCGCCTCCCATGCCTTGACCGCAACCTCGCCGTTGGTCTCCGGCGCGAGCGACAGGATGACCTCCGTCGCGTCGACATCGCTGTCGATCCGGGCGAGGCCCTGGGTCGGACCGTCATCGGTCACGACGCCGTTCAGGCGCTTCAGGAGATCGACCTCGTCTTCGGTATTCCAGGCAATGCCCTTGCCGCCGTTGCCGATCTTGGCCATCAGCGGGCCGAGTGACGTGAAGCGCTTGTAGAGGTTGGGATAATCGCGCTCGACAACGGTGACCTGCGGCATTGTCTTTCCGGGTATCGGATCGACGTCACCGCGCGCCCAGTCCTCGACCTCGAACGCCTGGGCGATCTCCGCCGGCGTGTCGTGAAGGATCGGGGTCATCACGACATCCTTCTCGACGCCGAGCACCTCCGGCGCGATCTCGGAGAATTTCCTGGCGATCGCCTTGTAGATCTCCCAGTCGCTCCGCGCTTCCCATACCGGGTCGACCGCGGCGGTCAGCGGATGGATGAAGGGGTGCATGTCGGAGGTGTTGAGGTCGTTCTTCTCGTACCAGGTCGCGGTCGGCAGAACGATGTCGGAATAGACGCAGGTGGTCGACATCCGGAAGTCGAGCGTCACCAGCAGGTCGAGCTTTCCCTGAGGCGCCTCGTCATGCCAGACGACTTCCTCGGATTTCTGCCGGCCGTCCTCGCCGAGATCCTTGCCGAGGACACCGTGGCTGGTGCCGAGGAGGTGCTTGAGGAAATACTCGTGCCCCTTTCCCGAGGATCCGAGCAGGTTGGAGCGCCAGACGAAGAGATTGCGCGGCCAGTTCTGCGGCGCATCCGGATCGTTGCAGGAGAGCTTCAACGCACCCGACTTCAGCCCCTCGGCGACATAATCCTTCGCGTCCTGCCCTTTCGCCTCGGCCGCGGCCGCGATCGTCAGCGGATTGGTCTCGAGTTGCGGCGCCGATGGCAGCCAGCCCATCCGCTCGGCCCGGACATTATAGTCGATCAGCGAACCGCTCCACGACCCTTCCGGCGCCGTCGGCGACAGGATCTCGCTCACGTCGAGGCTCTCGTAGCGCCACTGGTCGGAGTGGGCGTAGAAGAACGAGGTCGAGTTCTGCTGGCGCGGCGGCCGGCTCCAGTCGAGACCGAAGGCGAGGGGCAGCCACCCGGTCTGCGGCCGCAGCTTCTCCTGGCCGACATAGTGCGACCAGCCACCGCCCGACTGGCCGACACAACCGCACATCACCAGCATGTTGATGACGCCGCGGTAGTTCATGTCCATGTGGTACCAGTGGTTCATCGCGGCGCCGATGATGATCATCGACCGGCCGCCGGTCTTCTCGGCGTTGCGGGCGAACTCCCGCGCCACCGCGACGATCTGGTCGCGCTTGACGCCGGTGATCGCCTCGGCCCAGGCCGGCGAATAGGGAGCGACCTCGTCATAGGAGCGCGGCAGGTGCTCGCCGCCGAAGCCGCGGTCGACGCCGTAATTGGCAAGGAAGAGGTCGTAGACGGTGGCGACCACCGCCTCGCCGTCCTTCAGCCGCATCCGCCGGGTGGGCACCTTGCGCGTCAACACGCTCGGGTGATCGGTCCCGGTGAAATGGTCATGCTCGACATTGCCGAAATACGGGAAGCCGATATCGACCAGCTCGCCGCCGGCAAGGCTGAGCTGCAGCGTCGCCTCGTTGCCGGTCGATTCCTTTTCCTCGAGATTCCACTTGCCCTTCTCGCCCCATCGGAAGCCGACCGAGCCGCGCGGTACGACGACGTCGCCGCTCGCCTCGTCGAAGGCCACCGGTTTCCAATCCGGATTGTTGGTCTCGCCGAGTGCGCCGGCGAAGTCGGACGCACGCACGAAGCGCTCAGGTATGAGATACCCGTCCTTGGCGACCAGCCGGACGAGCATCGGCATGTCGGAATATCGGCGGATGTAGTCGACGAAATACGGGACCTGGCGATCGACGTGGAATTCCTTGAGGATCACATGCCCCATCGCCATCGCGAGCGCGGAGTCGGTCCCCTGCTTCACGGAAAGCCAGAGGTCGGCGAACTTCGATGCCTCGGAATAGTCCGGACAGATGACCACGCTCTTCGCGCCGCGATAGCGCGCCTCGGTGTAGAAATGAGCGTCGGGCGTCCGCGTCTGGGGAACGTTCGAGCCCCACAGGATGATGAAGCTGGAATTGTACCAGTCGGCGGATTCGGGAACGTCGGTCTGCTCGCCCCAGGTCATCGGCGAGGCCGGCGGCAGGTCGCAATACCAGTCGTAGAACGACATGCAGACACCGCCGAGCAGCGACAGGTAACGAGCGCCGGCGGCATAGCTCACCATCGACATCGCCGGAATCGGCGAGAAGCCGGTCACCCGATCGGGGCCATAGGTCTTCGCGGTATAGGCATTTGCCGCCGCGATGATCTCGGTGACCTCGTCCCACGAGGCGCGCACGAAGCCGCCGAGACCGCGTTTTGTGGTGTAGCTCTTCCGCTTTGCCGCGTCCTCGACGATGGAGGCCCAGGCAGCGACCGGCTTCTTCGACTTCCGCGCTTCCCTCCACAGGCGGACCAGATGCGCCCGCACCAGCGGGTGCTTCACGCGGTTGCCGGAATAGAGGTACCAGCTGTAGCTCGCGCCTCGCGAACAGCCTCTCGGCTCGTGATTGGGCAGCTCCGGGCGGGTGCGGGGATAGTCCGTCTGCTGCGTCTCCCAAGTGACGATCCCGCCCTTGACGTAGATCTTCCATGAGCAGGAGCCGGTGCAGTTGGCGCCGTGCGTCGAGCGGACGATCTTGTCGTGCTGCCAGCGCTTGCGATACCCATCCTCCCAGCGGCGGTCCTCGTTGGTTGTCACCCCGTGGCCGTCGGCGAATTCGCCCTCGACGCGGCGAAAGAAGGTCAGGCGATCGATGAAATGGCTCATTGTCTCCGTCTCCTTACGCCGTGCTCTTCTGGGAGGATCCTGAAGTCGGCGTCGGGCCGTGGCGCTCCTGCTCATACAGAAGGCCGCCACGGCGTGTGTAGAACCACCAGGTCACGGCGACGCAGGTGACGTAGAAGAGCATGAAGCCCCCCAGCGCCAGCTCCGGTCCGCCCGTCGTCGCTATCGACGAGCCGTAGGCCTTGGGGATGAAGAAGGCCCCATAGGCGGCGATCGCCGAGGTGAAGCCGATGATCGCCGCCGACTCCTTGTCGCCCTGGCGCACCTGCTCGGCTGCCGCCATGCCCGGCATCAGACGCGCCGTCTCCTTGCGCATGATCGCGGGGATCATCTGGAAGGTGGATGCATTGCCGACGCCGGTGGCGAAGAACAGCACCATGAACATCGCGAAGAAGCCCCAGAACGCGCCGGGCTGGTCCTTGATCCCGAGGAAGTAGAGGACACCGGCAACCGCCGCGATCATCAGCACGAACACCCAGAAGGTAACGCGGCCACCACCCCAGCGATCGGAAATCCAGCCGGTTGCCGCCCGCGACAGGGCGCCGACCAGCGGCCCGAGGAAGACGAATTTCAGCGAATCGACCTCGGGGAACTGGGTCTTGGCGAGCAGCGGAAAGCCCGCGGAATAGCCGATGAAGGAGCCAAAGGTGCCGGTGTAGAGCCAGCACATGATCCAGTTGTGCTTGCGCTGGAAGATCACCGCCTGTTCGGAGAATGAGGCCTTCGCCGAGGCAATGTCATTCATCCCCAGCCACGCGGCGATCGTGGAGATGATCAGGAACGGCACCCAGATGAAACCTGCGTTCTGGATCCACAGCATCGAGCCGTCGGAGAGTGTCTGCGCCTCGCCGCCGGCCACGCCGAAGACGCCGGTGGTGATAACCAGCGGCACCACGAACTGGACGACGCTGACGCCGGTGTTGCCGAGCCCGGCGTTGAGCGCAAGGGCGTTGCCCTTTTCCCGCTTCGGGAAGAAGAAGGAGATATTGGCCATCGACGAGGCGAAGTTGCCGCCGCCAAGGCCGCACAGCAGAGCCAGCACAAGGAAGATGAGATATGGCGTCTCGGGATTCTGAACGGCGTAGCCGATGCCGAAGGCCGGCACGAGCAGCGAAGCGGTCGTGAGCGTCGTCCACAGCCGCCCGCCGAAGATCGGCACCATGAAAGAATAGAAGATGCGGAGCGTCGCCCCCGAAAGGCCGGGCAATGCCGCCAGCCAGAAGAGCTGGTTGGTCGAATAGCCGAAGCCGATCGCCGGCAGCTTGGCGACGACCACGCTCCACACCATCCAGACCGAGAAGGCGAGCAGGAGCGCCGGAATCGAGATCCACAGGTTGCGGCTCGCGATCCGCCGGCCCTTCTCCCGCCAGAAGGTATCATCCTCCGGCCGCCAGTCCTCGATCAGCGCGCTCCGGCCGGGATGTTCGGCGGGCTTGTGCACGTGTTCGAGCTCGGCCAGGGGCGGCAGCTTGGCGAGCGCCTCGCCCGCGGCCCGCTGCTCCATGGCACGGATGGCGAAATGCATCCATAGCAGGGACACCACGACGACCAGCAGGAGGAGCATGAAGCAGCTCGTCCAGATGTCGGTGAGGTCGGCCATCACGCCGAAGGCGATCGGCAGCACGAAGCCGCCGAGACCGCCGATCATGCCGACCAGGCCACCGACGGCTCCGACATGGCCGGGGTAGTAGACCGGGATGTGCTTGTAGACCGCGGCCTTGCCGAGCGACATGAAGAAGCCGAGGACGAATGTGGTGATGACGAAGGGGATGAGGTCCATCCGCGTCGAAAAGGCGATCGGCCCCTCGATGCCGTGGATGACGTAGTCGGTCTCCGGGTAGGAGAGCATGAAGAGACAGATCGCCGAGACGCCGAAGGTCCAATACATCACCATACGGGCCCCGTAGCGGTCGGAGAGGTGACCGCCATAGGCACGAAACAGGCTCGCCGGGATCGAATAGGCGGCTGCGAGCATGCCGGCCGTTTCGATATCCAGCCGGTAGACGTCGATCAGGTAGTGGGGCAGCCACAGGGCCAGCGCGACAAAGCCGCCGAAGACGAAGAAGTAGTACAGCGCGAACCGCCAGACCTGCTGATGCCTGAGCGGCTCCAGCTGCAGAAGCGTCGAGCGGGCCTTCTCGCCGCTCGCGCGCCGGGCGCGAATATCGGGATCTTCCTTGCTGCCGAACCAGAAGATGATGGCGACGATCGCCAGCGCGGATGCCCAGACCACCGCTACCGTCTGCCAACCAAAGGCGACCAGGACAAAAGGCGCGACGAATTTGGTGACCGCCGCGCCGACGTTGCCGACGCCGAAGATGCCGAGCGCCGTCCCCTGCTTCTCCGGCGGATACCACTTCGATACGTAGGCGATGCCGACGGCGAAGGATCCGCCGGCGAGCCCGACGCCGAGGGCCGCGACAAGCATCCAGGTATAGGTATTCGTGAAGGAGAGGAGATAGGTCGCAACAGCGGCCGCAAGCATGGTCAGCGTGAAGACCACCCGCCCGCCATACTGGTCGGTCCAGATGCCAAGGAAGATGCGGCTTAGCGATCCGGTCAGGATCGGAAGACCGACGAGCAGCCCGAATTCCGTCTCGGAAAGGCCGAGATCCGCTTTGATTCGCACGCCGATGATGGCGAAGATCGTCCAGACGGCAAAACAGACCGTGAATGAAAACGTGCTGAGCCCCAGCGCCCGCTTCCGGTCATAGGCGTCGTCCATGTCCATTCCCCGTTCTCGCTGCCCGGTTCCGCAAGTCAGCGATGAAGATGGCGGGAATGGATCACGTCCGTTTGATCGCGGTCAAACAAACGATAATTTATTACCAGAATAAACGTAGGTAATACATACATCAATCTTATGATTGAGTAATTTACTCTATGGATTTTGTAATCTTCAATTATTGATTGATATTTATCAATTCCGTGGCCGATTTCGTGATCTGCGACGACGAATGCACGCTCATCCGGGTCCTGCCGCTGTTTGCCGGCGTCGACGCGGCGAGCGTCGATTCGCCCATCCATGCCACCTGTTGCCGGTGGTTCCCCGGACTCGTCACGCTGATCGCGGGAAGGCGACTCTCCGATTTTCGCCCTCGTCGTCGTCGATGGCATGGTCGTGTTGACCGCGGCGGAAGACGGCTCGCGAAGCAGGGGGAAAAATCGGCAGCGCGATCGAAACGGTGGCCGTGGTTCGCGACCAGCCCTGTCGTGCGATTCGCCGCCCGATCGGTCGATCGAATTCGGAGCCGATGTTGGGAATCGGGTGGAAAAAGATGTGGTGGGCGGCCCGTCCGGCTTTCGCATGCGTCGGATGCGCCGACGTGGCGCGCGCGTTGGCGGCGCCGCGCGCTGTCGGCCCGAGGAGCCCCGCCGTGGTGGCGATGTCCCTGGATGCCGGCCGCCTGTCATCCGTCCGATCGATGCTCGCCGTGGCCGCTTCGACCAGTCGACGCGGGTGATTGAAGTCGGCGTCGGTTGGTGATTGAATAATGTCTATGCATTGGCGTCGTGCACTCTCCCCTCGCGTATTGCAGGCCTCGGCGAAGGCCGGCGCGGGTATCGGCGTCAACCTGCAGCATTTCCCCGTATCCAGCTGGTTCACCTGGTCGGTGGCATCCTATGCCCACGGCGGTTCGGGCCCGGACGAGGATACCGACGGGACGTGAGTGAGGCGTGCGCGGGTAGCGCTCGCACTGCACTTCTTTCAACCCGATGAAAGCGTTCGACGGATGCGCGATGCGCGCCGTTGGCGATGCAATCCAACACCGGCATGGAGACTGCACGATGCCAAGAAGAATCAAGTTCGAATTTTCCGGAATCGACAAACCGATCTTCGCGACGATTGTCGAGGAGAGCGGAGAGGTCGGCGACATCGTATGGGATGCGCTCGCAAAGCCCATGAAGATGGCCATCTCGCACACCACATCGACGGGGGACTACTTCCTCGGCAAGGGGCGCGGGCCGACCGAGCCTGAGCGGGTCGGCTCCCAGGCAAATCCACTCGGGAAGTCGCTGTTCATCTGCCAGCTGAAGCCCGGGACGATCTGCTATGGCGGGGCGGAAGAGATGTCCTTCGCCTACGGTCCCGACATCACCGAGCCGCTGCCCGACAAGGGGCCGATCACGGCCGTCGTCGACGAGGACTGCCTCAAGGACTTCTACGACGTCGGAAAGCATGTGTGGAACGCACAATCCCACACGCACAAACTCGTCACCGTAACGGCCAGCAGGATGTGAGGCAGAGATGGGACAGAACTGGAAAGACGTGAAAGCCAAGATCGAACGCGATCTCGACCGCATCATGTGGGAAGAGCCGCTCGAGGTGAAGATGTCCCGGCTCGGCGTATTCCCGAGCGGTTCCGGCACCCACGAGGGCAATCTCTCCAACCTGCTCTATCAGGTCGCCGACACTCAGGCGATGAGCTGGTGGACCGTGGAGCCGGCGATGCTGCAGGCTCTCGACGACCCCGACCTCGATGTCGAGGCCTGCAAGAAGTTCTGGGCCTATACGACGGTGCACATGGCCCACCTGATGGGCGACGTCGACCCGCCGCGTTGCCCCGCTCCCTGGATGAACCTTCCGACGCTGTCGGAACTCTGCGATGACATCGTCGACTCCTTCCCCAGCATCAAGACCAAGGAAGAGCTGGCGAGCTTGTTGTGGAGCTGGTTCGCCTACATGAATCGGTGGAACAGGTGGTTCTTCCTCGTGTTCCCCTGGGAGCTGGGTGACAACCTCAAGCGAAAGACCAAGGAAGAGGTCGCGGCGCTCGTCGAGAGCGGCGAACTGCCCGCCGAGGTGCTTTCCGGCATCTGGGCCCAGACCGGCAAATAGATCTGAATAGACAAAAGGAAGAGGCGGGGCCCGGCCCCGCCTCTTCAGCGCCATGCAGGCTGATGCCGCTCAGGCAGGTGGCTTCGGGCTCGGCCGGCCTGCCCTGATCGGTGCCAGGCGGGCCTGCCCGCCGCCGACTTTCGGACGAAGACGCAACCTGATCGCCTCCTCCGGTTCGGCGATGCTCAGATCACGTCCTTGCGGTCGGGGCGCTTGAAGCCGTTGCAGACGCCCCAGGGGAACACCGCGTCGACCCACATGTGCAGGCGATTGGCGTAAGACAGGGCGGCTCCGCTCAACTTGGCAAACTCTTCGACCGTCGTGGTCTTCTCGGCCGTTTCGACATACTGGTGGATAAGCTTGGCGGCCTCGGGCATTCCGAGGAAGTCAAAGAAGTCGGCCTTGTAGGAGATGATTTCGCTGACGATGGCCTGGAGCGTCTTGAGGTCGATGCCGGGCTTCTCGGAGACCTGGATCAGCCCCCACAACATCTCGTCGGCCAGGGTGCGCGCCTCGCCCTCGGCGAACATCAGGTTGCTGAGATACTGACCCCGCGAGCCGGTACCCCTCGGTATGATGCCGTTGCCGATATCCTTCACCTCCTGGGGCGCCTTGAGCCAGATGGCCTCGCGCTCCTGCTCGAGCTTGGCAATCATTTCGTCGGTAGTCATCGATCGAACTCCATGGTTTTGAACCGCGATCGGGGGCAGGGCGCGCGGCGGTTCAGTCTGATCTGTGGAAGAAAGGGCCTGATCCGGACGGGCCGCCCCTGCCGGCCGGCGGACCGAAGGGTCACACCATTTCCAGCTCGACGATCGCGCCCTGCTGCATCCAGCATTCGAGGCCGACCGACCGCAACGTGACCGCCCCTTCGACGACTTCGCCGACATAGGAGATCTTGAGCGGCTCGTCGGCGACGTCGTCGCCGTAGACGATGCAGAATTGTTGGCGCGGATTGTAAAAGCACACGGCGCCCGTCGCCTTGCCCGTCTCCTTGCGGCGGAGCCGGCCAACCTCCTCGGTGCGCAACAGGTTCTCCCACGGCGAGACGAACGGCGTGGTGAAGAACACCATGTCACCGACGAGCTTGCCGTGCTGGAGGGTTGATTTGATCGGGAGCTTCTCGCGCAGGGTCGCCGCGAATAGCGGAGCCTTTTCCTCCCAGATTTCCATGACGCAGGCTTCCTCGCCCGCTACCTTTAGACGGATACGCATCGTAATTTTGACCTTACGGCTCCCTTGCTGACTACGGAAAGTCGACGGCGCCGCCGAGCGGCGCCGTCGGTCGTGACCGGGCCGGTCTTCGCCTCGGCGAGACCGATTCCGAGAAGAAGGCGGATTTCACGACATCTCAAAGCACTCTTGAGAGGAACGTGCGGGACCGCTCGTGCTGCGGGTCCCGGAACAGTTCGCGCGGTGGCCCCATTTCGAGTATCTGGCCCTCGTCCATGAAGGCGACCTTGCTCGCGACCTCCTGGGCGAAACCCATTTCGTGGGTGACGACCACCATCGTCATCCCCTCGGCCGCGAGGTCGCGCATGACGTCGAGGACCTCGCCCACCAGTTCGGGGTCGAGCGCGCTGGTCGGCTCGTCGAACAGCATCAGCTTCGGCCGCATGGCGAGAGCCCGTGCAATGGCCACCCGCTGCTGCTGGCCGCCCGATAGCTGCGCGGGATAGGCATCCATCCGGCTCGAGAGGCCGACCCTGTCGATAAGCTCCTTGCTCCGCCTGATGACCTCCTGGCGCGGTTCTTTCCTCACCCGGATCGGTGCCTCGATGACATTGCCGAGAGCCGTCATGTGGGGGAACAGGTTGAACTGCTGGAAGACCATGCCGATGTCGATGCGCTGCGCCGCGACTTCCCGCTCGCGCATCTCGTAGAGCTTGTTGCCGCGACGCCGGTAGCCGACGAGATGGCCGTCGACGTAGAGCTGCCCGCCGCTGATCTTCTCGAGATGGTTGATGCAGCGGAGGAAGGTCGACTTGCCGGAGCCGGAAGGCCCGATGATGCACACCACCTCGCTGCGGTCGACCGTCAGGTCGACGCCGCACAGCACTTCGTGGGCGCCGAAGCGCTTGCGGACGCCGTCCGCTCTTACCATCGGCCCGGTCATTTCTGCCTCCGCCAGCCCGGAAGCCAGTTGGGACGGGCGCTGGCAGCCGCGGTCGATCGACCAAGCCGACGTTCGATGACGCTCTGCGCGAATGTCAGTCCGCTGGTCAGGACCAGGTACCAGAAACACGCCACCATCAGCAGGGGAATGGTCTCGAAGGTTCGCGAATAGACGGTCTGGGCGGAGTAGAGAAGCTCCGACAGGGCGATGACGCTGACGAGCGACGTCATCTTGAGCATGCCGATCGTCTCGTTGCCGGTCGGCGGGATGATGACCCGCAGCGCCTGCGGCAGGATGATGCGACGCATCGCCAAGAGGCGGCGCATGCCCAGCGCGCGTGCCGCCTCGTCCTGGCCGGTGCCGACGGAAAGGATGCCCGCCCGGACGATTTCCGCCATATAGGCTGCTTCGTTCAGACCGAGGCCGAGAACGGCCGCGGTGAAGGGGGTGATCAGGTCGTTTGCCGATCCCTCGAAGAATGTCGGGCCGGTGAACGGGATGCCGATGGAGATCACCGGAAACAGGGCGGCGAGGTTGTACCAGAAGATCAGCTGGACGAGGATCGGCGTGCCTCGAAAGAACCAGAGGTAGCCGGCGGTAAGCCCCGAGACGACCGGGTTCGCCGACAATCTCGCGACCGCGAGCACGATTCCCCCCGAGATGCCGACGATCATGGCGACGACGGTGAGCAGGACGGTCAGCTCGAGGCCGTCGATCATCACTTCGGAAAACAGGTATTCGAAGAAGACCGGCCAGAGGAAATTCGGATTATTGGCGATCGAGTGGACGAGGGACGCCAGGAACAAGAGAACGATGGCCGAGGCGATCCATCGTCCATAATGGCGGATAGGAACAACGACGAGGTCTTCGCTATCCGGACCGTCTTCCCCGGATGTTCTCCCGGCCGAGGCCGGGAGAACGGTGTGTTTCTCTTCCATGGCCACCCTATATCCCGCTGACGGATCGCTTGTGGCTTACGCGTTGGTCGACACGAGACCCAGATCCGGCAGCGAGCAGGATATCAGGGCTGCGGCTCGGGGAGCGGATTATTGGTGAAGAGATTGATGCCCGGCTCGTCAAGCTTGAGGTCGCTCAGGCCCCAATTGTCCATGATCTTGTCGTAGGCACCGTCCTCGTGGACGCCCTTGAGGCCGGCGAGCAGCGCTTCCGCGAGCTGCATGTTGTCCTTGTTGACGATCATGCCGAGATAGAGCTTCGGCAGCAGCGGGTTGGCAACCACCCGGATCGGCTTCGGCGCCGATTTCCGCATTTCCTCGATCGCCGCATAGTCGGTGATGACGAAATCGGCTCGTCCGGAATAGAGGGCGAGCAGGGTGGCGTCGGACGACGGATACTCGTTCATCGTGACCGCCGGAAGATCGTTCTTCTCGCAATGCGGCGTCAGCTTGGTCTCGACGATGCCGGCGACGTCGAAGCCCTTCGGAATGGCGATGGTCAAGCCGCATAGCGTCTTCGGGTCGGAGGTAATCGTATCGTTGCTCTCGAGCGTGAAAACCGCGGTGATCGCATAGGCGTTGTTGACGAAGATCACCTGTTCTTCGCGCTTGGCGTTGTCCGACATGCATTCCATGGCCACGTCGTACCGGCCGCTGACGACGCCGGGGAGCAGGCCGTCGAACGCGATGGAAGTGGGTTCGATGGTGACGCCGAGCTTCTTGGCAATGGCGTTCCAGGTATCCGGCTCGTAGCCGATCATCGTCTTGTTGTCTTCTGCGAAGATTTCGCAGGGCGGGTAGTGCGCGTCGGTCGCGAGCTTGATCACGCCCGACTTCTGGATTTCTTCAGGAAGCATCGCTTTCAAAGCCGGGTCCGGCTGGATCGCTTCAATGATGGGAGCATTCAGTTCCGTCGGGGTCTGTGCAAGTGCCGATGCACCGCCAGCGGCGATTGCAAGCACGACTGCCCCGAGCGAAGGCACGAATTTCATCATGATCGCTAGTCCTGTTTTGGTTGTTTCCCCGGTGATGGCTCGGAATGTCTTTCGACATGGCGCCCACATCTCTAATGTATAGACAAAACAAATTTGAGTCAACGAAACCTCCTGCTGCTTGGGCGGGCAATTGATGCGATACAGGGCAAGGACTATGCCTGAGACTGATGGAAAAGGAAGCCGCGAAAGTCGTCCGCTTCCGGGCGCCGGAATGTCCGTGACTGGCCGTATCGGCAATCACGATCCGGGCGCGCGGAACCGGTCCCCTGGGGCACGACTGGAATCGGTGGCGCGAATGGAGGACACGGCGAGCGACGTCATTGTCGTCGGCTCGGGCGCGGCGGGCCTGACCGCTGCTCTCGCGGCCGCCGCCAACGGCCTGCGTGTCACCATCGTCGAGAAGGCGGACACCATCGGCGGGACCAGCGCGATGTCGGGGGCCGGCATATGGGTGCCGGGAAATCACCACGCCGCGGCGAGCGGCATCGACGACGGTCCCGCCGACGCTCTCGCCTATCTTCGCGCCGCGGCACCGGAGGGTTGGCGCGAGACAGAGGATCGCCTGTGGCAGAGTTTCGTGGAATACGCGCCGGACATGCTGCGTTTCGTCGAGGCGCATTCTCCGCTTCATTTCGACCTCACCGACGAGGCTGATCCGCTGCGCGATCTTCCCGGCTGGAAATCCCGTGGCCGGATGCTGTCGCCGCTTCCGTTGTCTCTGCGCATCCTCGGTTCCTTCGGCCGGCGCCTGCGTCGGTCGACCCAGCCGCATCTTTTCACCTACCACGAGATGATCGGAACCGACGTCTATCATCATCCCGTTCGAACGAGCATCGTCCTTGGGCCGCGCCTCGCCTGGCGCTGGCTGACCGGCCGCCGGGGGCAGGGGACCGCGCTGATCGCCGGGCTCCTCAAGGGCTGCCTCGACAGCGGTTGCACCATCCTGCCGTCGACGCCCGCCGCCGGACTTGAAACCGATAAGGAAGGTCGTGTCACCGGCGTCGTCGTCGAGACCGGGGACGGGAAGGCGACATTGACGGCCCGGCGCGGGGTTGTCCTCGCCAGTGGCGGCTTCGAATGGGATCCGGATCTGCTCGCCGAATACTTTCCCGGGCCGATCGATTTCATCGCAAGCCCGCGGACCAACAGCGGCGACGGACATCGCATGGCGATGGCTGTCGGCGCCGCGATGGCGCATATGGACCAGGCGAACATCAATTCTGCGATCCCGGCGACCTATGACGGGCAGCCGCACGGGATGGCCCTGTTCTATCACGTCGAGCCAAACGCCATCCTGGTCGACGGTACCGGTCGGAGGTTCGTCAACGAGGCTGTCTTCAATCTCGGCGAGGTGCTCGACAAGCGCGATGCGGCGACCGGGCTGCCGGTCCACCGGCCTGTGTGGCTGATCAGCGATGCCCGGTTCCTGCGCCGGGCCCCGATCATCCGCTGGTATGCCCGTCGCGACGATGCCTGGAAGGTGCACGCCGACACCGTCGCGGAACTCGCGGCCCGCATCGGTGTTCCCGCCGACGCCCTCGTCGACACCGTCAGGCGCTTCAACCAGGCGATCGCTTCCGGTCAAAGGGACGCGTTCGGACGCTTGAAGGCGCCGGCCGGGCATGGTCGCCGTTCGCGCGACGGACTCGAGGCGATCGAGCGTGCCCCCTTCGTCGCGATCTCGTTCAACCGCTCGATCCTGGCCACCAAGGGAGGGCCACGGACCGATGCGCGCGCCCGCGTGCTCCGGCCGGACGGCAGCGTGATCGAGGGGCTCTATTGCTGCGGCGTCGCGATGGCGAACCCGATCGGTACGCGCGCAGTCGGTGCGGGCACGACGCTTGGCCCGAACATGGCCTGGGGCTACATCGCCGGGCGGACAATCTGCGAAAGCGGGTGATGACGCGTCACGCCGACAGGATACGCATCATCGTTGTCTGAAACGCGCGCTCGACGGTCGCACGGTGCCGGTGTCTGCCGCGCTCGACCTGCCGGACGCCGTTCCGCCAGACCGTATCGACCCGCGCCCGTCCGGCGAAGATCCATATGTCGAGCAGCATATCGGCTTCGAGGGAATCGAGAAGCGATGGCTCGACCTCCAGCGAGACGACGCCGGTGATGGAGCCTTCGGCCAGACCGGCCTCGCCAAGGCCGAGCGCGGCCGATCCGCCGGCAAGGGCCGCGTCGAAAAGAGATCGTCCGGTCGAGCGACCGGTCTCCGCGAGCACGTTGCGGGACCGCGTAACCAGGCGCTGATTGCATTCGAGCTGGCGAAGCTCGTCGGCGAGACCGATCAGGACGTTCGAATCCGTGCCTATCCCGAGGTGGCCGCCCGCCTCGCGCCACGCGACAGCCGGGAAGAAGCCGTCGCCGAGGCTGGCTTCCGTGACAGGACAGAGGCCGGCCGTCGCTCCGCTGCGTGCCAGGCCGGAGGTTTCCGGCGTCGTCATGTGGGTGGCGTGGATGGCGCACCAGCGCTGATCGAGCGGCTGGTTGTCGATCAGCCACGCGACAGGACGCGTCCCGCACCAGGCCACGCAATCCTCGACCTCCCTTGTCTGCTCGGCAACGTGGATATGAACGGGGCCGTCGCCAGCCAGCGGCAGGAGAGCGTCGAGCTCGTCGGGCGTTACGGCGCGCAAGCTGTGCGGGGCGATTCCGGTCCGGCCGCCGGGCAGGGGCGAGGTCGCGCGCCGTGCGCCTTCGACCAGCCGCGCAAAAGCGTCGAGGTCGCAGATGAAGCGCTTCTGATGGTCCTCCGGCGGGGCGCCGCCGAAGTCGGAATGGGCGTAGAAGACCGGGAGGAGCACCATGCCGATTCCTGTCGACGCGGCGGCCGACGCCATGCGAACGGCCATTTCCGCGATATCCGAATACTCATGCCCGTCGCGGTCATGGTGGAGATAGTGAAACTCGCCGACTGTGGTGAACCCGCGCTCGAGCATCTCGACAAAGGCCATCGCGGCGATCGCTTCGGCGTCCTCCGGCGTGATCGCGCCGGCGAAGCGGTACATCGTTTCGCGCCATGTCCAGAACGTGTCCGTTATCGGACCGCGGGTCTCGGCGAGACCTGCCATGCCGCGCTGAAAGGTGTGGCTATGGACGTTCGGGACACCGGGAATCCCGATGGCGGCGCGCTCGTCGTCGGCTTCTGCCTTCGCACCGCGCTCGACCCCGGCGATACGCCCGTCGGCGTCGATGGCGACCCGTACGTCGCTGCTCCAGCCGTCGGGCAGCAGTGCCCGTCCGAAGTGAATCACCGTCACGTTCCATCTCCACACTGGACAGCAAGATGCGTTCGTCAGTATGTATAGACAAAATGGCACGGCAAGACCATGCAACTCGATACCCTCTGGACCAATGCCCGAATCGCCACCATGGCACCGGCCAGCCCGGGGCTCGGCATCATCGAGCGGGGCGCGATCGGAGCGCGCGACGGACGGATCGCGGTGGTTGCCCCGGTCGACGCGCTTCCGTCTGATCTGCGCATCGATCGCGAGGTCGACTGCGGCGGCCGATGGATCACGCCGGGCCTCATCGATTGTCACACCCACCTGGTTTACGCGGGAGACCGGGCGGGCGAGTTCGAACTGCGCCTGGAAGGCGCGAGCTACGAGGAGATAGCCAGTCGTGGCGGCGGCATATCCGCCACGGTCGCCAGGACACGCGAGGCAAGCGAGGAAGAGCTGGTCGCCGAATCGCTTCCGCGCCTCGATACGCTGATCGGCGAAGGCGTGACGACCGTCGAGATCAAGTCCGGCTACGGGCTCTCGAAGGACAGCGAGATCAAGATGCTGCGCGCGGCGCGGTCGCTCGCGCATCTCCGGCAGGTCGATGTCGTGACGAGCTTCCTTGGAGCCCATGCACTGCCGCCCGAGATGGATGGCGACATCGATGCCTATGTCGACGTCGTATGCGACGTCATGCTGCCGGCCATTGCCGGCGAGGGGCTGGCCGACGCGGTCGACGCCTTCTGCGAGGGAATCGCGTTTTCGCCGGCCGAGGTCACCAGGGTCTTCAATGCCGCCAGGTCGCTGGGACTGCCGATCAGGCTTCACGCCGACCAGCTTTCGAACCTGCATGGCGCGAGGCTCGCCGCGGATCTCGGCGCGCTGTCTGCCGATCACCTCGAATTCACCGACGAGGACGGCGCGCGGGCGATGGCCGCGGCGGGGACGATCGCGGTCGTCCTTCCCGGCGCCTTCTATACCCTGCGACAGGACCGCATGCCGCCGATCGCCGCATTCCGGACCCACGGCGTGTCGATGGCCGTCGCGACCGACTGCAATCCGGGTTCGTCGCCCCTGACGTCATTGCTCCTGGCGATGAACATGGCGGCGACCCTGTTCCGGTTGACGGTCGAGGAGTGCCTCATCGGCGTCACGCGCAATGCCGCGCGGGTCCTCGGCCGCGCGGACAGCATCGGCACCATCGAAACGGGCAAGCAGTGCGATCTGGCGATCTGGGACGTCGATCGCCTGGCCGAGCTCGTCTACCGGATCGGTTTCAATCCGCTCCATCAGCGCGTTCGCAGGGGGAATTAAGGTATGCAAGCGGTGACATTTGTCGAAGCGGGTCTCGGCTCGATGGCGGCGCAGGGGGGCGAAGGTGAGGTCGGACGCGTGTCGATCGAGCCCGGCGCGGTCCCGCTTTCCTCCTGGCGCCGGATTCTGATGGGGGCGAAAGTCTCGCTGGTCCCGACGGCCCGGACGACGGTCGACAAGGGTGCGGCCGCGGTCGAAGCGATTCTGGCCCGCGGCGAACCCGTCTACGGGATCAATACCGGCTTCGGAAAGCTCGCCAGCATACGGATCGCCGACGGCGACCTGGCGGCGTTGCAAAGGAACCTGGTGATCTCGCATGCGACCGGCGTCGGCGAACCGATGCCGGTGCCGGTTGTCCGCCTGGCGATGGCCCTGAAGATCGCCGGCCTCGCGCAAGGTGCTTCCGGCGTCCGCTGGCAGGTCATCGACGCGCTCTTGAGTTGCCTCGAAGCCGACCTCGTTCCGGTGATTCCGGCGCAGGGCTCGGTCGGGGCGTCGGGGGACCTCGCGCCGCTGGCCCATATGTCGGCAATGCTGCTCGGGATTGGCGAGGCGATCCATTCCGGCGAGCGGCTGCCGGCCGAGGACGCGCTCCTGCGCGCCGGCATCGCGCCGTTGCGGCTTGGTCCGAAGGAGGGACTGGCCCTCCTCAACGGCACCCAGATATCGACGGCCCTGGCCCTTGCCGGCCTCTTCGAGGCGGAGCGGGTCCTGCAGACGGCGCTCGTCGCCGGAGCGCTGTCGACGGATGCGGCCAAAGGCTCCGACACGCCCTTTGACGAGCGCATCCATCGCGTCCGCCGGCATCGCGGCCAGATCGAAGTGGCCGCCGGGCTGCGGCGGCTGATGGAGGGAAGCGACATCCGCGCCTCGCATCTCGCCAATGACGACCGCGTCCAGGATCCCTATTGCATCCGCTGCCAGCCGCAGGTTGTCGGCGCGGCACTTGACCTGCTGCGGCAATCGGCATCGACCCTCGAAACCGAGGCCAATGCGATCTCCGACAATCCGCTGGTCTTTGCCGAGGATGGCGAGGTGATTTCCGGCGGGAATTTCCATGCCGAGCCGGTGGCCTTCGCCGCCGACCAGATCGCGATGGCGCTTTGCGAGATCGGTTCGCTCTCCGAGCGCCGGATCGCGCTGCTGGTCGACCCGGCGCTGTCCCGCCTGCCGGCCTTCCTCACCCCCTCGCCGGGGCTCAATTCCGGGTTCATGATCGCCCATGTGACGGCCGCGGCGCTCGTCTCGGAGAACAAGCAGCGGGCCTTTCCGGCAAGCGTCGATTCGATACCGACCTCCGCCAACCAGGAAGACCACGTGTCGATGGCCACCCATGGTGCGCGCCGCCTGCTCGCCATGGCGGAGAATGCGGCAAACGTGATCGCCATCGAGCTGCTCGCGGCCGCGCAGGGCTGCGATTTCCACGAGCCACTGACCTCCAGCCCGCCCCTGGAGAGGGTTCGCGCCTGCATCCGGCATCGTGTCAACCGGTTGACCGACGACCGCTACATGGCGCCGGATATCGCCGCGGCGGCCGATCTCGTGCGAACCGGAGCGACGATCACCGCCGCCGGCATCGACCTGCCCTGGCTGGACAAGGGTGCGTCGTGACGCCCGCGCCGGGCTTCGTGACCGTGAGGCAGGGGGCAGTCCCGCTGATCCTCAGTCTTCCCCATACGGGGACGGAGCTCGATCCGGCGATCGAAGCGCGTCTGGCGTCCCGCTGGCTCGCCGTCAAGGACACCGACTGGTGGGTCGACCGTCTTTACGATTTCGCCGAGGCATTCGACGCGACCATCGTAAGGACCGCCGTCTCGCGGACCGTGATCGACGTCAACCGCGATCCGTCGGGCGTGTCGCTCTATCCGGGCCAGGCGACGACCGGTCTGGTACCGGTCGAGACCTTCGACGGCGAGGCGCTCTACCGCGCGGGCGAGGAACCGGCCGGTGCCGAGATCGACGAGCGGCGAACGCGATATTTCGAGCCGTATCACGAGGTCCTTTCGGCGGAGATTGCCCGCCTCCGCCGGCGGCATCGCGGGATCGTGCTCTACGACTGCCATTCGATCCGCTCCGACATCCCCCGGCTCTTCGAGGGCACCCTTCCCAACTTCAATATCGGTACGAATGGCGGCGCGAGCTGCGATGCCCGGCTCAGCGACGCGATCGCCTCGGTCTGCGCGGTCTCGCCGTACTCGGTGGTTGTCGACGGTCGCTTCAAGGGCGGCTGGATCACCCGGCATTACGGCCGGCCATCCGACGGGGTGCACGCCGTCCAGATGGAACTCGCCTGCCGCGGCTACATGGACGAACCCGGCCGCCCGACGCCGGACAACTGGCCCCGCCCCTATGACGATGCGCGCGCTGCGCCGATGCGCGCCGTCCTCGGCGATGTTCTCCGAACCTGCCTCGCCTTTACCGGCGAGGCCCCTTCTGCTGTCCGCTAGTCTCACTTTCAGGAAAGCTTCTTCAATGACCCCGCTCGATAACACCCGCGTTGTTCGCGCACCGCGCGGCACCGACCTCACGGCACGGAGCTGGCTGACCGAGGCGCCGCTCCGCATGATCATGAACAATCTCGATCCCGAGGTCGCCGAACGCCCGAGTGAACTGGTCGTCTACGGCGGCATCGGTCGTGCGGCGCGCGACTGGAACAGCTTCGACCGCATCGTCGAGACGCTGCGACGCCTGAAGGGCGACGAGACGCTGCTGATCCAGTCGGGGAAGCCGGTCGGCGTCTTCACCACCCATGGCGCGGCGCCGCGGGTTCTGATCGCCAATTCGAACCTGGTGCCGCATTGGGCGACCTGGGAGACATTCCAGGAGCTCGACCGCAAGGGGCTCATGATGTACGGCCAGATGACGGCCGGCTCGTGGATCTATATCGGGTCGCAGGGGATCCTTCAGGGCACCTACGAGACCTTTGTCGAAGCGGGCCGTCAGCACTATGGCGGGGACCTTTCCGGCCGCTGGCTGCTGACCGCGGGCCTCGGCGGGATGGGTGGCGCGCAGCCGCTGGCGGCGACCATGGCAGGCGCGTCCTGCCTGGCGATCGAATGCCAGCCGAGCCGCATCGAGATGCGACTCGCCACCGGCTATGTCGACAAGGTGGCGAAGGATCTCGACGAGGCGCTGGCGATGATCCGGCAGAGCACGGCCGAGCGCAAGCCGGTCTCCGTCGCTCTGCTCGGCAACGCGGCCGAGGTCCTGCCGGAAATTTTCCGCCGTGGCATCCGTCCCGACTTCCTGACCGACCAAACCTCCGCTCACGACCCGGCCAACGGCTACCTGCCGGTCGGCTGGTCACTTTCGGAGTGGCAGTCACGGCGGGAATCCGATCCCGGATCCGTGGCCAAGGCCGCCAAGGCCTCGATTGCCCAACACGTCCAGGCGATGCTCGACTTCTTCCATGATGGTGTTCCCACTGTCGACTACGGCAACAACATCCGGCAGGTGGCCAAGGATGAAGGGGTGGCCAGGGCGTTCGATTTCCCCGGCTTCGTTCCGGCCTATATCCGACCGCTGTTCTGTCGGGGCGTCGGTCCGTTCCGGTGGGTGGCGCTTTCCGGTGACCCGGAGGACATCTACCGCACGGACGAGAAGGTGAAGGAGCTGATGCCCGACAATCCGCACCTTCACCGGTGGCTCGACATGGCCCGGAGCCGCATCCGGTTCCAGGGGCTTCCGGCACGCATTTGCTGGGTAGGCCTCGGGGATCGCCACCGTCTCGGCCTCGCCTTCAACGAGATGGTCGCCAGCGGAGAGCTCAAGGCGCCGATCGTCATCGGCCGGGATCATCTCGACTCCGGTTCGGTCGCCAGTCCGAATCGCGAGACGGAATCGATGCGCGACGGCTCGGATGCGGTGTCCGACTGGCCGCTGCTCAACGCGCTCGTGAATTGCGCCTCGGGGGCAACCTGGGTTTCGATCCATCACGGCGGCGGCGTCGGGATGGGCTACTCCCAGCACGCCGGGATGGTGATCGTGGCCGACGGCACGCCGGAAGCGGCGGAACGGCTGGGTCGGGTATTGTGGAACGACCCTGCCAGCGGTGTCATGCGCCACGCGGACGCGGGCTATGAGGAAGCGATTGCCTGCGCCCGCCGCTTCTCACTCGACCTGGCGGGCCGCTGAGGTGAACGGCTATTCGGAACCGCGGTGCTCGACCGGCGAGAAGCGGCCGACGAACTGATGACGGTCGCCCGGATAGACAATCTCGACGCGGGTGACGAGGAGGTTTTCGTGCCAGGTATGTCGTTCGAGCGTGAGGCAAGCCGCGTTCGGCTCGATGCGGAGCTGCTTGGCGATTGCCGGCGTGGCACTGCGCGCGCGGATGATGTGTTCCGCCTCCGTCCAGGGAACGGTCTGCAGAAGCCAGGTTCCCGGCGCGGTATCCTCGAAGGTGCATTTCCGGGCCTCGGGGACCTTCGCCAGGGAGATCAGCCGGTCTTCGAAGGCGACCGGGACGTCGCTCATGAAGTGGACGCAGACCACGTGCATGACGCGACGGCGATTGCCGAGGCCGACCGACTTGGCCGTGGCCGGATCGAGCGTCTCGACCTTGCGGCTTCTGACCTCGTGCCGGTAGGCGACGCCGCGGCGCGCGGCTTCTTTGGCGAGGTCCTGGATTTCAAGGACGGAGCGTTCCACCCGCGGGGCGGAGACGAAAGACCCGACGCTGCGCCGGCGATAGATCATCCCGTTGGCCGTCAGCGCGAGCAGGGCCTTGTTCACGGTCATTCTGGAGCAGCCGTATTGCGACACGAGCTCCCGCTCGAACGGAATCTTGTAGCCCGGGGGCCATTTGCCGGAAACGATATTCCGCTCGATATCGGCGCGGATGCGGGCGGAAATCGAGCCGTTTTCAGGCTTGCTGGGCTTGGACCGAGGCATCTTCGTCATGGCTTGGATTTCGCGGTTGCGGGAGACGCATGTTGCCGTTCAGTGTCGATCACCCATTAGGGCAGGCCGAAAGACATCGCGAGGCGACCGGGCCCGGCGACTGGAAGTGAGGGCAATGCTGATCGGGATGCTTTGCCTAGACAAAAACAATCCGCTTTTCAATCGGGCAGGAGCCGCCAGATAATGCAAACCGTATCGAAGCAGGGTGCCCGCACCGGGCGCTTGATTGGCGCAATAGCCGTCGTAACCGGAGGTGGCAAGGGGGTTGGCAGGGCAATCTCCCTGGAGTTGGCGGCCGAAGGCGCGGATGTCGCGGTGGTTTCGCACTCGGATGTCGCCGCCGCCGAGCAGGTTGCCGGGGAGATCCGGGAGCTTGGCCGCCGCGCGGTCGCGGTCAAGGCCGATATCACCGATCGCGAATCCGTCGAAGGCATGATCGGGACGGTCTGCGATGCGCTGGGAACCCTGGACGTGCTGGTCAACAATGCCGGATACACCGCCCACGGACCGCTCGAACAACTCTCCGAGGCGGATTGGGACGCCGTTTTCGCCGTCAACGCCAAGGGGACGTTTCTCTGCAGCGTCGCCGCCGCCAGGCGCATGATCCCGGCGGGGCGCGGATCGATCGTCAACATCGCCGGGGCGTCGGCGCACCGGTCCTATCCCTTCGCCGGTGGCTATGGCCCGGCAAAGGCGGCCGTGGTCAATCTCACGCGCCAGATGTCGCTCGAATGGGCGAAGCACGGCATCAGGGTCAACGGCGTCAGCCCGGGGCCGATCCGTGAGGCGGGTTCCGGCTGGGAAACGCGTGAACCGGAGCTCGCGGAGGAGGTCCGGCGTCTGCCGTTGCGGCAGGCGGCCGACCCCGTCGATGTGGCGCGGGCAGTGGCGTTCCTCGCGTCACCTCATGCCGCCTCGACGACGGGGCATATGCTTCTCGTCGATGGTGGTGGCGTCAACACCTGGTACCTCGCGCCACAGGACTACGCGGAGGGCGGCGGCTGAATTGTTATCCTTCCGCGCCAAGTATTGGTCGATTATCGCCTCGGCGACCGCGAGCGGCTTAAGCAGGTGAAGGGCCGGTCGATGTCCTGATGACGAGTTCTGGTTCGATGTAAGCATGCAGTGAATCATAGGGTTCACTGGCCGCTGCACGATCCAGCAGATCCACCAGCATGGTTCCCATTGGGCGGCATGGGGCGAAGATCGTCGTCAACGGAACGGAGAAGAATGCGCCAGGCAGTTGGTCGTCGTAGGCGACCAGGGAGAAATCCCTGCCAATGGCAAGACCGAGGTCACTTACTGCCTGCACGGCACCCTTGGCCGAAAGCACATTCGAGCAGACAAGCGCTGTGGGTGCCGGCTCGCTTTCGAGAAGCTGCCTCAGGGCGCGGTAGCCGAACTCTTCGGTTTTGGGCCCGCTGAGGATCCAATTGGCACGGCCTTTTATTCCGCCGGCCTCAAGTCCCTCTCGATATCCGGCATCCCACTCGGCGGCAATGAGTGTCCCGGGTAGCGAATTGAGGAGGGCGATCTGCCTGTGTCCAAAATCCAGAAGGTGCTGGACAGCACGCCGGTGGCCGCTGCGAAAGCCAACGTCAAGGCACGGATAAGGCGTGGCCTCCTTGCCGCGTCCATGCACGACAAAGGGAACGTTGCGGGCGAGCAGGTAGCGGATGCGCCAATCGGAGCTCGGTCGGGCATTCAGGAGGATGAAGCCATCCAGGGTGCCCTCATCGAGAAGATTCCCATAGCACATCTCCTCCTGGGACACTTCGATCGGCACCATGTGGAACAGGCGCCCCAGTTCGAAGGTGCGGCTTGCCATTCCGCCAATGAAATCTAGGAGCAGCGGATCCTCGAAGGCGAAGCTGGTCAACGGGTGCACGAGGCCGAACCCGCCCTTGAGCCGTGCCCCGGGTCGGCGTGAATCGCGGTCCTTGCTCGACCGCGGCGTGTAGCCGAGTTCAGCCGCGTGGCGTTGTACGGCCGATCGGGTATCGAGATTGACCGCCTCGTCATCGCGCAAGGCACGACTCACCGTGGCTGTCGAAAGGCCCAGATCCCGCGCCAGTTGCGCGAGCGTTATGCGTTTTGCCACCAACCGATGTTCCCCATGGCGATGTCAGATCACCGATCATCCGGTGGAAGTTCGCAAGATTGCAGCAGATTTTTCATTTGTGAAGGCCTGAACTGAGCATTTTTCGATGCCATCCGCAAAAATCCTTGACAAATTGCAGCAATTTGTAGCAATTTTGCAATTAACGTTGCATTCTAAGCCTGCGTGATGGAGGAGAGACTTGGACGAAATGTTCCGGCGGCCCAATGCGGCACAGGCCGCCAATCCGTATATTCCCGGCGCCCGTATCCTCCCCGGCAGGGCAACATGCTCTGCGGACCTCGGAACCGGGGTGCGATATCACCTCTATCCGTTGAGCGAGTTGAACGATCTCGGTTTCTTTGCGCGCATCGAGATGGCGACCGACGAGGATTCGTCCCTACGCGCCCACCCCGATTTCAATCTTTATGTGCTGTGCCTGGAAGGGAGCGGTCAGGTTCGTCTGGGTGGGACCGGCGGATATGGCGTTGAACATTACGAGTTCGAGGCCGGCGATCTCGTCATCGTCCCGCGCGACGTGCCCTATTGCCTGGCCGGAGCGTTCAAGGCGGTCGCCTTGCACGCGCGCACCAATGCTTTCGGAAAGGCAGCGCCCCACAGCCGTTTCTGCCATCCGGTGCTCGACTATCTGAGTTGCGGTGCCGAGGACGGACCGAATGGCGCCTATCTCTTTGACCCGTTGTGCAGTCAGCGGCTCGAGGTACCGGTGCCGTACGGATCGGTTGCCGCAAGCCCGCATCGCGCCGATGCGGAAGCGCTCTATCGAAATGTGACGCCGCGCGATCCTCAGACCGGAGACGCGGCGAACCAGGCCCAGGAACTGGTCAATCCCTCGGTGATCGGTGCCAGGCTGCTGCGCAAGGCCGTCGACGCGCCGGAGGTCTATAACGCGAATGCGGGGAACAAGCAGTGGGCCTTTCCGCTGACCTGGACCGACGATCTAGCCATTTGCATCGGGGCGACCCACAGTTCGATTTCTGATCGCGATCGGCCTTTCGACTCGCATTCTCATCCCGATGTCGAGGAATACAAATACATCATCAGCGGTCGCGGCACGGTCACAATCGGTGACGGCGATCCCACAGTCGAGACGGAAGTCTACGACTACGAGGCCGGTGATCTCGTCATCCTGCCACGCGGCATGCCCCATGTGGACGCCGGCGACTACACGGCGCTCTATTTCCATACGCGGCAGAGCGTGTTCGGCAAGGTGCCCGGAACCAGCCGGTATCCACACGGCGCCTATGTCTATACCAAGCCCCCGCGTCCGACCAAAGAAGAGCGTGCGGCCCTGAATGAGCCCGGCACGTACGTCTTCATGGACTCCCGGGAGACGCTGAACGTTTTCGTTCCCAATCCCATAGAACGGATCGAACACAATCCAACGGGCCTTACGCATCTGCGCCCGGATCTGTTTCCGGGTGAGCCCGGATGATCTGACCGACGGGCCAGCCCGCCGGGCTGGACACGGTGCTTCATATCTGAGGAGGAGGAGAGGAAATGACTCGCGATAACATATGCCGCCAGTTTCTGGCCGGCCTCGCTGTTGTCACCGGTCTGGGGCTGGCGTCGACGGCGTGGGCTCAGGACATCGTAGGGCCGGAAGGCGCCAACATTGATTGGCGCCAGTTCGAAGGGACCACGCTTCGCTTTCTGGGCGGGCAACATCCGGCATCGGCCGCCCTGCAGTCAGTCGTCGCCGACTTTGAGCAACTGACCGGAATCAAGGTTGAGGTCGAACAGATTTCCTGGGACGCATACTTCCAGAAAGTTCAGCTCGATCTCAGCAGTCCCGATCCGCAATACGACATGTTTCTGGCCAATGGCGGCGATTTCGACTGGCTCTATGGACCGACCGGAAGCATTTCAAATATCGATCAGTTCCTGAACGATCCTAAGCTGACGGATCTCGACTGGTACGATCTCGACGATGTCGACAGCAAGGTTCTGGCCGCGGCCAGCTGGGACGGCCAACCGGGTCATCCGGCCGGTACAGGCAATACCTATGTGGTGCCGTTCATGTCCGAGTCCTACATGATCGCGGCGCGCCAGAGCATCCTTGACAAATACGGGCTGACCCTGCCCTCGACTCTTGAGGAGGTCCGTGATGCGGCGAAGACGATTCAGGAGGGTGAAGGTGACGCTATGGCGGGCTTTGCCGCTCGTGGCGGCGTTGGCGTCGTCAACGCCGCGCTTATCAACTTCCTCATCAACTATGGTGCCGTCGATCTCGACAGCGGCATGAATTCTCAGCTTGCATCGCCCGAGAGCGTCTATGTTCATAATCTGCTGCTGAACGAGATCCTCCAACCCTATGGGCCGCAGGGCTGGCTGACGATGGAATGGACGGACCTGCGGAACCGCGCAGCCCAGGGTGAATTCGGCATGTGGTATGATGCCGACTGGTTCGCCGTCGGGTACGAAGATCCGGAGCAGTCCCGGGTCGCTGGCGACGTCGTCTATGGAAACCTTGGCAGCGCCGAGTCCAAGTTTGCCGATTACTACTATTTCGGCCTGGCCATCAACGATCACTCCCCGCGCAAGCAGGCGGCCTGGTTGCTGGCCCAGTATTTCAGCAGCAAACCCGTCATGCTGAAGCTGGCTGTCGAAAAGAACCTGCTTATGCCGAGTCGTGCTTCGGTGTACGAGGCGCCCGAATTTGCCGAAAAGTACGGAAAATGGGGTAACGGCACCTGGATCGAGGCTGCCAAGGCCAATCTCAGTCAGTGGTCCAAGCCCGCTTTCATGCCGGCCGACCAGCAAGGCGCCATCAAGAACGTGTGGGCAGCCGGTGCGCACCAGATCTATGAAGGTGCCGACCCACAGACCGTCCTTGATGGCGTTGCCGCCGACATCAATGCTTTGATGGATCGCGCCGGCTATCGTAAGGCTCAGTAGTTCACGTTGGGGGGAGGCGTCGGTAGCGCCTCCCCTTTTTGTTGCTAGAGGCCACCGATGACCGCAATCGCACCTGCTTGGGGACGTCCGTTATCCAGGACCGGGTGGTTGCCTTACCTGCTTGTCGCTCCGGTGGTCTTGATGCTGGGCGGGCTCTTGGTCTGGCCATGGGTGGTCGGGCTGTGGACCTCCATGACCAGTTTGCGCATCGGTCACTGGGGGCAGGAGCAGTTTATAGGCCTGTCCAACTACATCGATGTCCTGGGGTCCCATGCCTTCTGGCAATCGCTGCGCGTGACCGGCCTGTTTGCGGTGCTTTGCGTTGCATCGGAAATGAGCCTGGGGCTCGGCCTTGCCCTGCTGCTCAATCGCAAGCTGCCCGGCCGCAATATCTTTCGTACTCTCTTTATCATCCCATTCATGGTCCCCACGGTAGTTTGTGGCCTGATCTGGCGTCAGCTTCTGGAGGTTAGGGGGGTTGCCAATTACCTCCTGTCCTTCATCGGGTTGGGTCCGGCATCCTGGCTGTCGAGTTCGGATAGCGCGCTGGCGAGCCTGCTGCTGATCGATATCTGGCAAACCACGCCACAGGTCGTGATCCTGGTGTTTGCCGCGCTTCAGATTGTCCCCAAGGATGTCCTTGAAGCGGCCCGGATCGATGGTGCGACGGCCTGGCAAACGTTCTGGCGCGTCACCTTTCCCATCATCCGGCCCTATCTGGTCGTGGCCATGCTCATTCGGACGATCGAACTCCTCCAGGTTCTGGACATCGTGATGGTGGCGACCCAGGGCGGTCCTGCAAATGCGACGATGGTGCTGCACCTGCATGCTTATCGGGAAACGTTCATCAGCGGCTTTCTGGGCTACGGCACGGCAGTCGCCTACGTCCTTGGTTTCATCGTGGTTCTTGTGTCGATTGCCATCGTACGCTGGATAGGCGGCACGCAGTCCGACGAGGCAAGGGCATGATGGCCGTGCGCTCTCGCAAATTTCGACTCGGCGACGTGCTCACCTACATCGTCCTGCTGGCATGGTCCGCGTTCGTTCTGTTCCCCCTGTTTTGGATCGCCACCATGTCGTTCAAGCGGGAGATCGACATCTTCGCCTACCCACCGAAGTTCCTCGCCTTCGACTGGTCACCGGACAACTACCTCGACGTGTTCGGCCTGTTGCAGGACGGTAGCGGCTCGACCAACTTCCCGCGATATTTTCTCAACAGCATAGCGATTGTCGGTGGAGCGCTTGCGCTGACGGTGCTGTTGGGAACGATAGCCGCATATGCGCTGGCCCGCTTGAATTTCAGAGGTCGTGACGCCGTCGGGTTCCTGCTGATCCTCATCCGCATGGTGCCGGTGCTGACGGTGTTGTTGCCGCTCTATGTGATGTATCGGGACACGGGCCTGTACAACACATATCTCGGCCTCATCCTCGTCTATCTTTTTATCGGCATACCCTTCTACACCTGGCTGGTGCGGGGGCACGTCGCTGCGGTGCCCAAGGAGATCGAGGAAGCCGCGATCATTGATGGCTGCGGCACATTCCGGATGCTATTCCGCGTCGTCGTTCCCGTGATGATGCCGGGCCTCGTGTCGGCGGCGTTGCTGGCGCTCATATACATGTGGAACAACTTCTTGTTCGCGCTAATCCTCGCTGGACCGGACCTGTTGCCGGTCACCACCGGCCTGCTCAACTATCTTGGATATTCGTCCGACTACGGCAACCTAGCCGCTGCCTGCGTGGTGACGACAGTGCCGGTCATTCTCATCGGAATCTTCATTCAGCGCTATATCGTCGGCGGCCTGAGTGGCGGTGCGGTCAAAGGTTAGGACAAGCAGCCATGACGCGCGTGGAGCTGCGCGGTTTGCGTAAGGATTTCGGCCGTGTGACCGTCGTTCCCGATCTGGATCTCACGATCGACGCGGGTGAGTTCGTTGCGCTGGTTGGTCCGTCAGGCTGCGGCAAGTCGACTGTGCTGCGCATGGTAGCCGGCCTTGAGCCGGTCACCCGCGGATCGATAACGTTTGACGGGCGCGACGTGAGCTATTCCGATCCGAAGGAACGAAACGTGGCGATGGTGTTCCAGTCATACGCGCTCTATCCCCACATGACCGTTGCCAAGAACATGAGCTTCAATCTGGAGCTGGCCGGTCGAACCGCGGACGAAATCGAACGCGCCGTTCAGAATGCCGCGTCTTTGTTGCGTCTCGAGGACCTGCTCGATCGGAAGCCTAATCAGTTGTCGGGGGGACAGCGGCAGAGGGTTGCCATGGGGCGGGCCATGGTACGGAATCCCGCTCTCTTTCTTTTCGACGAACCGCTTTCCAACCTCGATGCTCAACTACGGGTCAAAATGCGGTCGGAGATCAAGCTGTTGCATCGAAAGCTGAACATTACCACCATTTATGTGACCCATGATCAGATCGAAGCGATGACGCTGGCAGACAAGATCGTCGTCCTCAATGACGGCAGGATCGAGCAGGTGGGGCGCCCCATGGAGCTCTATGCGCGGCCCGCTAACCGGTTCGTGGCGGAGTTTATCGGCTCGCCGGCCATGAACATGATTCCGGCGTCCCTGTGTGATCGGAAACTCGTCTTTTCGGGCGGCGAGATGGGGTACGCCTATCCTCCCGAGGAGCGTCAACAAGAGGTCATTCTGGGCCTTCGACCCGAACACCTGTCGCTTTCGGATCAACCAACCGGCATTACCGGCAACGTGACCCTCGTTGAGCCTACGGGTGCGCAAACCAGTCTGCTCTTGGACGTTGGCGGGAGCAGCGTGGTCGCCGTCCTCGACGGGACGGTCACCGCCGAAGTCGACCGCGAAGTCTTTCTTGCCATCGACCCCGCCAATGTGCACCTGTTCGACCCACGCGACGGGAAAAGACTTCCGCAAGAGTGCGTTTTTTGAGCAGCCGGTTCTCGAGCGCAAGGTCCGCGATCAGTCAAGTCACGCGCCGCTATCGGCTTGGCGTTCAGTGTCGCCGGCCAGCCGCTCGGCTTCCAGAAACTCCTTCGACCACTTGTAATACAGGCTCTCGGCGATCCCCTTGCGCCGGCATGACGCGGCAATCGATTCCTCGCCACGAAGCCCCGCCAGCACGATGCGTATCCTCTCTTCGGTTGAATGCCGTTTGCGGGTAGGCGTTTCTGCCACCGGATGTCATCGAAGCGGTTCTGGGTACCCAGCCGGTTGACCTCGTCGTCGGTAACTTGCGGCAGCTACCACCGCTGCCGTGCTCATGGGCGGATCAGTGGTCGACCCTTGAGTTCGACGCCCAGACTCCGTCCGGCTTCCACCATCATTCCGCAAAACAAGTGGTTGCTGGAAAGGCGCCGCAGGGACGAATGGCGAATTGGCGCCAGCGGCGCACGGAAATGCGGTCTTCCGAACCACCGATCCAGGAAACACCCGCCGGAAATAGCCGAAAACCGGGCACACAACCCGGTGACTTAATGGTGGAGCCGAGGGGAATCGAACCCCTGACCTCTACATTGCGAACGTAGCGCTCTCCCAACTGAGCTACGGCCCCGCCGACGTGGCGCCATTTAGGGTTTGCCCCCGGGCCGTGTCAAGGACCCCGATAGCCGAAGGCCAAGGGTTGCGGCGCATCGTCCCGGCAGCTACATGACGTTCGCCCTAGTCTTCCTTCAGCCAGCCGGAATCGCCGATGATCGAGCTCCTGAACTTCATTGCCTACGTTCTGCAGCTCTATGTCTATGTGCTGATTGCCGCGGCGATCCTGTCGTGGCTGATCGCCTTCAACGTCGTCAACATGCGCAACCAGTTCGTGGCCGGGCTGGTGCAGCTTCTCTATGCGATCACCGAGCCGGTGTTGCGACCGATTCGCAACTTGCTTCCCAACCTCGGCGGTGTCGACATCTCGCCGGTCGTCGTCATCCTGATCATCATCTTCATCCAGAGCGTGATCCTGCCCAATATCGCGCACCTCTTCGGCTATTAGGCCGGGACGCATGGGGTGACGTCGGACGTCTGCTACCGTCTCGATGAGACGGCTTTGATACTGGCCGTCCGGTTGACGCCCAAATCCTCCCGCGATGCCGTCCAAGGTGTCTCAAGGCTGTCCGACGGCCGTTTCGTGGCTGTCGCAAGGGTGAACGCGCTCCCTGCGGAGGGCGCCGCCAACAAGGCGCTCTGCGTGCTTCTGGCGAAGACCTTCAAGGTGCCGAAATCGGCGGTGACCGTCGTTTCCGGGCATACCTCGCGCCTCAAACAGGTTAGGGTCGAGGGTGACCCCGCCGTCTTGTCGGAGACGATCGCCGCATGGCCCGATATCACCTGATCCCCGCTGTTTTCCTGAGCGTTTTCATGGTCTTGCCGGCGTCGGCGGCGGAGGATAGCAGCGCCTATACCAGGCTCATCCTCGACCAGTGCCGTCAGGAACCGGTGGATCCCGACGATCCGCTGGGCGGCGGTGTATGGTGGTGCGAGGGCTATGCCGGAATCCCGGTGCGGGTCGCCGAGGGGGACGCCCGTTTCCTGGTCTCCTACGGGGAGGCCGCGGCCGGCGAACGCGCGGCATCCCAGACGCTGCCGGCCTTCAACACCATCAATGAAACGCTCGAATGGCGCCTCGACCCGTCGGGCAAGCCTTTCGCGACGATCCTGCGCTTTTTCACCGATCCGGGAGGCATGGGCGAAACGGTTCAGGTCCTGGTGATTACCAGGCTGGGTCCGGGTGGCCAGACCTGCCATATCGGCTACGTCAACGCCTCGATCAATCCCGATGCCAACACCATCGCGCGCGAGGTGGCGGACAATCTGGCCCGGGCCTTCGACTGCGCGAAGGACAATGCGCTGGAATTCGGGCTGACCGGCGACGACGCCCGCGAATAAGGCGCCTCGTCCGCCCTCAGCCGTCGCGGCCCCAGGCGTAGGCGAGCTTGGAGAGCTGGGTGCTTCCGAATCGTTCGCTCGCCCGCGCGACCTTGCGGCCTCCCGCATTCTGATAGAAGCGGCAGGCGCTGTCGTTGTCGGCGAGCGCCCACACGACAACCGTCTCGAAGCCGAAGCGGGCGAGTTCCTTCCGCGCGGCAAGGAAGAGCCGCGTTCCCAGCCCGACGCCCTGATATTCCGGCAGGAGATAGAGCTCGTAGACCTCGCCCTTCTGGTTCAGGTTCCGGGCGCGGTTCGGACCGAAGGTCGCGTAGCCGCAAATTTCGCCCGCGACCTCCATGACAAGGATAGCGGTGCCGCGACGGATTGCCCTCGCCCACCAGCGCGGGCCCCGTCGCGCGATGATTCGCGCCAGCTCCTGAGCCGGAATCACGCCATCATAAGCGTTGCGCCAGGCCGCATCATGGACCTTGGTGATCGCTTCCGCGTCGGAATTCTCGGCCCGACGGACGCCTATGGTGAACGTGCTCATGTCGGTGAGCTTATGACCACCGAAGGGCTCTGCAAAGAGGGCGCGCGCATCCGTGCGAAGAAAATTCACCGCACTGTTGCACCGCTGCTTCGCATGGCCGAAAATCGGCTGTCGGAAAGGGCCGCGGCTACCAGTCGGCGCTCAGGTAGCGGCGCGGGTTTTCCTTGGGCGACGGCGGAACCAGCAACTGCCTGTCGTCCTGCGGTATTGCGTCCTCGTTCAAGAGTTTTCCCCAATTCGTCCGGCCGGCCATCTGCTCTTTCGTCGCTTCGGGGATGAACGGGCGTTCGTTCGCGGGCTGCCAGCCGCCACCGAGCGCCTTATAGAGGGCGACGAGATTGGTCGAGACGTCGGCCCTGACCGCAGCGAGCCGCTGCTCGGTTCGGAGCTGGGTGGTCTGGGTATTGAGGACGCGGCTATAGTCGGCGGTACCCTCCTGATACTGCTGGAGCGCGATCCGCGCCGCCTTCTTGGCAGACGTCGCCGCGCGCGCGAGATAGACCGCCTGCTGCTTGGACTTGAGGAACGCTGTCAGGGCATCCTCCGCCTCGGCATAGGCTTTGAGGACGGCCTGCTGATACTCGACGATCAACGCCTGATACCTGGCATCCTGGACGCGAACGTTGTTGCGGATGCGCCCGTAGTTGAGGAAATTCCAGGTGATGCCGGGATTGATCAGGCCGGTGAAGCTCTTGCCGGTGAACAGGTCGCTGAGATCGGTCGCCTTGAACCCGATGGCGCCCGAGATGGTGAACTGCGGGTAGAGGTCGGCCTTGGCGACGCCGATCTGTGCCGATTGGGCTGCGGCGCGCATCTCCGCGGCGCGAATATCGGGGCGCCGCCTCAACAGATCGGCGGGAATGCCGATGCCGACCTCGGCCGGCGGCCGGGGAATCGGGCCGGGCCGGTCGACGGCGGCGTCGATCTGGCCCGCCGGGACGCCGAGCAGGACGGCAAGGGCGTTCTTGGCCTTGGCGAGGTCTGACTCAAGCGAGGGGATTTCGGCCTTGGTGTTGTTGAGCAGCGCCGTCGCCTCGTCGACGTCGAGCTCGGTCGTGACGCCGTTTTTCAGGCGAAGCTGCGTGATCCGGAGGCTCTCTGTCTGCAGGTTGACGTTCTGACGGGCGAGGGCGAGTTCGTCCTGAAGCTCGCGGATCGTGATATAGGCCGTCGCGACGTCGCCGGTGACCGTGATCAGGACGTCGTCATAGTCGGCGATCTTGGCGACGAGATTGGCGCTCGCGGACTGGATGCCGCGGCGTACCTGGCCCCACAGGTCGAGCTCCCAGCCGGCGTCGAAGCCGGCCGACCAGTCCTGGAAGGTCGGGTCGAAGTCTACGATCTTGGACACCGTCTTGAGGATGCCGACATCCTTGCTGACCCGCTCCGCCTTGTAGCCGGCGCCGACCGACTGGCTCTGGGGGAACTGATCGCCGATGACGATCCCGAGCTGGGCGCGGGCCTCGTAGATCCGGACGCCGGCGGCGCGGACCGTGAGGTTCTGCTCGTAGGCCATCGCCACCAGCTTGTTGAGAGTCGCGTCGTTGAAGCGCCGCCACCATTCGATCGACGGTTCGCGGCGCTGCGAGACCGTGGGATCCTGCCGGTTTGAAGGCTGCCAGCCCGCCTTGGTCGCAACCGTCGGCGTGAAGAAATCCGGGCCGACCATGACGCATCCCGCCATCACCGAGCCGGCAATGATCGGCACAAGAATCCTGCCGGCGGCGGCGGCCACGCCCGCGACGCTCATGAGTTCCCCACCCTGATTTCCCGTCGCGGATATTATTCGGGATCGTAAATAATTTTGGGTTAACGGCGGGGCGGATAGCCGCGGGCTTGTTCCTAAAGGTCGAAAGGAACGATGAAATTCGCGAAGCTGTAGAGCCGGATATTGATCTTGCGCAGCACCTCGAAAGCCGTCTGACGGCCGGTATAGACGGCGATCGCGCCGTGCGCGCCGGCCGGGAGGAACGCCTTCTTGTCGTCAAAGGAAACCTGCACCGCGAACTTGCCCTGGAGCTTGGGCAGGATGAATTCGGGCAAGCGGCCTGTCGGCAGATACTGGCCTTGGGCGGTGGCCCACCAGATCGCCTCGACCTTGCCGGTATAGATCTCGCCAGGCGCGGTATCCAGCGCCACCTCGACCGTCTGCCCCGGCTCCACGAACTTGATGTGTTCCTGGAAGAAGGCGCCAAGCATGTATGGATCGTCCATGGTGACGAAAGCAGCGATCGCTCCGACCCGGAAGTCGCCGACAACCATGCCCGGTCGCGCCTGCTGGCTGACGATATAGCCGTCCTCCGGTGCGACAAGCGTCGTGTTGTCGAGATAATATTGGGCCTCGGCGACCTGGGCCTGGGCCTGGGCGACACTGGTGTTGACGCCGTCGATGCTGGAATCGCGCTGAAGCTGCGCCTTCTGGAGGTTAGCCGACGCGGCCGCCACCGCGGCGTTGTCCGATTCCACCTCGGCGTTCCACTTGTCGACGTCTTCCTGGCGGGCGCCGCCCTGGCTGGCGAGCTTGGTGAACCGGTCCTGCTGCGCCTTGGCGTAGGCGAGTTCCGACTGCGCCTGGACCAGCTGCTGCTGCGCCTGGTCGACGTCGGCATCCATGACCTTCAGATTCTGCTGCGCCGCGGCGAGCTGGGCCCGCGCATTGAGAAGCTTCTGCTCGTAGATCGTGGTATCGAACTTGTAGAGCGGCGTCCCCTTCTTGATCGGCTCGTTCGGCTTGACCAGGACGTCGGTCAGGAGCGTCGGTCCTTCGAGGCGCGGGATGATCTGGATCGTGTTGCGGATCAGGTGGGCATCGACCGTGAAGGGCGCGTAGAAGCGAAGGCCGATCATGAAGATCAGCATCAGATGGAAGCCGATCCAGAAGGATACGACGCCCCAGACAATGCTGAATTTCAGCCACTTGAAGCGGAAGAAAACGAGATAGACCGCAATGATGTAGACGATCGTGATGACAAGGGCGACACCCATGGGTCAGGCCACCATCACGCTTGCGGGGTCGGGGTCGGGTCGGGCAGCCGTGTCGGCTTGTCGATCTCGACCTTCTTCGTCTTCTTGTCGTCCTTCGTCAATTCCGCGATCTCCCTGTCGATCGCCTCCTTCTCCTCTTCCGGGAAACGCCGGATGTCGACCGTTATGGAGTCGTGATACGCCCAGATAAATGAGTGAATCCACGGGATGACGGCCAGCGCCCCGGCCCAGCCCATCAGCTTGACCGTTTCTGCGTGGGGGTGGCGTCGCTGAATGGCGATCTTGCCCGGCAGGCCCAATACCCAGATGATCAGCGAGAAGATGGCGACGATCGCCACCAGAAGGAAGATGAAGGCGAGATAGTCGTACGTATCGAACGCACTGGAGATCAGGCTGGTATCCGCCGGTACCTGACGTATCATCTTCGAAGGGGCTCCCCGCCACTCGCCGCCGGGAGACGATAGGTTAGCCGGTCGCCCGGATCAATCGTTTCGCCCCGTTTCACCCCGATCGCCGATGATTTTCGCGGAAGCTGCGCCCTTTCCCGGTCAGGCCGCGCCGGCACGCTCGGCCCGTTTGCGATCATTGGGGTCGAGCAGGGCCTTGCGCAGGCGAATCGACTGCGGCGTGATCTCGACCAGTTCGTCGTCGCGGATATAGGCAAGCGACGCTTCCAGCGACTGGCGGATCGGGGTGGTCAACCGCACCGCCTCGTCCTTGCCGGCCGAGCGGATGTTGGTCAGCTGCTTGCCTTTCAGGACATTGACCTCGAGATCGTTGCCGCGGCTGTGCTCGCCGATGATCATGCCGCGATAGACCTTGACGCCGGGGTCGATCAGCATCGGGCCGCGGTCTTCGAGGTTCCAGAGCGCATAGGCGACGGCCTCGCCGTCGGCGTTGGAGATCAGGACGCCGTTCCTGCGGCCCTGAATATCGCCGCGATAGGGCGCATAGTCATGGAAGACGCGGTTGAAGACCGCGGTGCCGCGCGTATCGGAAAGAAGCTCCGACTGGTAGCCGATCAGTCCTCGCGTCGGCGCGTGAAAGACCAGCCGCACCCGTCCGCCGCCGGAGGGGCGCATCTCGAGAAGGTCGGCGCGTCGCTCGGAGAGCTTCTGGACGACGACGCCGGAATGCTCCTCGTCGACGTCGATGGTGACTTCCTCGATCGGCTCGAGCCGCTGGCCCGACTCGGAAGTCTTGAACAATACCTTGGGCCGCGCCACGCAGAGCTCGAAGCCTTCCCGGCGCATCGTCTCGATCAGGATGGCGAGCTGCAGCTCGCCGCGGCCGGCGACGACGAAGGCATCCGCCTCGGCGGTCTCCTCGATCCTCAGCGCGACGTTGCCTTCGGCCTCCCGCATCAGCCTCTCGCGAATGACGCGGCTTTGAACCTTGTCGCCCTCGGTTCCGGCGAGCGGTCCGTCATTGACGCGGAAGGTCATGGCCAGCGTTGGCGGATCGATCGGCTGCGCTTCGATCGGTGTCGTGACTTCGGGCGCGGCGAGCGTGTCGGCAACCGTCGCTTCGGCAAGACCGGCAATCGCGACAATGTCTCCGGCGACGCCTTCCTCGATCGGCTGGCGTTCGAGGCCGCGGAAGGCGAGCACCTTGGAGATGCGTCCCTGCTCGACCAGCGAACCATCGCGGGCGAGCGCCTTGATCGCCATGTTGGCGCGGGCGGTTCCGGACGCGATCCGGCCGGTCAGGATCCGACCGAGATAGGGATTGGATTCGATCGTCGTCGCGAGCATCCGGAACTCGCCCTCCTCCACAGCCGGCTCGGGCACGCGGGAGAGCACGAGATCGAACAGGGGAGCCAGCGAATCCTTCGGACCGGACGGGTCGGTCGCCATCCATCCCTGCTTGGCGGAGCCATAGAGGACCGGGAAGTCGAGCTGCTCTTCGGTCGCGTCGAGCGCGGCGAAGAGGTCGAAGACCTCGTTCAGGACCTCGACGTGGCGCTCGTCCGGCCGGTCGATCTTGTTGATCGCGACGATCGGCTTCAGTCCGCGCCGGAGCGCCTTCTGCAGCACGAATTTGGTCTGCGGCATCGGCCCCTCGGCGGCATCGACGAGCAGGATGGCGCCGTCGACCATCGACAGGATGCGCTCGACCTCGCCGCCGAAATCGGCGTGGCCGGGGGTGTCGACGATGTTGATGCGGGTGTCGTTCCAGACGAGCGACGTCACCTTGGCGAGGATGGTGATGCCGCGTTCGCGCTCGAGGTCGTTCGAATCCATGGCCCGCTCCGCGACGCGTTCGTTGTCGCGGAACGCACCGGATTGGCGGAGCAGCACGTCGATCAGGGTCGTCTTGCCGTGATCGACATGGGCGATGATGGCGATGTTGCGGAGGCGCATGGTCGATTTTTCCGGGTGAAACCGCGCGCAATATAGGTTGCGCTGCAACAAACGCAATCGCCGGAACGGCATGGGAGGTATCCGTTTTCAGCCGTCGAGGTGGCGGCTGACGATTGCCGCAAGCTGTTTCGCCGCCGGCGCGATCGCGTCGAGCGGTGCGATGGCGTAGCCGAGGAGCAGGCCCCGGCCCGTGGCGCGAAGTGACTGGCGCGACAGGGCGCGGGCCTCGATGCCGGCGGCGGCGAGCTCGTGGACGATCGCCTTGTCGTCTGTCCGGTCGGGGAGGCGGAGGAGCAACTGCAGCCCACCCCGCGGTGGCTCGACCCTGATCTCCGACGGGAGATTCGCGCGGAGCGCCTCGACCAGCGCGTCGCGCTTGGCGGCGTATATGGCGCGCATGCGGCCGATATGGGCCGCGAGATAGCCCTCGGCGATGAAATCCGCGAGCGCCGCCTGCACCACGCCGGCGACGACCTGACCCTTGCCGACAACGATGCGCGCCAGCGTCGTGGCGAGCGAGGGCGGGGCGATCAGGTAGGCCACCCGGATCCCCGGTGCGAGCGATTTGGAGAAGGTGCCGACGTAGATCACGGTGCGGCCGCCGTCGATACCCTGGAGCGAGGCAATGGGGCGCTCGGCGTAGCGGAATTCAGAATCGTAGTCGTCCTCGAGAATGAAGGCGCCGCGCTCGCGGGCGAGGTCGAGAAGGCGGAGTCGGCGTTCGAGGCTCATGGTGACGCCGGTCGGATACTGGTGCGACGGGGTGACGGCGACGAGCCGGAAGCGCTTGAGCCTCGTCAGCGCGGCAACCTCGATGCCATCGGCGTCGACCGGGACCGGCGCCAGGACACCGCCGGCCGCGGCAAGGACTTCGCGGGCGTGGGGATAGCCGGGATCCTCGACCGCGATCAGATCCCCCGGTTCGGTGGTGCAGATCGCGGCGGCATCGAAGGCGGCTTGAGCGGACGGAACGATGATGACCTGATCGGGTTCGGCGACGACCCCTCGCGCCGGATTGAGGTGCCCGATCAGCGTTTCGCGCAGGATCGGCAGACCGGCGGCATTGTCATAGGTCATATCGGCAGCGCGCAGGCGCCGCGCCCTGGCGGCGAGGCAGCGCGACCACTCGCGCTTGGGAAAGGTGTCCAGCGAGGGCACGCCCGGCGGGAAGCATGATGCGTCAAGGCCGCCGCCGATGGCCGGCATCCGGAACGATGCCGCCCGGGTCGAGGAAGCCGGCGCGGTGGTCGATTCGGCCGTGGCGGCGTCGGGCGCTCCAAGCATCGCGTCGGGGAGGGCTGTGACGGCGGTACCGCGACCGGTACAGGCCTCGAGGTAGCCCTCGGCGATGAGCTGGTCATAGGCGGCAACGACGGTGCCGCGGCTGACGCCGAGGTCGACCGCCAGCCTGCGGCTTGCCGGCAAGCGTGTGCCGGGGCGCAACCGCCGTTCCAGCACCGCCGACCGGATACGGCGGTAGATCTGGCGTTCGAGCCCGCCCCCGGCGGGTGGCGGATCGAAAAGCCAGGCGAGGTCGTCATTCCTTCCGGTCACGGCGCTCCTCATTTAATTGGTCCAGTCATATATCCAGAATTGGACATATCAATTGGACCATATTTGGCGCTTCCTGTCTCCGATAATCACCGGGCAGGAAGGAGCCCTGACGATGACTGCAATCCGACCGACGGCTTTCGTCGCCCTTGTTCGCCGCTTCTGGACCGGTCAGACGGCCGCCGGTCGGTCACCGGCTACGCGGCTTCAGCCAGGCGCGCGTCCGCGCCGGGTCGTTCAAGTCCATGGCCCGACGCAGAGATGGCTCGACAGTCTGCGCTGAAGGATGGTTGCGCCGTTCGAATGCCAGACCCCGCGAGCGGGCGATCCCGATGAACGAACGGGCAGACAGATGAAAGACTAAGCTTGCAAGGTGCGTCGCAGTAGACGAAAACTCCCGGCATTCGCCCGGGGAAGATCGCCATGCAGCGCGCGCCGCGCAAGCTGACTGTCCTGGCCTCGCTCGATGTCGCTGGCTACTCGCGGCTTGTCGAGCGGGAGGAACGGCGCACGCTCAGCGACCTGGCCCGGGTGCGGCGCAAGATCCTGAGGCCCACCGTCACCCGCTTCTCCGGCGACCTGTTCAAGACGATGGGGGATGGCGCGCTGATCGAATTCCCCAGCGTCGAAGACTCGGTGGAATGGTCGATCGCCTTCCAGACCGGCATGGCGGCGTTCAACGAGGCCCGGTCCGACGATCCGATCCTGGTGCGGGTGGGCATAGCCCTCGCCGACGTCTTCGTTCAGGGGCAGGATCGGTTCGGTGCCGCCGTGGGCTTCGTCACCCGGCTTCAGGAATCGGCGCCACCGGGCGGGATCGCGATCACCCACTCGGTACGCTGGCAGCTGACGCGGGAGCTTGCGGGACAGTTCAACAAGACGGAATGGGTCGCGTTCAAGGGCAAGTCGGAGGAGCTCTTCGAGGTCTGGATTTGGACCGGCCATCGCGACGATGCCGGCGAGGAGCCGCTGCCCACCGGCTATGGCCACATGCGGCGTCCAACCTCCGCCGCCCCGGCCGTCGCGGAGCCCGCGGCGAATAAAGAAACGGCTCCGCTCGAAGCCCTGAAAACCGACGAGCCATCGATCGTCGTGCTGCCCTTCGACAATATGAGCGGCGATCCCGCCGCCGATCCCCTGATCGACGGGATCATCGAGGAGATCACCGCGACCCTGTCGCGCGTCCGGGACTTCGTGGTGATCGCCCGCAATTCCGCCTACGCCTACAAGGGGCGCGCCGTCGACGTGCGCCAGATCGCGCGCGAGCTCGGCGTCCACTACGTCCTGGAAGGCAGCCTCAGGAAATCCGGGGACCGGGTGCGTGTGACCGCCCAGCTGATCGACGCTGCCACCGGCATCCATATCTGGGCCGATCGGTTCGACGGCGTGGTCGCCGACCTGTTCGACTTCGAGGACGAGATCGCGACGAAAGTGACCGGCGCGTTACGCCCGTCGATCTGGGACGCGGAGATCGCCCATGCCCGGCGCAAGCGGCCGGAGAGCCAGGATGCCTATGACCTCGTCTTGCGGGCACTGCCGCACCTGTGGGCGCATAAGCAGGACGACAATGACGAAGCCATCCGGCTGCTCGACGAAGCGATGCGGCTCGATCCCTCCTATGCCCGCGCCAAGGCGATCGCCGCCTGGGCGCGGGCTCAACATGTGGTCTATAACTGGTCGGACGACCTTGAAGGGATTCGTGCCGAGGGCGATCGGCTGATTGCCGAGGCGGCGCCGGTCGTCGGCGACGATCCCACCGCGCTGACCGCGCTCGCCACGGCCACCATGCTGCTCTTCGGAGACCTCGACCGGGCGCGGGCCTTCGTCGACCGGGCGCTCGCGCTCGACCCCAACAATGCCTGGGCGTGGACCCGCAGGGGATTTCTGGAGGCGTATCGGGGCGACCCCGAGATAGCCAGGAGCAGCTTCGAGAAGGCGATCAAGCTGAGCCCGCTCGATCCCTTCAGCTTCAACGGCTATATCGGGATCGGCTTTTCATGCTTCGCGGCGGGGAACCCGATCGAAGCGGCGACATGGGCCAGGCGGGCGCTCGGCGAGAAGGTCGGTATGACCTGGGCCTACCGCGATCTCGCGGTCTTTCTGGCAAGGGCGGGCGATATCGAAGGCGCGCGTGACGCGCTGGCCCGGTTCACCTCGGCGAGGCCGGGGATCACCGTCGCCCAGGTCGGCGACGCGATGAAATTCGTCCAGCCGCGCATCCTCGAGATGTATCTCGACGGACTCCGCCTCGCCGGCCTGCCGGAGTAGCTCCCCTCGCGAGGGAGCCCGCTAACGTCGGTTCAGCGCCGCGAGCGTCCTCAGCCGCAGCGCGTTCAGCCGGATGAAGCCGGCGGCGTCCTTCTGGTCGTAGGCGCCGCGATCATCCTCGAAAGTGACCAGCTCGTCGGAATAGAGGGACTTCGGGCTCTTTCGCCCGACGACGATTACGTTGCCCTTGTAGAGCTTGAGCCGGACCGTGCCCTCGACATGCTCCTGGCTGGTATCGGCCAGGGCCTGGAGCATGTGGCGCTCGGGCGCGTACCAGAAGCCGTTATAGACCAGCTCGGCATATTTCGGCATCAGCGAGTCCTTGAGATGCGCCGCCTCGCGGTCGAGGGTCAGCGACTCCATGGCCCGGTGAGCCGTCAGCAGGATCGTGCCGCCGGGGGTCTCGTAGATGCCGCGCGACTTCATCCCGACGAAACGGTTCTCGACGAGATCGACGCGGCCGATCCCGTTATCGCGGCCGAGGCCGTTGAGATGGGTGAGCAGGGTCGCCGGGCTCATCGCCTCGCCGTCGATCGCCACCGGGTCGCCATGGCTGAAGCCGATCTCGACGAAGCTCGCCTCGTCCGGCGCGTCCTCCGGCGCGACGGTGCGCTGGAAGACGTAGGGCGGCGGCTCGGTCCAGGGATCCTCGAGGACCTTCCCTTCCGAGGATGAATGGAGAAGGTTGGCGTCGACCGAAAAGGGGGCTTCGCCGCGCTTGTCCTTGGGAACCGGGATCTGGTGCTTCTCGGCGAAGTCGATCAGGTCGCTGCGCGACTTGAACTCCCACTCCCGCCACGGCGCGATCACCTTGATGTTGGGGTCGAGCGCATAGGCGGTCAGCTCGAAACGGACCTGGTCATTGCCCTTGCCGGTCGCGCCGTGGGCGATGGCGTCAGCGCCGGTCTCCTGTGCGATCTCGACCAGCCGCTTGGCGATCAGCGGGCGTGCGATCGACGTTCCAAGCAGGTAGACACCCTCGTAGAGCGCGTTCATCCGCATCATCGGGAAGACGAAGTCGCGGACGAATTCCTCCCGCAGGTCCTCGATGCGGATATCCTTGATTCCCAGCATCTCGGCCTTGCGCCGCGCCGGTTCGAGCTCCTCGCCCTGACCGAGATCGGCGGTGAAGGTGACGACCTCGGCACCGTATGTGGTCTCGAGCCACTTGAGGATAATGGAGGTATCCAGCCCGCCCGAATAGGCGAGTACCACCTTCTTTACGTCAGCCATGCCTTTGGCGCCCCGGTTCTGGAGAAATGTCGCCGGCTTATAGGACGCTGCGCTTGTGCCGGGCAAGCCGGCAGGTGACCTCACGCGTCGCTTCGCCGCCGCCCGTGCAACCGCTCGCCAATTCGCGTCAGCCCGCCTTCCAGCCGCTCATTCGCCAGCCAGTCGGGTGGGTGGAGGATGAACAGCCGGTAGCCGATGACCACGACCATCAGGGTCAGGCCCATCGAAAGCAGCACGTCGGAAAGGAAGTGGCCACCGAAAAGGATACGGTTGAAGGAGAGCAGGGCGGCATAGAGTCCGGTGACGATCGCCGTCGCGACCCGGAACCGCCTGGGGACGACAAGAGCTAGCGCCATCAGCCAGAAGGCGGAGGCGGTTTCCCCGGACACGAAAGAGCAGTTGGTTTGGCAATAGTCGGTGATGCGCCACACCTCGACATAGGGAGAATCGCCGCCGAAGACGTCGACCATCACCGGTCGCGGGCGGCCCCAGTTGTTCTTGAGGATGATGTTGACGAGGAGGAGGGGGCCGGCAATCAGCGTCGACAGGAGGAAAAGCGTCACACCCGGCGGGACGTAGCTCGGCCGTTCCGGTCTCGCCAGCTTGAGCAGCAAATGGGCGAGCAGCCAGACAACCACCGCAACCACCGCGAATGAACCGAGGTCGCGGATCTGTTTGAAGAAGGCGTAGTTGCGCAGGTAGAAGCCTTTCGGCTCCTTGTAGAAAAGGCTCGAGACCCAGACATCGACGCCGGGAAAAGCAAGGAAGAAGAGCGAGACGACCAGGACAAAGACCAGGCAGGTGGCGAGCGGATAGGACGTCGGCAGCCGGACGACCCGGCGCCAATTCTTCTTGTTCGCGCTCCGATCCGGCTGATCCAAGGTGGCTCGTTTCTCCTGTCTTTTCACGGCGTCGGCGCGGTCCGCCCGCACCCCTGCCATTCGCCAGTCGGATCGGATAATCTGCCGGCCACGCCACGACAAGGCTTTCCTCGGATGTTAGCGGATTTCGTCCCGGCCCTGCCGGTCCTCGCCGCCTATGCGGTCGCCGCCATCATTCTCAGCCTGACACCTGGCCCGGACATGACGTTCTTCCTGTCCAGGACCGTGTCGCAGTCGCGGGCCGCGGGCCTCGCGGCCTTCGGTGGCGCGTCAACCGGCCTCGTCATCCATTCGGTACTGATCGCGGCGGGCCTTTCCGTCCTGCTTGCCGCTTCGGTCACCGCCTTCACGATCCTCAAGGTGGTTGGCGCGGCCTATCTCGCCTACCTCGCCTGGGACGCGATCCGGCACGGCTCGGCCCTTTCCCTCGACAAGAAGGGGCGGGTGGAGGCGCTCCGTTCGGTCTATCTCAAGGGTCTGATGGTCAACCTGCTGAACCCGAAGATCATCGTGTTCTTCGTGACCTTCCTGCCGCAATTCGTCTCGCCGGCCGATCCGGAAGCGGCCAAGAAGCTGCTCTTCCTCGGGCTGTTCTTCGCTGTGGTCAACGTGCCGATCTGCGTCGGGCTGATCCTTTTCGCGGACCGGATCGCCGGGTTCCTCAAGCGCTCGCCGCGCGCCACACGCATCGTCGACTGGGCCTTCGCGACGGTGCTCGGCGCCTTCGCGATTCGGCTGGTGCTGGCTGAATCGCGGTAGGCGAAGGGCCGGCCGGTTCCTCCTGCCTCGCGGCGCTGCCTATCCCGCGATCATCGCCTCGAGCGCCATCCGCTCGCGGATCTTCAGCCGCTCGCTCTCGCTCTTCAGCTGGCCGCAGGCGGCGAGGATGTCGCGGCCGCGCGGGGTGCGGATCGGCGAGGCATAGCCCGCCCGGTTGACCACCTCGGCGAAGCGCTCGATCTGGTCCCAGTCCGAGCAGGCATAGGCGGAGCCCGGCCAGGGATTGAACGGGATCAGGTTGATCTTGGCCGGGATGCCCCTGAGCAGCCGCACCAGCTCGCGGGCGTCGGCGAGCGAGTCGTTGACGTCCTTCAGCATCACGTATTCGAAGGTGATGCGGCGCGAATTGGAGAGGCCGGGATAGGCGCGGCATGCGTCGAGCAGCTCGGCGATCGGGTATTTGCGGTTGAGCGGCACCAACTCGTCGCGAAGATCGTCGCGCACCGCGTGAAGCGATATCGCCAGCATCACGCCCATCTCGGCGCCGGTCCGCGGGATCATCGGCACGACGCCCGAGGTCGACAGGGTGATCCGCCGCTTCGACAGGCCGATGCCGTCGCCGTCGGCGGCGATCGCCAGCGCTTCCTTGACGTTGTCGAAATTATAGAGAGGCTCGCCCATCCCCATCATCACGATGTTGGAGACGAGGCGTCCCGTCTCCGGCGTGCCGGCGGTGCCTTGCGCGAAGCGGCCGGGATAGTCGTCGAGCCGGTCCCGGGCCATCAGGATCTGGCCGACGATCTCCTCGGAGGTGAGGTTGCGGACCAGCTTCTGGGTGCCGGTATGGCAGAAGGTGCAGGAGAGCGTGCAGCCCACCTGGCTCGACAGGCAGAGCGTGCCGCGGTCTTCCTCGGGGATGTAGACGGTCTCGATCTCGACCGGCCGCCCGGCGCCGCGCGAGGGGAAGCGGAACAGCCACTTGCGGGTGCCGTCCTCCGATATCTGCTCGCTGACGATCTCGGGGCGGGCCAGCGTATAGTGCCGGTCGAGGTCGGCACGCAGCGTCTTGGAGACGCTGGTCATATCACCGAAGTCGGTGGCGCCGCGGATATAGAGCCAGTGCCAGAGCTGGGCGACGCGCATCCGCGTCTGGCTGGCCGGGACGCCGATCGCGACCAGAGCTTCGGCGAGCTTTTCGCGCGACAGGCCGACGAGCGACGGCCGCGCCGCCGGCGCGGCTTTCCCGGAGCCCGTCTTTTCGGTGAGGTCGAGCATGGCTATCCGCGATCGATCGGGGCAAATGACATACATCCAGGAGCGGACAGGTCGCCCGCGCCCGGACCCGCATCCTCCGCGGTTATATCAGCAGATGCGGCCTAGGGGCATTCCTTGGCGATCGCCTCGAGCGCCGCCGTGATGCCGGAAAGCGAATAGGTGTCCGTGGTGATCGTGCCGCGGCGCGAGGTCCCCTGGACCTCCATCCTGCTCCCCTTGCGCATCGCGTTGATCAGCTCCGGCTCCTGCGCCGGATTCTCGATCCAGGCGCTGTCCTTGTCGGTGAACATGGTGAAGTTGCCGTTGCCGTCGATCTTGACGGTGACCTTGCTGTTATCGGCGAATGGATAGCCGATGATCGTGCTGGCCTCGTTGCGGATGTTCTTGTTGGGGATCGTCGTGATCATGAAGAAGGCCGGGTCGCGACCGCTGATATCCTTCGAGTATTTCTTCTCGGTCGGCTGCGAGGCGACGAAGCACATCTTCGCGCCGCCCTCGGTCGACGTATAGGCGCCCCATTGCTTGAAGGTGCCGATGCTCGTTGCCGAATGGGCGGGCGCCATCGCGGTCACTGCGAATATCGCCGTAGCGGCCGTGAAAAGGATCCGTGAATTCATCGTCCTACCCACTAGTCTCTTCCTGTCGGTCTGCTGGTTGGATTCCCCGTCGGGCCAACGGCGATCTCACTGACAGACCTGCGGCAATCATGGTTACCATTCCGTGAATGCATCGCCGCCGCCCGGTCGAAGAGATCAACGTTTGCCGCCATCTGTGCCGAGAAAATCGACAACAATGTGATCTCGCCGCCACAGGGCGACGATTGATTCGCCGAGACAATGTTCACGCGAACATACCCTCTCGGGGACGGGTTGTGGGGCAAAAATCCGTGATCGCGCGGCTTTTTTGGCCTTGAGGGACTTCCAGCGCCGGTTCGGCACCCTCAGCCGGTCGCCTCGTCCCCGGCGAGCGCCTGCCGGGCCGCTTCGCGATGGGCAGGCTTGATATGCGCCCCGACCACCGAGATCGCGGCGAGAAGCACCGTTATGTCGTCGGTGAAGCCGACGCCGGCCAGGATGTCGGGCACGGCGTCGAGCGGCAGCACAAAATAGGCGAGGGCGCCGAGGATAATCCCCTTCACCCGGGGCGGGGTCGCCGGGTCGAGGGCGCAGAAATAGGCGGCGACGACGTCGTCGACGAAGGGAATGGCCCGCGCCGCTTTCCGCACGGTCGCCCAGAATCGGCTCCGCACCCGCTTCTCGCGGCGCGCGCCGTCCTCGGGACCCAGGATTTCGCCGTAGAGTACTTCGTTCACGGCCATGCCTCCGCTCCGGTTTCGATGAAACATGGGGCCGCGGGGCGGATGGCGCAACGTGCCTAGCCTTGCAGCAGCCCGTCGATCGCCCTGGCGAGCGCAATGTCGCGTTGGGTGACGCCGCCGGCGTCGTGGCTGGTCAGGGTGATCTCGACCCGGTTCCAGCTGTTCCGCCAATCGGGGTGATGGTCCATCTTCTCGGCGACCAGCGCGACTTTTGTCATGAAGCCGAAGGCGGCAACGAACCCGTCGAATTCCAGCATACGGCGGATGGCCTTGCCGCCGTCGGTCTGGACCCATCCATCGAGTTCCGAGACCGCCCGGTCGCGTTCCTCAGGCGCTAGCGGCGCGGCCATCGAAACTACCGTCATTGGCCGGGGCCCGCTGCATGAGCGGATAAGCTTCCTCGACGACATAGGGGCCGCCGCCGACCGAATTCCGTGACGAGAAGAGCACGAATTCGGAAATCTCGAACGGGCGTGACACCAGGCCGCCGCGTTGGAACAGGTAGTTGGCGATCTCCTGCGCATTGACGCCGCGTACGCGGGCAAGCGTGATGTGCGGCGTGAACTTCCGCTGTTCGGCCGGCAATCCCAGGCGCTGCATGAGCCGTTCCTGCTCGGCCTGCAACTCGATCAGGGCACGGCTCGGCTGGATCCGGGCAATGATCGAATGCGGCTTGCGGGTCCCGAACGAGCCGATGCCGTCGATGGTGACCGGAAAGGCGGTCCGGTCGATGCGGCCGAGCGCATCGGCGACCTCGTCGGCGGTGCGCATGTCGATGTCGCCGATGAACCGGAGGGTGATGTGATAGTTTTCCTTGTCGATCCAGCGCGCGCCGGGAATTCCGCCGCGGAGGAGCGCGAGTCGCTCGCTGATATCAGCGGGGATTTCTATGCCGGTGAACAAGCGCGGCATGAGGCACCTCCATCGCGAATCACAGGTAGCATCGGTTGTTGTCCGCCAGGATGTAAAGCCCCGGATTTGGTTTCTTCGCCGACGCGCTCGATCAGCTCCTCGACCGACGGCAGGATTCGCTCGACGATGATGTCGACGCCGTCCGCGGTCGGATGGATGCCGTCCGCCTGGTTGAGCCCGGGCCGCGCTGCGACACCGTCAAGGAAGAACGGATAGAGCAGGGCGCCATGGCTCTCGGCGAGATCGCTGTAGATCGGCTCGAAGGCCTGCACATAGTCGTGGCCGAGATTGGGCGGTGCCCGCATGCCCGCCAGCAGCACGGGGATGCCGCGTTCGTCGAGCCGTGCCATGATGTCACCCATCGCCTTCCGGGTGATCGCAGGATCGACGCCGCGCAGCGCGTCATTCGCGCCGAGCTCGACGATCACCGCGTCGGCGTCGGGGCCGACCGACCAGTCGAGGCGGGCCAGCCCGTCGCTCGCGGTGTCGCCGGAAACGCCGGCATTGACGATAACCAGGTCGTAGCCGCGCGCCTTCAGCGCCGCCTCGAGGCGGGCCGGAAAGGCCTCGTCGGCGGCGAGGCCGTAGCCCGCGGTCAGGCTGTCGCCGAGCGCGACGATGCGGATCGGATCAGCCATGGCCGGCGCTGCGAGTGCGACCGAAAGCGCCAGGGCGAGGGCGAAAGGCTGGATCGACACGGGAACTCCACCATATGAGACACTTGTCGCTCGGGAAGCCGTTTATATGGGGCAGGTTGCGTGACCGGAACAGTGATCCTTTGTGAGGACCTCCATATCAGGCTCGGAACCGGCGCCAGCGAAGTCCATGTCCTCAGGGGGCTGGATCTTGCGGTCCAGGCCGGAGAATCGCTCAGCCTCGTCGGGCCTTCGGGCTCGGGCAAGTCGACCCTGCTGATGGCGCTGGCGGGCCTCGAACGGCCCTCCGCCGGCCGCATCGCGATCCAGGGAACGGAGATCACCCGTCTCGGCGAGGACGATCTCGCCCGTATCCGCGGCCGCGCCATCGGCGTCGTCTTCCAGTCCTTCCATCTCATCCCCAACATGACGGCGCTCGAGAATGTCGCGGTGCCTCTGGAGCTTGCCGGTGAGGCCGACGCCTTCAAGCGGGCGGAAGAAGAGCTCCGCGACGTCGGCCTCGGCGACCGCGTCGGCCACTATCCGGCGGAGCTGTCCGGCGGCGAACAGCAGAGGGTCGCGATCGCGCGGGCGCTCGCGCCGCGTCCGGCGCTGCTCCTCGCCGACGAGCCGACGGGCAACCTCGACAGCGCCAATGGTGCGATGATCGCCGACCTGTTGTTCGAGGCGAGCGGCAAGCGAAGCACGACGCTGGTCCTCGTCACCCATGACCGGACGCTGGCCGAACGGGCCAATCGGGTCGTCCGTCTCGAGTCGGGGCGCATCGTCGCCGATGGCGGGTCGACTCAACCGTCGCCCGAACCCGCTATGGGTGTCTGACCGGCATGGCGTCGGCGACCAGCGGCGTCCTGGCCGCGCCCACGGTCAAAGGCAAGGCCGGCCGGTCGCCCGGGCTTCGGCTGGCCTCGCGCTTCGCGGTGCGTGAGTTGCGCGGCGGCCTGCGTGGTTTCGGTATTTTCCTTGCCTGCATCATCCTGGGCGTTGCGACCATCGCCGGCGTCGGGTCGGTTGCCCGCGGCATGACCGAGGGGCTGGCGCGGGAAGGGCGCGCCATCCTCGGCGGCGACATCGCTGTCCGCCTCCTCCAGAATCGGGCTACTCCCGAAGAGCGCGCCTATTTCGACGGGCTCGGGAAAGTCTCGGAAGTCGCGACGCTGCGGGCGATCGCCCGACGGGTCGACGGTGAGGGCCAGGCACTCGTCGAGCTGAAGGCCGTCGACGACAGCTATCCCTTGGTCGGGGAGATCACGGTCGAAGGCGGCGGCGACCCTCCGGCGCTCCTTGCCGAAAAGGACGGCAGGTTCGGTGCGCTCGCGGAAGCCGAGCTTCTCACCCGCGCCGGGGTCGAGGTCGGAGACGTGATGAAGCTCGGGGAAGCCGAGATCGTCCTGCGTGGTGTCATCGCGAGCGAACCCGATCGACTCGGCGACGGCTTCTCGATCGGTCCCCGGCTGATGGTGAGCAGCGGCGTTATCGGCGCAACGGGCCTCGTCCAGCCAGGCTCGCTTTCCACCTGGCACTACCGCATCCTGCTTCCCGGCCACCCGGGAGACTCAGCGGTCGAAGCGCTGGCCAAGAAAGTCACCGACGACTTCCCCGACAAGGCCTGGCGGGTGCGGACCCGGGAGGATGCCGCGCCGTCGCTCGACACCAACATCCGACGCTTTGCCGAATTCCTGACGCTGATCGGCCTGACCGCGCTGGTGGTCGGCGGCGTCGGTGTCGCCAACGCCGTGTCGAGCTACCTCGAAGGCAAGAGAGCGGTCATTGCCACGCTCAAGTGCCTCGGGGCGCCGGCCGGCCTTCCCGTCGCCGTCTACCTCATCGAGATCATGATCATCGCCGGCCTCGGCATCGTCGCCGGCCTCGTTCTCGGCGCGGTTATCCCCTTTGTCGCCGGGCCGCTTCTCGCTGCATTCGTGCCGGTCGACATCGCCGGCTTCTATCCGCTCGAACTGGCAATAGCCGCCGTCTATGGCCTGCTGACGGCCCTCGCCTTTGCCCTTTATCCATTGGGGCGGACCCGGCAGATCAGCGCGACCGCGCTGTTCCGGGATTCCGTCGCGCCGGTGCAGAAGCGGCCGCCGGTGGCCTATCTCGCCGCGGTCGCTGCCGCGCTCGCCGTTTTGGCCGGGCTCGCCATCGGCCTCGCCTTCGATTCGCGCATCGCCGCCGCCTTCGTGGTCGGCGCGGCCGGCGCCTTCGTGCTGCTCCGCGTCGTCGCCCTCGGGGTGATGGCGCTCGCCCGCCGGGTCCCCCGTGTCCGCTCGACCGTGGTGCGGCTTGCGGTCGGCAACATCCACCGGCCGGGGGCGCTCACCCAGACCGTCGTCCTCTCGCTTGGCCTCGGCCTGACGCTTCTCGTGTCGCTGGTGCTGATCGACGGCAACTTCCGGCGCGAGCTGTTCGGCTCGATCCCGAAGACCGCGCCGAGCTTCTTCTTCCTCGACATCCAGGGGGCGGAGGCGGACGGCCTCAAGGCTTTCGTCGCGGAGAAGGCGCCCGGCGGGAAGCTCGACATGCAGCCGATGCTGCGCGGGCGGATTACCAAGCTCAACGGCGTCCCGGCAGACGAGGCGGAGATCGACCCGCAAGCGCGCTGGGTGCTGAAGGGCGACCGCGGCATCACCTATGCGGATTCGAAGCCCGAGAACAACGACCTGACCGCCGGCGAATGGTGGCCGCCCGATTACGAGGGTCCGCCGCTTGTCTCCTTCGGCGACGAGATCGCCGGCGAGCTGCACCTCGAGCTCGGCGATACCATCACCGTCAACGTCCTCGGCCGGGAGATCACGGCCGAAATCAGCAGCCTCCGAACCATCAACTGGCAGTCGCTATCGATGAATTCGGTGATGATCTTCTCGCCGAACACGCTGCGCGGTGCGCCTTTCACCAGCCTCGCGACGCTCGCCTATCCCGATGGCGGCACCACGGAGGAGGAGCTTTCTTTCCTCAAGGCGGTGGTCAACGCCTTTCCCGCGATCACGGTCATCCGGGTCAAGGAGGCGATCGAGACGGCGAACGATCTCGTCGACCAGATCGGCTGGGCGGTCCGCGGCGCATCGGCGATCACCCTCGTCGCCTCGATGCTGGTCCTGGGCGGGGCTTTCGCCGCCGGCAGCCGGCGGCGGATTCACGATGCCGTCGTCCTCAAGACGCTGGGGGCGACGCGCGGCAAGCTGATCGCGGCCTTTGCCCTGGAATTCCTGCTGCTCGGGGCCGCGACCGCACTGTTCGGCGTCGTCGCCGGGTCGCTCGCCGCCTGGTTCGTGCTGGCGACGATCATGGACGTGCCCTTTGCCTTCCTGCCCGGGCCGGCGCTCGGCGCGGCGGCGCTTGCCCTGCTGTTGACCCTGGTCTTCGGCCTCGCCGGGACCTGGCGGGTGCTCGGCCAGAAGGCGGCTCCCGTGCTCCGGAATCTCTAGCCGCCTCCGGATTCGGCGGGCCGGCGCCGTTATCTCCGGCGCGAGGCCACCTGGCGCGCGAGATCGGCGAAGAGTGTGGTTCGTTCCTCTCGCGACCCCGTGCCCGCGGTTAGGAATGCCGCGATGATGACGGAGCGGCCGTCGGCCAGTGTCATGATGCCGATGTCATTGAAGGCCGCTGTCACGCCTCGCATGGAAACCGACGTACCGCATTTGTCGGCAAGGCGCGCGCCTTCCGGCAGGCCTGATCTCAGCCGCATCGGCTTGGTCTGAGCGTACATCAGGTCCAGCAACCGTTGCGTGGATGCGTCCGAGAGGAGATCGCCATTCCAGAGCTTTTGCAGAAAAGCCGCCGCCGCCTGCGGTGTGCTCCGGTTTCTCGGATCCGCGAGGAAAGCCTGGTATCCGCGCCAGAGCCGCGCGTCACTCGCGTCGCCGGTTTCGCCCGGCGGCGGTTTCGCGTTGGCACCCAGCCCTGAAAAGACGTGCTCGATGCCGCCTTCGTCCAGGTCGATACGCATGCCACCGATGCCCTTATCCTTTAGGAAGGCGTCGACCACGGCCGGTCCGCCGATCCGCTTGATGAGGGCATCGACCGCGGTGTTGTCGCTCCGGCTGACCGCGGCGGCCATCAACTGGTCCACCGTGAAGGTCATCTCCGTCCCGGCGAACGACTTCGCGATCTCGCTGGCGCCTTTGCGCAGGTCGCCCCGGCCGATCGTGACGGTGTCGGAAAGGGCGAGCTCATTCCGGTCCACCATGTCGAGGACCGCGGCCACGACGGGTACCTTGAAGACACTCATCATCGGGAAGGCATCTTTGTCGTTCACGCCCCACTGGTTGCCGGTATCCAGGTCGATGACCGAGATTCCGAGGATTCCGGGGCGTGCCCGGGTGACAAGGTCTTCGAGGGCAAGCTGGAAGGCGGAATCGGGGTTCGACCTGGACGCGTCCGCGCCGGCCTCGGTGGCGATTGCCGCTATGCCTCCGAGCACCGCCAGACCGGTGACGATTCGCCGAAGCATGGGTGCTCGCTGCATGGTCGATGATCTCCCTTCACGCAATACGAACCGGACAGGGGGGACGACCGCGTCCGGGGTTCGCGAACCGATTGCATCATCGGGGCCGGATATCTGGAAATCGTTTACGCAAGGGTACGTTTCACGCTTCCTTGACCCTTGTTTGCGATAGGCCAAAGCCCCATATTGCCGTCAGGTCTGCGAGTTCCGGGCAAAACCGGAAAGACTTGAGAAAAGGAAGGGTTTCGATGGCCAATTACGACAACCAGCAGGCGCGTTACGGGACGCATGCCGCCTCCGTACCTGCGATCGACGAAGGTCTGCGCGCGCATATGCTGCGCGTCTACAATTACATGCTGATGGGCCT
>NZ_JAGRLA010000128.1 GCF_020442045.1 Bauldia sp. | reverse complement strand
GCCGGAACAACGCATCCCTGCGCATAGCCGCCCGATGCTGTCAATGCCACCGCGGGATGGGGAGCGCCGTAGGGCGGAATAGCGGAGCGTATTCCGCCTTGGGGCCTTCGGGGAGGGAGGCGGCGCGTTCGCTGGTCATGGCGTGGATGGCCGGGTCAGGCCCGGCCATGACGTCGAGGGGGGCGCCGGTGGTGCTCGGTCAGGTGGCTGGGTGGTGCGTCCTTCGAGGCCGCCTTTGGCGGCACCTCAGGATGGCGAAGGGGGGGCTGTCAGGACGGCAATGCGGGAGGGCCGTCGGGCGGAGCAGCGGAGTCCGTGCGCCGGCTCGGGCGCCTGCGGCGCGCACCGGCGGACCCGTGATGCCAGAACGACCGAAAGAGGGCCGCCTCAGCTTCCCTTGAGCAGGTTTTCGCGTTCGTCGGCGGTTCGGGCGGCGCCGGCTTCGCGCAGGATGTCCTCGTCCTCGCTGGCGAGGCCGCCTTCGGCATGGGTCGCGTCGGATTCGGCCGAGGGGGGCGGCTTCCTGCGCTTCGGCGCGACGGGTGGCTTGCCGCCCGGCTCAGCGCGGTAGAGCGGCAGCCCCTGCGGGAAGATCACCTCGCGCGCCTCGTCCGGCATCGAGATGCCGCCATTGATCAGGGCCTGCTTGGTCTGGCGCATCAGCGCCGAACGCAGCTTGAGCGGCGAATGGATGTCGCTGTCGAACCAGAAATAGGCCTTGAGGTTGACGGTCGCGGCGGCGAGCTCGTCGACGATGACGAAGGGCGCGGGGTCGGTGCGGACGGCCGGGTGGGCGGTCAGCACCCTCTCGACGATCTCCTGCGCCTGGCTGGTGCGGTCGTCGTAGCCGATGCCGACCGAGAATTCGCCGCGCCGGCTCGGATTGCTCGAGAAATTGGTGATGACGCTTTTGAACACCGTGGCATTGGGGATCTGGACGTGGTTGCCCTCCTGGGTGAGCAGGACGGTGCTTCGCGTATTGAGGTTGACGACGATGCCCTCGCTGCCGCCGATCCGGACCACGTCGCCGGCGCGGAAGGGATTGCGGACGCTGAGGAGCAGGCTGGCGAGGAAATTCTCGGCGATGTCGCGGAAGGCGAAGCCGATGATGATGCCGGCGAGGCCGGTGCCGCCGAGGACGGTCAGCGCGAGGTTGGTGAGGCCGGAAATCTGGAGGACGAGATAGAGACCGAGGATGAAGACGGGGACCGCGAAGGCGCGCGAAACGACGGTCAGCATCAGCGGCGACGCGATCCGGTTGCGCAGGACCCAGCCCATGAAACGCGCCGCCAGCCGGGCGATCTGCCAGGTGACCAGGAGGATCACCGCGCCGATCACGACGATGGGGATGGCACGCTGTGCGGCCGTGCTGAGCCGCTGGACCTCCTGGAGCGCCGGCGACAGGTCCCAGTCGATCTCCGGCTTGACCTCGATGCGGTTGACCACCGCGACGACGTCCTCGGTGCGGGCGGCGAGCGCGCCGGCCCATTGCGACTGTTCCAGGGTTTCGCTGAAGCCGTCGAGGAAGACGATCCCCTCCTTGACCTCGACACGGGGATCGGTGAACCAGCCGCTTGCTACAAGGATACGCTGGAGGCGCGCCTGGATCTCGTTGTCCTGCGCCACCGGCTCGACCGGCACGTTGTCCTGCATCGCCCGTTCGCTGCGCGGCGGCGACTCCTGTTCCTGGGCCGCGGCGCCGCCGGCGACCATGCAGGCAAGGGCGGCAAGGGCGAGCGCGGGGACGGTCCAGTGCCACGATTTGACGATCGGCGTTCGGGTCGGCATCAGGCGAAATCTCCACCCCGCAGGTCGGGCTGTGAACGAGTGATTCCCGCTCCTGCCGCGCATGCTAACCAAAAGCGCAGGGGAGTTCAGCCGGTGCGCTCGCGGGGGGCGGACCGGGAATCCCGGTTCGGACCGACGGGACGGTGGATTTTTCCGCCGGGGTGTCTGGTCGCGGGCGAAGCCATGAACTAGCCTCGCTGCGACCTGTTTCGAGACCCGACGGGCGGCATGGCGCCGCCGGTCACCCTGCCGGAAGCTGCTGACAATCGACATGTTGACGACCGAATTCTTCAGCCGGGGATGGCGCCTGCCGTGGCGGCGGAAGCCCCGGACCGTGGCTGTCTTTTCCTTCCGATACGACGCGCATCTCGTCCCCGACCTGATCGAGAATCTCAGGCCGATGGTCGACGGGTACATATCCTACGACGATCGCGCGGCGACCGACCTGTTCAGCTCCGAACCCGAGCGCCGCGCCCTGCTGATCCGGGCGGCGCGGGATACGGGCGCGCGCTGGGTGCTCTACATGGACCCCGACCAGCGGCTCGAACAGGCGGCCGCGCAAGAGATGCCGAAGCTCACCAAGGCCGAGGGGCCGGTCGCCTGGGGCTTCCGGCTGCGCGAACTCTATGCGCCCGACGTCTACCGGAACGACGGCGCCTGGGGCCGGAAGATCCGCTATCGCCTCTTCCCCCTCCTCGATGGACAGGAATTCGGGACGCAGGCCCTGCACGAGCAGCACTATCCCAAGGGCTATGAGCGGCGGAAGACGGACCTCAACCTCTACCACCTCAAGATGATCACGCGGGAACGGCGGGAAGGCCGCCGCGATCTCTACAAGGTGCTCGATCCGGAAGGCCAGTACCAGGCGATGGGCTACGACTATCTCGCCGACGAGGAAGGCGCGGAGTTCAAGAAGATTGCCAAGCGCCGCGCCTTCCTGCCGCCGCACAAGGAGGATGGCGGTCTGTGGATGCCGGAGGTCGAGCTCGGCGAGGCGGCCCGGCAACCGGCGCAGGGCCAGGACAAGCCCGGCTGACGCGGCCGGCGACGCGGTGCCGGCAGTCGCTCACGGGCGGCATTTCCAGCGCCGCCAGTCCCGCCACTGCCCGGGAAACCGCGCAACATAGGGCGCGACCTGTTCGGCAAAATACCCGGCCGCGATGTCGACCCACTCGCCTCGCGGGGTGGAGCGATCGGGAAGCAGCGGCGGCAGCAGGATGACCTCGATGGGCTTTCCGGGCCTCTCGCGGACCGTGACCACCGGGATCAGCGCGGCACCGGCGAGATGGGCAAGGGCCGGGGCACCGTTGGAGATGCCGACCGTTCCCGGGCCGAATGGTATCTCCAGCACGCGGGCGCCTTCCCAGTCCCCTGCGGTGATCGAGACGATGCCGTTGTCGGCGAGCAGTCGCCTCGCCCTGAGGGTCGCGGCGGCGGGATTCCTGCGGTCGATCAGGATACGCCCGGCGAGGTGGCGCTCCTCCACCCGCCAGCGCAGCGGGTTGAGCGCCGCGATACCGAAGCGGGTCTTCGAGAAGCCATGCTCCGGCCGGCTCATGTGCCAGGTATGGTACCCGGCCGACATGAGGGCCGCCTTGGCGGCGAGTGGCGCATAGGCAAAGTGAGCGACCCAGAGCACCGCGCCGCGTCGCGCCGCGAGGGCGGATTCGAGGTCCTCGAGCCCGGACAGGCGCGGGTGGAGCGCGGCGCCCGACTTCCCCGCCAGGATCTGCATGAAATGCTCCAGCCGGGCGGCGCGGGCCTCGAGCGCCACCGAAGCGGCATCGACGGGTGTGGCGGCCGGTGCGGCGAAATAGGCGGCGACCGCTTCCGCCGCCGTCCGGACCGAGGCACCGGAGCCGACAAGGCGGCAGAAGGCGAGCCATCGCTCCTCCGGCAGGGTGAGAGCGGCGAGCTTCAGGATCGGAAGCTGGATGAGCAGGAGGAGATCGCCACCAGAGATCGTCCTGCGATCGGTGGACCTCAGGCCGCGATCAGCGTGTTCCATCGCCGCTCCGCCGAACGTTCGAGGCGGAACGCGGAACCGCATCTGGTGTCATTGAGGAGCCGGGCCGGAATCCGGGCCGCCCGAAGCAGATGCAACCACGCCGTCGTACCATTTCCGCACCAGCAACGACCCGTCCGCACCTCCTCGTCCGAGGCTCATGGTGCCCGTTCGGTTAACAAAATACTTTGACTCTGCTTTTCGGCATTATCAAGGGATTGCCGTCCATATGCGTCGTCGCGTATTCAAGCAAGGTTGGGACTGGCGGAATGCTCGATCCGTTGACGACAGGCTGAGGCTCCAGCTCCCCGCGACGCGTGGCGACGAGGCCCTGGGGCGCATCGGCGATGAATGAAAGCGTTCCTCCCGCTCCCGATCTGGCGGTAATCGTGCTGGTGGTCGGCGCCTCGGCGCTGGCCGTCGATGCCGTCCGGTCGCTGCTCGCCCAGGACCCGCCGGTCGAGGTGCTCGTGGTCAATTCCGGTGGCGGCGACATGGCGGGATGCCTCGCGTCGCACGGCCTCGACGTTCCGGTCATCGAGCGCCAGGAGCGCTTGTTTGTCGGCGCCGCACGCAATATCGGAATCCGGGCAACCCGGGCGCCCTATGTGGCCTTCCTGGCCAGCGACTGCCTGGCGACCAAGGACTGGGCGGCCAACCGGCTGCTGATGCATAATGGGGGGTTCGCGGCGGTCGGCAGCTCGCTCGCCAACAGCCATCGGCGAAACCCCTTCGCCTGGGCATCGCACCTGACGGTCTTTCCATGGCGCCAGCCGAAACTGAAGCGGCGCGGCCTGCCGTATGGCGCATCCTACGATCGCGGGCTGTTCGCGGAATTCGGCTATTTCCGCGAGGATCTCAGGATCGGCGAGGACAGCGAGTTCAACGGACGGCTGCCGGATGACAAGAAGCCGGTGTGGCAGCCCAAGGTGGTGACGATCCATCGCAATCCGACGAATCCCGTCGCGCTGCTCCGCGACAGCTACGCGCGCGGCCGCAGGGCGGCGGAGGGGCGTGGCGAATTCACCGCCTCGGGACTGCCGTTCGGATTCCACGGTTGGCAACGCAGGACGGCGATCGCGTTCCGGATGTCCCGCCATGTGGCGCGAAGGGACCGGCGATATGTCCGCCTCGCCTTGCCGGTCATTCCATTCGCGACGGCCGCCTATTGCATCGGCGCGGAGCGAGGCAAGCGGTCGGCTCGCAAAAGGGGACCGGTGCCCGAGGCATATACCCAGCACGCGGCCCATCGGCCAAAACCGGCGTCCGATCCGCAACGGCAGCCCGGAGCGGCCGAATAAGGGCTGTCCGCGTGGCCCGGCATCCAGGCAAGCGCGGGAAGACCGGCTCGTCACTCGCGAGACGGTCAGCGGTCGTCCTTCAGCGCAAACGACAACAACGAGTCGCCGTCGAGCACCTCAATCGAGCGATAGGAGTGCCTTATCCAGCCTTTTGAAGCGAAGTGAGCAATCGCCGCGTTGACCTGCTTGCGTGACGCGTTTGCCATCGCGCCGAGCTCCGCCTGACTGATGGGCACCGTCGCCGGATCGAGCCAGCCGGTGCGCTGCAGCACGGATGCGATCCGCTGATCGGCGCGCGGGAGCAGCAGGTCGTCGATGATCCTCGCCAAAACGTCGAAATGGGAGACGGTGATGGCGGCGAAGCACCGGATCGCGTCGGCGTTCCTTTCGGTGATCCTGTTCATCGCGTCGAGGGGCAGATGCATGAGGGTGCAGCGACCAATGGCCCGCAGTTCCGCCCGCCGCGGCTCTCCGGTCAGATAGGGGCCTTCGCCCGCCCAGGCGCCCTGAATACCGAACTGGATGAATCTTGGCGCGGAATGAGGGGGAGCCGTGCTCACCTTCAATGTTCCGGATACAAGACCGTAGATCCCGCCCGGCGGTCCGCCGATCCTGTAGATCGCTTCATCCGGCTCGAAGGTCTCGAAAGTGGCGCGGGCGACGACTTCGTCCTGAAACCATGCCGGCTGCCGTGAAAGCCACCCCTTGGTCAACAGGATGGTCCACGCCGGGTGCTGGCTCGGTGGGTTCATTCTCTGCGTTCCGCCCGACGGCGCCGGCATTCGGCCGACCCTTCGTCCGGACCGTTGCCGAACGAAGCCAACACAGGAATCCCGCCGCCAAGATCCCCGTGCTTCTCCCGTAAACATTGTGCCGTTCAGGATAGTCTCCGGCTGCGCGAAGCGCTAGTCAAGGCGCCCGTCGATGGCGCGCCAAGCCGACAAAGGAACCGGGACGAGACCAGCCAGCGATGCGGGAGAAGCCCTTTGAATCGGCCAGGCGATGCATATCCGCCTGCCTGACCGGGAGAAGGCCCCATAGCGGTCCGCGGCGATCCGCTCACCGCCGGACCTGACGACAGGAACATCCAGCCCCTATCGGAGAAAATAAGTCGATGAAAGCCCTGTTTTTAGCGGCCGCATGCGCGGGCGCCGCAGCCCTCGCGTCGGGCGCTGCCGCCCAGCAACCGGTTTCCATGGAAGAGGCCCGGGAGATCGCGCGGGATGCCTATATCTATGCCTATCCGCTGGTGCTGATGGAGGTGAGTGGACACATTTCCACGAACGTCCCCGAACCGACGGGCAGCACGTCCGCGCCGGTAAACCAGTTCGGGCACGCGCTGGCATTTCCCGATCCATCCTTCACCGTCGTCGTTCGCCCGAATGCGGACACGCTTTACTCGTCGCTGATATTCGACGTGTCGAAGGAGCCGCTGGTCGTCACCGTCCCGGATTCGGGCGGGCGCTACTATCTGCTGCCGATGCTCGACAACTGGACGGACGTCTTCGCCTCTCCGGGCTCCCGCACCACCGGCAACGGCGCACAGGTGCTGGCGATCGTCGGGCCGGGATGGGAGGGCGACCTGCCGGCCGGCATCGCGCGCTACGACAGCCCGACGGCCGGTGGCTGGATCGGCGGTCGCGTGCAAACGAACGGTACGGCGGATTATGACGCCGTTCACGCATTCCAGAATGGCCTCACCGCCGTGCCGCTCAGCGCCTATGGCAAGCCCTATGAGCCCCCGAAGGGAGAAGTCGATCCGAACCGCGACGTGTCCGCGCCGCCGGATCAGGTCGACGAAATGGACGCGGCGACCTTCTTCGCGACATTCGCCGACTTGATGAAATCCAATCCGCCCCACGCCAACGATTATCCGATCATCGACCGGATGAAGCGGATCGGCATCGTGCCCGGCGAGGGCTTTTCGGTGGCGGACCAGCCCCAGGCGATCCAGGATGCGCTGAATGCGGCGCCGGAGGAGGCACTGCCGCTGATCAAGGCGGCCTGGGCGAAGGCCGGCGTCCTCGAGAACGGCTGGCGGACAAACCTCGCCGCGATCGGCACCTACGGCGCCGACTACCTTCATCGCGCGGGAGTCGCCTATGGCGGGCTCGGCGCCAATGTGCCCGACGATGCCGTCTATCCGACAGCCTTCGCCGATTCCGAGGGCCGTCCGTTCGACAGCGGCCGCCGCTATGTCATGCATTTCGACAAGGACCAGATTCCGCCGGTCCGGGCGTTCTGGTCGCTGACCATGTACAATGATCGCCAGCTCTTCGCCGATAACCCGATCGACCGCTATGCGATCGGCGACAGGGATGACCTGGCATTCAACCCGGACGGGTCGCTCGACCTGTACATCCAGCGCGCGTCGCCGGGGGCGGACAAGGACTCCAACTGGCTGCCCGCACCGCAAAGCGGCTCCTTCACAATGAACCTGCGCCTGTATTGGCCGAGCTTCGAGGTGATCGACGGACGCTGGTCGCCGCCACCGGTGACGCTCGTCGAGTGACCTGGAAGATGATCGCGGGCGGTGCGGCCGGGAAGACCGTCACCGCCGGATCGACCTATCCGATCTTCGGCGCGCGCCCCGAGCATTGCGCATGACGCGGCGGCGAAGATCGCCCTTCACTGACCGCCGATCGCGCCGGCGGGCCGTCAGGTGGATGCCACTCCTGCCGGGTGGTTCGAAACCGATCTGACGCGGTGGTTGCCCGACAAGCCGGTGTGCCACCGGTTCCGCCTGCCCGTTCGCGTCGGGCGTCCGCCAATGGGCCAGCGACCGGGATGCGTCAGCGATCGAGACGGGCCGTGAACGGTTGTTGCCGTCGGGGGAGCTTGATAGCTTCGCGCGATTCGGATGTGGGGGATCCCGGTTGCCCACGGCCGGGCATTTCCAGACTTTGTTCGATCTCCGACAGGAACCTGCAGCGTATGAAACACCGCCGCGTCCCACGCGTTGCTGACGCCGTTTTCCGGGCCGAGAGGCGCGGGATGCCGGCCGGGCCGCGGCCATGACCGACCCGGCCCCGGCTCAGGAAGCCGACGAGCCGAAGCCAGGCGGCGCCAGAAAGGGTGGCAGCGGGGCGCCTGCCCGGCGAAAGCGCCGCGGTTTCCTGGAAGCGCTGGCCTTCAGCACCGTCGTGCAGCCGCTCTCCAAACGAATGCGGCGGGCGGTGGCGCGCCCGATCATGAAACGGCTCGCGAAGTCCCGTCTCCGGCTGAAGGAGATGCGGGCCGAACTGGTTGCGTCCCGCGAGCAGATCGCAGAAATCCGCAGGACACTCGACGCGCTCCAGCTACAGTCCGTGCGACGGGAGAAGGATGCGGCGGCGGCGGCGGCCGAGACCCGCAAGCAGATGACCCAGATTCGCGCCGCGCTCGACTCTCTGCGGGTGCAATCGGCGGAGGCGGGAAAGGAAGCGAAGGCGATGGCGGAGATCGTCGAGCGATCACTGCTGACGGCGAGGCTGCGGGCCGCACCGAAGCCGGCCGATAGTCCGCGCGATGCAGCCGGCGGTTGACGGGAGAGCAGCGCTGCTTTCTCCGTCCTCCGTTTCCGTCCTGGTCGACCTGCGCTGCCTGCAGGATCCGATCCGCGCCAAACGTGGGATCGGACGGCATGCGCTGGCTCTGCTGGAGCATGCTCCACCGGAACTGGAGCTGATCGGCATCTGCGATCCCGACATGCGGGAGGTGATCCCCGCGGCCCGCGAATGCGTCTCGCGGATTGTCACCAACGGATATGACGGCGAACGCCGATCGAAGGGCTTCGTCCAGTTGTCGCCGATGACCTGTGATCCGCTGTTCGTGGCGCGGCTGATGCGGATGCCGGGCGTGTTCAGGGCCTCGGTGGTCTATGATTTCATCCCCTGGAAACATCCGGACCTGTATCTCCAGCGCCCGGTGGTGCGGTCGAATCATGCACTCAACCTGAGCTGGTTGGCCGACTTCGATCTCTTTGGCGCGATCTCGGAAAGCACCGGCAGGGATCTCACCGAAATCGTCGGCGTTCCAGCGGCGGCGATCCGTGTCACCGGCGCCGCGCTCCGGCCGGATTTCCCGCCATCGGGCGGTGTCCAGTCACCTCGCCACCTGCTCCTGGTCGTTGGCAACGACCCGAGGAAGAACACGGACTTCGGGATACGGGCGCACGCAATGTCGATGCGCCTGCAGCGGGCCCGAATCCCGATCGCGGTGGTCGGCCGTTTTCCGGATCGTGTGGCCGATCGACTGCGTGCCCTCGCAAGCGAAGCCGGCGGTGACCCGCAGCTTGTCGAGATGATGGGCGAGATTTCGGAAGAACGGCTGCTCGAGACCTATGCGCGCGCCCATGCCCTGGTCGTGCCGTCGCTCGACGAGGGGTTCTCGTTGCCGGTGGTCGAGGCGATGGCCGCCGGGGTCCCGTCCATTGCCTCCGACATCCCGGCCCATCGCGAGCTGCTGGCGGCGCCGGCCGACCGTTTCGCGGTCGACGACGCGACGGCGCTTGCGGCGATGCTCGAGCGCGCCGTCTTCGACGAGCGGTGGCGGGAGGCGGCGGTCGCGCGGCAAGCCTCGGTCTGGCCAAGGTTTCGCGCGGCCGAGGTCGCGGAGCGGTTCTGGACGCCGCTGCTTGAACGTCTCGACCGGCAGGCCGCGCCCGCCGTCCTCAGGCGACGCCGGCCGCGGGTGGCGATGTTCACGCCGGTTCCGCCGGACGAGTCGGGGATCGCGGACTACAATGCGGCGGCGATCGGCGAACTGGGCAAGCTGGTCGAGCTGGACGTGTTTACCGAAACCAGCGCGCCGGCCCCGCTGGATGGCGCCGCGCGCGTCGGACCGCTGGATGCGTTCGGACATGTCTCCTCCGACTACGACCGGGTGGTCAGCGTGGCCGGCAATTCGTCGCGCTACCACCGTGCCATCTTCAGGCTCTTCCGCCGCTACGGAGGAGCGTGCATCGCCCACGATTCGCGCATGCTCAACTTCTATCGCGGGGGCCTGGGCCTCGAGAAGACGCTGGCGCTCGCGTCACGGGAGCTCGGCCGGACGGTGGGCGCGGACGAGCTCGGGCGCTGGCTGCTCGACGAAGCCAGCCTGGGGACGCTGTTCCTCAGCGAAATTGCCGAAAGCGCGTCGCCGATGCTGGTCCATTCCGGATCGTCGGCCCGACTGATCGCGGCAACCTACGGGGTGGAGCCGGTCGTGCTGCCTTTCGCCGCCCACCGTCATCTTTCGCCGGCGGAACTGACCCCGGCGGCACGCCGTGCGGCCAGGGAGCGGATCGGCGTCGCAGAGGATGTCGTGCTGGTGGCGAGCCTCGGATCCGTGCATCCGACGAAAGCGCCGCAGGACTGCGTCCGGGCTCTCGGTTTGCTGCGGGACAGGGGCATCCCGGCTTGCCTGCATTTCGTCGGCAATATCGGCGGAATGGGGGATGGCAGCGGGCCGTTGCGCGAGCGTGTCGAAGCGATGGGGCTCGCCGATCACATACGCTTCTTCGACGACCACCTGCCGTGGCCGCTTTATCGGGACTACATGGTGGGCGCGGACCTTGCGGTGCAACTCCGCAGCCATGGCTTCGGCAGCCTTTCGGCCGCCCTTGTCGACTGCGCGATCGCCGGCCTGCCGACCGTTGCCAACGAGGACCTGGCGGCGGCGGCGGACGTTCCGTCCGAGTATGTGTGGACGGTGCCGGACCGGTTCGACGCCACCCAGGTGGCGGATGTGCTGGTCGACCTCCTGGCCAATGGGCCGGGTCGTGCGCGGCGCGAGGCGATCCGCCTCCGCTTCCGCGAGGAGCGCAGCCCGAGGCATTATGCCGAGAGCCTGTGCCGCGCGCTGGCGCTCGATGTCGGCGGCGATCCGCTCCGGGCCGACGCCGGGGCCTGACGGGCATCGCGGCCCGTAGGCTACACCGGCAATCGGGTTCGCTACGTGGCGCTTCGCGTGTCCTGGCGCGCAGATTGAGCTTGATCAATCCGCTTCGCGCGCGCGGCCTCTATAGGTGATGACCGGGGGCGTGTGGTAAGCGCTGGCGGAACGTCGGGGAAGGGGCCTGACAGGCGGCAGGCATTTCCGAATCATCCGAACCCATTGGGAGGCGATCATGAGAACAAGTTGCATCGGCCTGCTGGCTTCCAGCCTGCTGGCGCTGGCCGTCGCGGGACAGCCGGCGGCGGCGCAGGAAGTCACCGGCGATCTCGGTTCACCGAGCGCGACCACGACCATCGACGGCCGGCAGCT
>NZ_JAGRLA010000127.1 GCF_020442045.1 Bauldia sp. | reverse complement strand
TGTTCGTCGCGACGAGCTGATCCCGCGCGAGACCTTCCGCTACGGCGATCGCGTCCGCGCCTATATCTACGACGTGCGCCGCGAGCAGCGCGGTCCGCAGATATTCATGTCGCGGACCCATCCGCAATTCATGGCGAAGCTCTTCGCCCAGGAGGTTCCCGAGATCTATGACGGCATCATCGAGGTGAAGTCGGTCGCCCGCGATCCCGGCAGCCGCGCCAAGATCGCCGTCATCTCGCGTGATTCCTCCATCGATCCCGTCGGCGCCTGCGTCGGCATGCGCGGCAGCCGCGTCCAGGCGGTCGTCAACGAGCTTCAGGGCGAGAAGATCGACATCATCCCGTGGTCGCAGGATGCGGCTACCTTCATCGTCAACTCGCTGCAGCCGGCCGAAGTCGCCAAGGTCGTGCTCGACGAGGACGCCGAGCGCATCGAGGTGGTGGTTCCCGACGACCAGCTCTCGCTTGCCATCGGCCGGCGCGGACAGAATGTCCGTCTCGCTTCGCAGCTCACCGGCTGGGATATCGACATCCTCACCGAGCAGGAAGAGTCGGAACGCCGGCAGAAGGAATTCCAGGATCGCACCATCCTGTTCACCGAGGCGCTTGACGTCGATGAGGTCGTCGCCCAGCTTCTGGCCTCCGAGGGCTTCGTCTCGATCTCGGAAATCGCCTATGTCGAGCTCGACGAGCTCGCTTCCATCGAGGGCTTCGACGAGGAGACCGCGGTCGAATTGCAGAGCCGCGCCGCCGAATACCTGGCGCGGATCGAGGAGGAGCAGGACGCAGAACGGAGGGCGCTTGGCGTCGCCGACGAACTGAGGGACATTCCCGGCGTCACCACGGCGGCCCTCGTCGCGCTCGGCAAGTCCGACATCAAGACGATGGAGGATTTCGCGGGTTGCGTGCCTGACGACCTGATCGGCTGGGTCGAGCGCAAGGACGGCGAGTCGACCCGCTTCCCCGGCGCGCTCGACGGCTTTGACATTTCGCGGGCCGAGGCCGAGGAGATGATCATGCAGGCGCGGATCAAGGCCGGCTGGGTCACGGAAGAGGAATTGAGGGCCGAGGAAGAAGCCGCCGCTGCCGCCGAGGAAGAGGCGGCGGCCGAAGGCGAGGCGACGCAGCAGGTCTGACCGGGGAGCGACGATACGAATGGCGCCGCGCGCGCGGGAACCCGAGCGGACCTGTATCGTCACCCGGCGCAGCGAGCCGGTCGAGCGGCTCATCCGGTTCGTCGCCGCGCCGGACGGTACGGTGGTCGCGGACCTCAGGCGGCGGTTGCCCGGACGCGGGGTCTGGGTGACCGCGGATGCCGAACACGTGCGGATCGCGGAGCGAAAGCGCCTCTTCCAGCGTGGGCTCGGTGCCGGCATTCGGGTCGAGCCGGGACTCGCCGAACGGGTGGCTGGCAGCCTTCGCCAGGCGGCCGTGTCGGCCTTGTCCTTCGCCCGCAAGGCGGGGACGGTGGTGACCGGATTTGCCAAGGTCGAGGCGGCGCTCGGCAAGGGAACGGTGATTGCCCTGGTGCATGGCGCGGAGGCCGGCACCGACGGAATCGCCAAGATTGCAGGTGCGGAGCGGCGGTATCGCGGCGACCGCAAGGACCCGTTGCCGGTGATCCGGCTATTCGCGGGAGAGGAATTGGATTTGGCATTCGGCCGGACAAATGTGATACATGCAGCGTTGCTCGCTGGACCGGCGAGTATCAACGTGCTGAAGCGTGTTCGGGCCTTCGCCGATTTCGTCGGCGGGGATACAGGTGTTGGCGAGCCCGGGAACGGGTTGGTCGAGCAAGACAAAGTGTCTGCGGGATTGTAGGGAATTCATGACTGAGACGACCGACAAGACGTTAACGGTGACCCCGAAGAAGACGCTGGGCCTGAAGCGCGGCAACATCGAGCGGGATACCGTCCGGCAGAGCTTCTCGCACGGTCGCACCAACACGGTGCAGGTCGAGCGCAAGAAGCGTCGCGTTGTCATGCCGGGCGAGGCCAAGGCCGAGACGGCGGCGCCGCGCGCGGCGCCCGAGCCGGAAAAGGCAGCGGCGCCCGAGCCGGTGGCGGAGAAGGCGGCGGCCCCGGCGGCACCTGCCGCGGGCGTGGTTCTGCGCCATCTCTCCGATGACGAGATCGATGCCCGTGCCAAGGCGCTTGCCGATGCGAGGGTCCGCGAGGCCGAGGAGCGCAAGAGCGCGGAAGAGGCCGCGAAGCGCCGCGCCGCCGAAGAAGCGCGCCTTGCCAGGGAGCGCGAGGAGGCCGAGAGCCGTCAGGCCGAGGAAGACGCACGCCGCAAGGCCGAGGAGGAAGCCCGCAGCCGCGCCGAGGACACCGCGCGCCGGCGCCTCGGAGATGACGCCGCACCGCCGCCCCCGCCCGCCGAGGCCGCGACGACCGAGCGGCCGCGCCCGGCGGCGAAGGCGGCTGCCGTTCCGGCCGATGACGAAGAGCCCGGCATGCTGCGCGGCAGGATCAAGACCAAAGCCCCGGCCGAGCCGCGGCCGGTCAAGCGTCCGGAGGAGCGCCGCCGCGGCAAGCTGACGCTCGGCAACGCGCTCGACGACACCGAGCGTGCCCGTTCGCTCGCCTCGATCCGCCGTCGCCGCGAGCGCGAGCGCGCCCGCACCCATGACCAGGGACCGCGCGAGAAGATCGTCCGTGAGGTCGTCATTCCCGAGACGATCACCATCCAGGAGCTCGCCAACCGAATGGCGGAACGCGCCGTCGAGGTGATCAAGCTGCTGATGAAGCAGGGCCAGCTGGTCAAGGCCGCCGACATCATCGATGCCGACACCGCCCAGCTGATCGCCGAGGAGATGGGGCATACCGTCCGTCGCGTCGCCGAGTCCGACGTCGAGGAGGGCCTGTTCTCGATTGCCGACGACGAGGCCGACCTCAAGCCGCGTCCGTCGGTCGTGACCATCATGGGCCATGTCGACCACGGCAAGACGTCGCTGCTGGACGCGATCCGGGAGGCCGATGTCGTCACCGGCGAGGCCGGCGGCATCACCCAGCATATCGGCGCCTATCAGGTCGAGCAGGACGGCCAGAAGATCACATTCATCGACACCCCCGGCCACGCCGCCTTCACGGCGATGCGCGCCCGCGGCGCCAAGGTGACCGACATCGTCATCCTCGTCGTGGCGGCCGATGACGGCGTCATGCCCCAGACGATCGAGGCCATCAATCACGCCAAGGCGGCCGACGTCCCGATTATCGTCGCGATCAACAAGATCGACAAGCCGGAGGCCGACGCCAACCGCGTCCGCACCGAGCTGCTGCAGCATGAGGTCTTCGTCGAATCGATGGGCGGCGAGATTCTCGATGTCGAGGTTTCCGCGGCGCAGAAGACCAATCTCGACAAGCTTCTGGAGGCGATCCTCCTCCAGGCCGAGGTGCTTGAGCTCAAGGCCAATCCCGACCGCGAGGCCGATGGCACGGTGATCGAGGCCAAGCTCGATCGCGGCCGCGGACCGGTGGCCACGGTGCTCGTCCAGCGCGGTACGCTGCGCATCGGTGACATTCTCGTCGCCGGCTCCGAATGGGGCAAGGTGCGGGCGTTGATCGACGACCGCGGCAATGCCGTGGAAGCGGCGGTGCCGTCGATGCCGGTCGAGATCCTCGGCTTCCAGGGCGCTCCGGAGGCCGGCGACCGTTTCGTCGTCGTCGAATCGGAAGCGCGTGCCCGCGAGGTGACCGACTACCGGGCCCGCCAGAAGCGCGAGAAGGCGCAGGCGCGGCTGACCGGTGCCCGCGGCTCGCTCGCCGAGATGATGAACCAGCTCCAGGCGAGCGGCCAGAAGGTCTTCCCGCTGGTGGTCAAGGCCGACGTCCAGGGCTCGGTCGAGGCGATCCGGCAGGCGCTGGAATCGCTTGGTACCGACGAGGTCGCGGCAAGGGTGATCCATGCCGGCGTCGGCGGCATCACCGAATCCGACGTGACGCTGGCGGCGACGTCGGAAGCCGCGATCATCGGCTTCAACGTCCGCGCCAACGCCCAGGCGCGCAACGCAGCCGAAGCCGAGGGCATCGAGATTCGCTACTACAACATCATCTACAATCTCGTGGATGACGTGAAGGCGGCGATGTCCGGCATGCTGTCGCCGGAGTTGCGCGAGACCATGCTCGGCAATGCCGAGATCCTCGAAATCTTCAACATCTCGAAGGTCGGCAAGGTCGCCGGTTGCCGGGTCACCGACGGGGTCGTCCAGCGCGGCGCCAATGTCCGCCTGATCCGCGACAACGTCGTCATCCACGAGGGCAAGCTGTCGACGCTCAAGCGCTTCAAGGACGAGGTCCGCGAGGTGCCGAATGGCCAGGAATGCGGCATGGCCTTCGAGAGCTACGAGGATATGCGCGTCGGTGACGTCATCGAGTGCTATCGCGTCGAGGAGATCGCGCGCTCGCTCTAGGGGCTTCTCCCGGGGTTCCGGCAGCCACCTGCCGCGTCGGTCGAGGGGCCGGCGTGGTCGGCAGCGATCCCTTGCCGGCATGCCCGCCAGCGGCAGGTACGATGATGGCCAAGAAATCCGCCCACGGCTCCGCTCCCTCGCAACGCCAGCTTCGCGTCGGCGAGCTGGTCCGTCATGCCCTGTCCGACATCATCCTCCAGGGCGAGATCCACGATCCTGCGATCGAGGGCATGGTGGTGACGGTGCCCGAGGTGCGCATGTCGCCGGACCTCACCGTCGCGACCGTATTCGTCATGCCGCTCGGCGGCGAGAACGGCGAGGCGGTGGTCTCGGCCTTCGAGCGCAGCAGGAAATTCCTTCGCGGCGCGGTGGCGCGGCGCGTCGACCTGCGGCGCGCCCCCGACCTCCACTTCCGGCTCGATACCTCCTTCGACGAGGGCGACAGGATCGATGCGCTGCTGCGCTCGCCGGAGGTCAAGCGCGATCTCGGGGAGGGCGAATGATGGCGTCGAGTCTTGCCAGTGCGTCCTTCGAGGCTCGCGCTTGGCGCTCGCACCTCAGGATGGCGAACGTATCGCGCGGGGCCGACCTGCCGGAATCGTATACCATCTCCGTCATCCTGGGGTGCTCGGGCAGGGCCCGAGCCTCGAAGGACGCACGGATACTCCGCTCCGGGGCAGCCTGATGGCAAACCGCAAGCGTAAGGGCCGGGACGTTTCCGGCTGGCTCTGTCTCGACAAGGCCATCGGCCAGACGTCGACGGCGGCGGTCGGCTCGGTCAAGCGCCTGTTCGGGGCGGCAAAGGTCGGCCATGCCGGCACCCTCGATCCGCTGGCCTCCGGCATCCTGCCGATCGCCCTGGGCGCGGCCACCAAGACCGTGCCCTTCGTCCAGGACAGCCGCAAGCTCTATCGCTTCACGGTCCGCTGGGGGGCGGAGACCGATAGCGACGATTCCGACGGCGAGATCGTCGCGACATCGGACGAGCGGCCGGATCGCGCGTCGATCGAGGCGCGTATCGGCGATTTCGTCGGCGAGATCATGCAGCGTCCGCCGTCCTTCTCGGCGATCAAGATCGCCGGCAATCGCGCCTACGACCTTGCGCGCGAAGGCGAGGTGGTCGAGATCGAGCCGCGGCCGGTGGTCATCCACCGCTTCGAGCTGGTCGAGGTCCCGGATGTCGACCATGCGGTCTTCGAAGCCGAATGCGGCAAGGGCACCTACGTCCGCTCGCTCGCCCGCGACATGAGCCGGGCCCTTGGTACGCTTGGCCACGTCGTCGCCCTCAGGCGGTGCGCGGTCGGCCCCTTCGTCGAGGCGAAGTCGGTGAGCCTCCAGGATCTCATCAAGGCGCGCGAGGAAGGCCCAGCCAGTGATCTCGACCGTTTCCTGCTGCCGATCGCCACCGCGCTCGCCGCCCTGCCGGAGATCGCCTTCGGCCGCAACGACGCCGCCGAGATCATGCGCGGCGGCTCGGTGCTGGTGCGCGGCGGCGATGCGCCGATCGTCTCCGGCACCGTCCAGGCGACGCTGGCCGGCCGTACGATCGCGATCGGCGAGGTCGACCAGGGCGAATTCCATCCGCGCCGGGTGTTTCGGGATTGATCCTTCGGCGAGAAAAACAAGCGATGCCAATGACTTGTGGCGACATGTATTTCGCTGGCAATTCGTCGGCCTTTCGGCCATATTCCCCACGCATTCGCCAGCGGCCTTTGGTTGCCGCGAAAGCTTTTCCGTTTTCCGACCGTGCTGGACGACATCCCGGCACCGGCCGTATCCACCGGCAGGGATCGATCCCTGTCGACATTCCAGAAAGGAGACCCGATGTCGATAACGGCAGAGCGCAAGCAGGCGCTCATCGAAGAATATGCCACCAAGCCGGGCGATACCGGCTCGGCGGAAGTCCAGGTCGCGATCCTCTCCGAACGGATCGCCAATCTGACCGAGCATTTCAAGTCGCACGCCAAGGACAACCATTCCCGGCGCGGACTTCTGAAGCTGGTCAGCCAGCGCCGCAGGTTGCTCGACTACCTGAATGGTGTCGATTCCGGGCGCTACCGCACGCTGATCGAGCGCCTCGGACTGAGGCGCTAGGAGCGTTTTGAGGCCGGTGCCGTTCGTCCGTTCGCGGAAAATACGGCCCCGGATGCACTCCGCGCGGCGGCATGGGGCTGCCGCGCCAGGAACAGCGGACCGGATTGGGGCCATGGCAGGATCGCCAGACGCTTTCTCGTGACGGGTTTGTCCCGGGAGAGCCTCTCGTCGTCTTGCCCATGGCTCGCCTTCGCGTCCGTATGACGTATGAAAGGATGAACCATGTTTGATGTCCAACGAGTCGAGATCGAATGGGCGGGCCGCCCGCTCGTGCTTGAGACCGGCCGTATCGCCCGCCAGGCCGATGGCGCGGTCCTCGCCACCTACGGCGAGACCTCCGTGCTTGCCACCGTGGTCGGCGCCCCGGAGGAACGCCCCGGGATCGACTTCTTCCCGCTCACCGTGAACTACCAGGAGAAGACCTTCGCCGCCGGCAAGATCCCCGGCGGCTTCTTCAAGCGCGAGGGCCGCCCGAGCGAGAAGGAGACGCTGACCTCGCGTCTGATCGACCGGCCGATCCGCCCGCTCTTCGCCGATGGCTACAAGTGCGAGACCCAGGTCGTCACCACCGTCCTCAGCCACGATCTCGAGAATGACCCGGATATCGTCGCCATGGTCGCGGCCTCCGCCGCCCTGACGATTTCGGGCCTGCCCTTCATGGGGCCGATCGGCGGCGCGCGCGTCGGCCTCGTCGCCGGCGAATTCGTCCTCAATCCGCAGATCGACGAGATGGCGGAATCGAAGCTCGACCTTGTCGTCGCCGGTACGGCCGACGCGGTGCTGATGGTCGAGTCGGAAGCGCAGGAGCTGTCGGAAGACGACATGCTCGGTGCGGTGATGTTCGGCCACAAGGGCTTCCAGCCGGTGATCGACGCGATCATCCAGCTCGCCGAACGCGCCGCCAAGGAGCCGCGGGAGATCAAGACGGCCGATCACTCGGAACTCTACGCCAGGGTTCGTGAGGTGGCCGAGAACGACCTCCGCGTCGCCTACGCGATCCCGGTCAAGTCCGAGCGCCGCGCTGCCATCGACGCCGTCAAGGAGAAGCTCGTCGCGGCCCTGGTGCCGGAAGGCGCCGAGGACGCGCCGTCGCCGCAGCTCGTCGGCCAGATGTTCAAGAATCTCGAAAAGGCGATCGTCCGCGGCGACATCCTCGATCGCGGCATCCGCATCGACGGCCGCGACGTCAGGACTGTCCGTCCGATCGTCGCCGAGGTCGGCCTCCTGCCGCGCACCCACGGCTCGGCGCTGTTCACCCGCGGCGAGACCCAGGCGCTGGCGGTTGCCACGCTCGGCACCGGAGACGACGAGCAGTTCATCGATGCCCTGGAGGGGACCTACAAGGAATCCTTCATGCTGCACTATAATTTCCCGCCCTATTCGGTCGGCGAGACCGGACGGATGGGCTCGCCCGGCCGTCGCGAGATCGGCCATGGCAAGCTCGCCTGGCGGGCGGTGCGGCCGATCCTGCCGGCCCATCATGACTTCCCCTACACGATCCGCGTCGTGTCGGAGATCACCGAGTCCAACGGTTCGTCCTCGATGGCGACCGTCTGCGGCACCTCGTTGTCGCTGATGGATGCCGGCGTGCCGCTGAAGCGGCCGGTGGCCGGCATCGCCATGGGCCTGATCAAGGAAGACGATCGCTTCGCCGTCCTGTCTGACATCCTTGGTGACGAGGATCACCTCGGCGACATGGACTTCAAGGTCGCCGGTTCCTCCGAGGGCGTTACTTCGCTG
>NZ_JAGRLA010000126.1 GCF_020442045.1 Bauldia sp. | reverse complement strand
TCTAGCTACTGAGGATCGCACCGAGAAACCGCTTGCTCCGCTCGTTCCGGGAGCTGTTGAAGAAATCGACCGTCGCTGCGTCTTCGACCACGCGACCTTCGTCCATGAAAAGAATGCGGTCGGAGACACGCTTGGCGAACCCCATTTCGTGCGTTGCTACCAGCATCGTCATGCCGCTGGCGGCAACGTCCTCGACGACCTGCAGGACTTCGCCAACCAGCTCGGGATCGAGGGCCGAGGTAGGCTCGTCGAACAGCATGACCTTGGGTCGCATCGCCAGAGCGCGGGCGATGGCGACACGCTGGCGCTGTCCACCTGACAGGTGTTGTGGAAAAGCCATCAGCTTGTCGCCGAGGCCGACCCTGGCGAGCATCGATTTGCCCACCTCGGCGGCCTCCTTCGGACTCATGCCGCGCACCCGTATCAATCCTTCGGTGACATTTTCCAGGGCGATCTTGTGCGGCCACAGATTGAAGTGCTGGAAGACCATCCCGACGCCGCCACGGAGGCGGGCCATGTCCCGTCCCGATGTTCGTTGGCGACGTCCATCGAATGTCAGGTTGAACTGCGTTCCCTCATCGTCGATGCGGATCTGGCCGGAGTCGGGCTCTTCGAGGAGGTTGATGCAGCGCAGGAGCGTACTCTTGCCGGAGCCGCTGGGGCCGAGCAGGCAGACCACCTGGCTCTTGTTGATATCAACGGTGACGTCGACCAATGCTTTCGCATCGCCGAAGCTCTTATTGAGGGCGGCCACGCTCAGCACTGGACCGCGCGCTACGGGCTCTGCCTCGGTCTTCGCCGTCGCCGCGACACGGGGGAGAGGTTCCGTCGCCGGAACCGATGACGTCTCCGTGCCCGTGAGACCGAGCCGGGCAAGCCGGCGGGCACTGAGCTTCCGGTCCTCAAAGGTAAACCAGCGCTCCAGCCACAACTGGCCCATCGAGACGAGCGACGTCAGGGCGAGATAGATGCTGCCGGTAAGAAGCAGCGCCTCCATTGCCCGGAAAGTGTTCGTGTAGATCATCTGGGTAGTGAGCATCAGCTCACGCACGGTCACGACCGACGCCAGCGACGTGTTCTTGATGTGGCTGATGAAGTTACTCATATAAGGCGGGATGACGATCCGCACGGCTTGGGGAAGGACGATGTGCCGGACGATGGTCGGGTAAGTCATGCCGACGGCGCGCGCTGCCTCGATCTGTCCAGGAGCGACCGCGGTCAGCCCCGCCCTCAGGATTTCGGCGTTGTATGCGCTCGAGCTAATCGAAAAGGCGATGATGGCGGCTGGCACCGGATCGAAGCTGATGCCGATCGTCGGCAACGCGAAGTATATGAAGAAGAGATGGATGAGCGCGGGAGTGCCTCGCGCCACCCAGATATAGAGCAGCGCTGGATAGCGCAGCACGAACCGGGGAGACATGCGGGCCAGCGCCAGAAGCAGGCCCGCAACGGTTCCAATCACCTGTGAGACAACGGCCAGGTAGATCGTCATCCAAGTCGCCGCGACCAGGAACGGCAAGTAGACGATCAGTGAGCCGAAATCTAGGTCCATGCACTCACTCTGACAGCCAGCCCCGGCCGTCGATTAGTTGAAGGTAGCCGGCTCACCGATCGGCGGTAGGGTCGAGGTAAAGTCGGCAAGTCCGAAGTACTTTTCGGCCAGAGCATCGAGCGTGCCATCTTCGCGGGCGGACTTGATCGCTTCGTTGAGGGCGGCTTGCAATTCGCCCGATCCGGCGGCCATCGGCGTTCCGACGAAGTTGGTTTTGTACGGCTTGCCGACGATCTTGCCGGCTTCGGGGCGCTGCTTGATGAACGCGCCGGCCTGGATGTCGCCGGTGATCACGACATCGAGTCGGCCGGCAATGAGATCTGTCATCACTTCGGTGAGGCCGGCATAGACCCGGATCTCCTTGAATCCGCCGATCTCGCGGATAATGTCCTCACCGTCGGCGCCGGTGACGCCGCCGACAACGCGCCCTTCGAGATCGGTCGGCCCGGTGACGTCGGAATCGATCGGTACCACGGCGACGATGTTGGTCCTCGAATAGGGTACCGAGAAATCAAAGGTCTCCGTCCGCGCCTTGGTGATGTTCACCGCGGAGCAGATGATGTCAGCGCGACCGGCGGTCAGCGAGGGAAGGATGCCTTCCCAGGCGATGACGCCGAGGTCCAGATCGACGCCCAGCTTGTCGGCGAAGTAGTTGCAGACGTCGATCTCGAATCCCGTTGGCTTGCCCGATTCATCCATATAGGCATTCGGCCGGTCGTTGGCAGTGGTCAGGGCAGTGATCTTGCCGGCTTCTTTGATCGCATTCAGATCGGCCGCCTGCGAACCCGCTATCGCTGCGAGCGATATCCCGGCGGCAATGGTGACGGTTCGCGTCAGTACGGAAAAAGCAGTCATCGATCGACTCTCCTGTTTCAACGGGTTGCGAAATCGGGAATGGACTGCTCCGGCCCGAGGGGCGCCGGCCAGTCGGGCTGCCGGAACTGCTCGATCTCGATCAGGTAGCCGGCAGGGTCGCGGACGAACATGTGGTAAATGCCGTACTCCTCGTAGAGCGTCGGCGGCTTCACGATCGGCACCTCCTTGGCGACGAGATGCCGGTGCCATTCATCGACATCGGGCGTGACGATCGCGAAGATCAGCCCAGGCTGCTGGGGCGCCTCGCTCGCCATGTGCTGGGTGCTGCTGTTGCGGCAGATCCCAAGGAAGCTGTCGGGTCCGACCCCGAAGAGCTTGCAGTCACCCTGATCCAGGACAAAGGGGAGACCCATGACGGAACCGTAAAACTCGACGACCGGGTCGAGTTCGGGGACGTAGAGGAACGTCACCTGCTGTTGGATCCGCCGTGGCATCGACACCGACCTTGAAAATATCTCGTGACATATTCTGTAATATATCTATACCAAACTTTATCAGCAGAAGGAAAGCATTTCTTGGGCCAAGGGAGAGGGTGATGTTCGTTGTCGTATCGCGCTATGTCGCGTCTCTGGCGGAGATCGATGCCTTGATGGCCGAGCACCGGGCGTGGCTGACGCCGCTCTACGAAGGCGGCACGTTCATCTTGTCGGGGCGGAGAGAGCCTCGTACCGGCGCGGTGATGATAGCGCGCGGTGTTGGTCTCGATGCGCTCAACGCGATCTTGGCCGAGGACCCATTCCGCCGGGCGGGCCTCCTCACCCATGAGGTGATCGAGTTCCTGCCGACCCAGGCTCATCGTGAGCTTGAGTGGCTGAAGGAGTGACAATGAAGCGCGTCGCGGTCTGGGGATTTGGCGCACTTGGCCGCGCCATCGTCGGGGCCTGCGCCGACGGCCGCGACTTCGTCGTGACGGCCGTGATCGATCACGATGACACGATCGTTGGCGGCCGGATATCCGATGTTATTGCCGGTTTTCGCGGCGATCTCCGCGTGTCATCCGATCCTGGCGCGATGTCGGGTGCTGATATTATCTTCCATGCGGCGACGTCGGAGCCATCTGAAGTGCTCCTGCATCTCACGGCGGCAGTCGGCTCGGATTGCGACGTGGTAACCGCCGCCGAATGGATGTTTTATCCATGGCTGCGATACGCGGATCTCGCCGAACGCATTGACAGGGAGGCGCGGACGGGTGGCCGGCGAGTCGTCGGCTGCGGCGTCAATCCCGGTTTCGCCTTCGACACGATTCCATTGGTCCTCTCTCAGGTTGTCCCCGGCCTGCGCCGACTCGACGTCACTCGGGTGGCTGACGTCAGCGGTATCGGTCGGAGCGACTTCGCCCATGTCGGGCTCGGCCTGAAACCGGATGTTTTCGCCGAGCGGCTCTCAAGCGGCGCAATCCACGGCCATATCGGGTTTCCGGAGTCGATGGCTGCGGTGGCGGAGCGCCGCGGCTGGCCGATCGATACGATTGAGGAGAGCTGGGAGCCGGTTGTGGCGGGGCGCGAGATAAGGAGTGCCGGTGGTGTCGTCGCAAGGGGGGCGGTCGCTGGCGTCGTCCAACGCGCGGTTGCCTCCGTCGATTGTCATCCCTGCATGTCGATGACGTTGGAGATGCTGCTCGATCCCGATGGCGCCGGCCGCACGGCGCAGGAAACAGTGATTGCCGAAGGAACGCAGACCGTCACCATGACCGTGAGCCCGTCCGCTTCTCCGGTTTCCGGCGCGGCGACAATGATGCTTCACGCCGCGCGCGGACTCGATCATGCGTCACCGGGTCTCGTCAGCCTGCTCGACCTGCCGCTCGGTGGTGCGGAACGGCTGACGCGATCACTCAGAGCGGTCGGATCTGCCCGCACGGACGCCGGTTCCCTTCGTCTGACCCTTGCCGAACATGCACACGACTAAGCAGTCACGAGGCCTCAGTCCGCCCGCCGAACCTCGGCCGCTCCGCGACGCGGCCAAGCGGCTCGCTGGCCTCTCGGAGCGTGTGCGCCGCGACCTGGAAATCATCCTTGCCTATCCCGGGGACGACTGGCTATCGCCGCGCGGCCTGCCCGACGGCACCCATCTCTACGACGTCGCAATCATAGGCGCCGGTCAGGGCGGCCTCGCCACAGCCTTCGCGTTGCGCCGCGAGCGCGTGACCAACATCGTCGTGCTGGATCAAATGCCTCGCGGGCAAGAAGGGCCCTGGGTCACTTATTCCAAGATGTGGACCCTGCGCTCGCCCAAGCACGTGACGGGCCCTGACCTCGGCATACCTTCCCTCGCGCCGCGAACGTGGTTCGAGGCGATGTTCGGCGAGGAGCAGTGGGAGGCAATGGGCAAGTGGCCGCGCACGACATGGCAGGCCTACCTCGATTGGTACCGCGACGTCGTCGACATTCCGGTTCGCAACGAGACGCGGGTCGACGATATCGGACCCCAGCACGGCGTCCTTCGTCTGGTCATGACGACGCCCAATGGAACTGAAAGCCTGTTCTGTCGCAAGGTGATCCTCGCGACTGGGATCGAAGGCCTGGGTGCCTGGTGGCTGCCGCCATTCGTCCGCGAGAACATTCCCGCCGACCGCTGGACCATGTGCACCGACGATGTCGACAGTCGCGACTTCGCCGGGCGGCGCATCGCGGTGCTGGGCGCGGGTGCAACGGCTTGGGATCGCTCGGCCGACCTTCTCGAGAACGGAGCGGACGCGGTCACCATGTACATGCGCCGCAAGCAGATCCTGCAGATCAACGGCTTTCGCTACCTGGAGAAAGCCGGCTATCTTCGCCACTACGCCTCGATGGACGATGCCAGCAAGTGGCGCTGGATGACGGTGGTGTTCCGTTTCGGTCAGCCGCCGACCCAGGACGGGGTCAACCGTTGCGGGCACTTTCCGAACTTCATGCTCCATCCGGGAGCATCCTGGGCCGACGCCCGTATGATCGACGGTGCCGTCGAGATCACCGCCACCGATAACAGCGTCGAACGGTTCGACCACCTCTTCATCGGGAGCGGCTTCGTCATCGATCCAAACCTGCGACCAGAGCTTGCCCGATTCGCAGACAACATCGCGTTGTGGCGGGACAGGTACGTGCCGCCGCCCGAGCGGGCCGACGACACGCTCGGCACCTATCCTTATCTCAACCCGGATCTTTCCTTCGTCGAGAGGGAGAAGGGGCGGACGCCGGGGCTGGAGAGCATCTATTGCTTCAACTACGGCGCGACGGTCTCCAACGCCCACTCCGGGGCGTCAGTGACCGGGATGAAATACGGGATCGGCCCCATGATCCATGGAATCACGAAGGCCCTGTGGGAGGAAGAAGAGGCTGCCCATTTCGCTGCGCTCGATGCATGGTCCGAGATAGACACCGACGCGTCGCCGGTGCTGCAAAGACTATGGAAGCCACCGGCGTGATGAACCTAGAGGCCGAGCCCCGCGAATCCGCGGCCGTCCGCGATGGCGCCGGAGAGGCCGCGGCGCGTCTGCTCATTGTGCTCGATGAGAATCTGCCGGGCGGCCGCCGGGTCGTGCGACCGCAGGACCTGCACGATCTTGGTGTGATCGGCGATCACCTCCGAATTGACGTCCCTGAGGCGGGCGCCGAGATAGAAGACCCGCTCGAGCTCATCGAGCTGGCGTTCGAGCAACTGACAGAGGCGCGAATTATCCGCAGCCGCGGCGATGGCCAGATGGAAATCGCGGTTGGCCTGTATGAACCGCTTGAGGCTCGGCTGCTCGGCACGATCGTAGACGACCTGGGCGAGTTCCTCCAGCCGGTCGAGTTCGGCGTCCGAAATCCTCACGGCCGCGAGCTCGGCGGCGCCGCCTTCGAGAATGGTGCGGACGTCGAAGAGTTCGGTCATGTCGCGGATCGTCACCGGGATGATCTGGTATCCCCGGCGCGGGAAGATGCGGACGAACCCGTCCGAACGCAGGATCGCCAAGGCCTCGCGAACCGGCGTCTTGCTGACTTCGAAGCGCGCCGCAAGCTCCTGCTCCGATACGTCGGAGCCCGGTTCGAGGGCACAGGTGAGGATGTCGTTCCGGAGCCGGTCGTAGACCATGCTGGTCAGCGAAACGTTATCATGCCGGCCGGAACGCCCCTTCGAACGCGTGCCGTTTCGGCCTGCATTGCGGCGACCCGATTTGTTCACCGTCGATGACCCTGGTTGCAACAGGTGTCTCCTGTTCTTTCCGTGACCCCAATGCCGATTTTTTTCGATCCTAATCCGAGTCGACGCAAGATGCTAATATTACAGGCAGATAGCGCATAGATATTTTGCACGATATCTCACAAGACGGGAGTAACCGACATGTTCCGTAGCGTTCTTTGGCAGAGGCTGTCCGATTCGGAGATCGGGGCGGCGCGGGACAGCGGGGCTCTGGTGTTGCTTCCGGTGGGTGCCATCGAGCAGCATGCCGAGCACCTCCCGGTGGAGACCGATATTGCCATCAGCACGGCGATGAGCGTCGCCGGCGCCCGCAAGGTCGAGGGGGTCCCCGTCCTTGTCGCGCCGCCGCTCCCCTACGGGTTCTCGCCGCACCATCTGAGCCTGCCGGGCACCATCAGCCTGCGCCTTTCCACCTTCCTCACCGTGCTCAGGGAGATCGCCGGATGCATCCTGGCATCCGGCTTCCAGCGGCTGGTGATCGTCAACGGCCACGGCGGCAATTCCGCACCGCTGCGCTCGCTGGCGACCGAACTGGTGACCGACGGGATGCCCGCTGCGGCGGTCGACTATTTCGCCCCGAGCGAGAAGGTCTGGCCGGATATGCTGGCCGGGGCCGTCAAGCGCTTTGGCCACGCCTGCGAGTTCGAGACGGCGCTGATGATGGCGATATGCGCCGACGAGCCGGAAGCTGTCGCAAGGATCACCGAGACCAAGCGCGGCTTGCCACCGCGGCGCACACAGCCGTGGATAGCGGACGGGACGGACCGCGACCCGATCACCGAAAGCGGTGCAGCATGGCCTCCGATCTTCCAGGCCGACGACTGCGGCTATTTCGGAGATCCGGCTGCGGCGACCATCGAGCTCGGCGAGCGTCTGGTCGAGCTTGTCTCCGACGAGCTGGCCCGCTTCCTCACCGACTTTGCCCGGACGCCATTGCGTGTCGGCGTTTCGCGGGACCCCGCCAACCGCAAGACAGCGCCGCCGATGACATCCTGATCCATCCGGAATCGGCAGCGGCGCCACGGTTCACGAATTGCACACTGAAATATTTGGTAGTATATCAGATGTCTTGGACATTGTTGCCAGACCTTCCGATCAAGAGATCTCCGTGCCGAAAATCCTAGTCATCAATCCGAACAGCTCGGACGAGGTCACCGAGGCGATGGACGCCGGCATCGAGCTGCTCCGATCCGCCTGCGGCCCCGAGATCGCTTGCGTATCGCTCCCCGAAGGCCCGCCTGGGATCGAGACCCAAGAGCATGTTGAGTCCGTGGTTCTGCCGCTGGCGCGCCGCATCTCTTCCACGCCAGCGGATGCCTATGTGATCGGATGCTTCTCCGACCCGGGGCTCAATCTCGCCCGCGAGACGACCGACCGGCCGGTGGTCGGCATCGCCGAATCCGCCTTCCTGCTGGCGATGGGATTGGGATACCGGTTCGGGATTGTCGCCATCCTCGAAACGTCAATTCCGAGGCACATGCGGCTCATCCGCAGCCTCGGCCTGGAGGACCGCCTCGCCGGCGACCGGGCGATCGGTTTCGGCGTGGCCGAGCTTGCAGACGAAGACAGGGTGATCGGGCGGATCGTCGAGGTCGGCACGCAGCTTCGCGAGGATGGCGCGGACAGCGTGATCCTGGGCTGCGCCAGCATGGGCCGGTACCGTCCGCGGCTCGAGCAAAGCCTCGGCATTCCAGTTGTGGACCCGTGCCAGGCTGGCGTGGCGCGGGCCCTCGACCTGCTGTCGCTCGGCTACAGACGGATGACCATGTGACAATGAACGTTCAGCGTTAGCGAGGCATGAACCGATGAGCCGACGCTATGATCTGGTGGCGCGCGGGCGTCTCGTGACGCCAGAGACCATCATTGACGGCGGCTGGATGGCTGTCGCCGAGGGCAGGATCGCAGCGATAGGCACTGGCCCTTCGCCCGATTCCGCCCAAGTGCACGACGCAGGCGAGGGCTGGATCATCCCCGGAGTCGTCGACGGCCAGACCCATGCGGGCAGCTACCAGGGGCTGTCGGGGATCGAGTCGACGACCCGCTCGGCGGTTGCCGGCGGCATCACCACCATCGTCGATATGCCCTACGACAACCCCGATCCCCTCACCTCGGTCGAGACACTCGACGCGAAGATCGCGGCGATCGGCGAACTCGCCCATTGCGGCGTCGCACTCTACGCCACGGTCGCCAAGGGACAGTCGCCGGACGCGCTGGCCGAGCTCGCCCGCAGGGGCGTTTGCGCCATCAAGCTGTCGTGGTTCGAGAGCCACCCGGTGCGCTTTCCCCGCATCCCGGCCGATCAGACCCTCGACGTTCTCATCGCCGCCGCCGAGCTCGGGTTGCCTGTCGGTCTGCACAACGAGGATCAGGAGATCGTCCATGGCCGCATCGCCCGGATGAAGGCGGAAGGTCATTCATCGATCGCCGCTCACTCCGCCAGCCGTCCGGAAGCGTCGGAGTTGGCCGCGACCGCGGCGTTCCTGGAGCTCGGGGCGGTCACCGGGGCGCACGTTCACATCGTTCACATCTCGGTACCGCGCGGCTTCCAGCTCGTCGAGCGCTACCGCAGCGAGGGCGTCAACGCCACCGCCGAGTTGTGTGTCCATTATCTCGTGCTTGACGAGTCGATTGACGGAAAGCGACTGGGAGCGCGGATGAAGGTCAATCCGCCCATCCGCTCCGGCGTTCGGGAGGGGCTTTGGGAGGAACTGGATGCCGGCCGGGTTGCTTTCGTCTCGACCGATCACTCCAGCTGGCCACTCAGCGGCAAGAACGTCGACTCGATCTTCGATGCAGGAGCCGGGGTGCCGGGGCTCGAGACCCTCGTCCCGGTCTTTTTCACCGGGCTCGCTGCGCGCCAGGATTCGCCGGTCAGGAACACGGTCCGCTACCTGTGCGAAAAGCCGGCGCGGTTCTTCGGACTCTGGCCCCGAAAAGGTGCCCTGATGGTCGGCTCCGATGCCGATTTCGCGGTGATCGAGCCCGCATCATGGACGTATGATTCCGCCAAGGCTCATGATGATCTCAACTGGAGCCCGTTCGATGGCGAACGATTCTCCGTCAGGGTTGCGTCGACATTCGTGCGCGGCAAACAGGCTTGGGACGGAATGGCGATACGCAGTACGCCGGGGGATGGAGGCTACGTCAGGCGCAATGCGGTGCCTGCCATAAACCGCGAGGAGACCGTGGCATGACGATAAGCGGCGACAGCAAGGGAGTCTTCGTCATCTCTGCAACGCCGTTCCGCGACGACGGCGCACTTGATCTCGAAAGTACCGACCGCCTGGTCGATTCCTATCTCGCCGCCGGCGTCTCGGGCATGACCATCCTCGGTATGATGGGGGAAGCGGCCAAGCTCTCGCCGGAGGAGAGCAAGACTTTCCTCGAGCGTGTCCTGGCGCGCGTCGATCACCGGGTCCCGGTCATTGCCGGGGTCAGCAATGCCGGCACCGACAACCTCGTTCGCTTCTCCCGCGACGCGATCGCAGCCGGTGCGGCCGGTGTCATGATCGCTCCGCTGCCGACGCTCCGCACCGACGAACAGGTCATCGCCTACTTCGCCGATCTCCATGGTCGCCTGGGTCCGGACGTCCCCGTCGTTCTCCAGGATTTCCCGCAGGCAACGGGTGTCCATCTGTCGGTGACGACCATCGAACGAGTCTACGAGGCGTGCCCGACAATCGTCATTTTCAAGCATGAGGACTGTCCGGGCCTGACCAAGCTGCGGCGCCTCCGCGACAACGACTCAGGCCGGCGTCGTGTATCGATTCTCGTTGGCAACAGCGGCTTGTTCTTGCCACAGGAACTGGGACGCGGCGCCGACGGTGCGATGACCGGATTTGCGTATCCGGAGATGATGGTCGGCGTTTGCCGGCTCCATGAAGGAGGCGAGACCGCCCGCGCCGAGGATCTGTTCGACAGCTACCTGCCGCTGGTTCGCCATGACTCCCAGCCGGGACTTGGCCTTGCCATCCGAAAGGAGATTCTGCGCCGTCGCGGGATGATCGAATCGGCCCACGCCCGCGCACCGGCGCCAAAGCTCACTCCGCAGGACATGGCCGAGCTCGACAATCTCATCGCACGCATGGAGGCCCGCCTGTCGGCGGCCGGCTTCCCGCTGCCGCCGTCGGGCGGCGGCTAACGCCCATCATGCACAGCGTCCGGACAGCCGATGGACACACTGACCGGACACTGTGGGCGGCACTGGCTCCGCCGGCTCCGCCAACGAGTTCGCTCGAGCAATCCGTCGATGTGGATGTGGCGATCGTCGGTGCCGGTTTCATGGGCCTGTCAACCGCGCTTCACCTGGCCGAAGCCGGCGTTTCGACCGCAGTCCTCGAGGCCGAGCGCATTGGCTTCGGCGCTTCGGGACGCAATACCGGCTTCGTCGTGCCCAGCCTCCGCGCCTCCCTCGGTATCGAGGCCCTGAGAGAGAAGCTCGGGGTATATGGCGATCGGTTGTGGGCGTTGGTCGGTTCCTCGGCAGGTATCGTCTTCGATCTCGCGGCGCGACACCGACTGGATTGCGCTGCCGAGCGAACCGGCTGGGTCAGCGTCGCGCATACCGAAGCCGCCATGGCGGATCTGCGCACCCTTGCGGGGGCCTGGGCCGATGCCGGACGCTCCGTGGAACTGCTGGACGCCGCGGGCACAAAAGAGCGCCTCGGCATCCGCGGCTATCACGGCGCTCTGCTCGATCCCGCCGGCGGGCAGATCAATCCTCTCGCCTTTGTCCGCGGCCTCGCCCGGGTCGCCCTCGACAAAGGCGCCCGCGTCTTCACCCAAAGCCCGGCTCGACGGATCGAGAGGACAGGCGAGCGGTGGACGGTCCACACCGATCGCGGACGAGTCGTCGCGCCGCGCCTGCTCCTCGCCACCAACGCCATGGGCGGGAGCCTGGCGCCGCGCCTGGCGACGAGCATCGTCCCCGTGGTCGCCTACCAGGTCGCCACCCAGCCGCTCGGTGCAACGGACCTCGATGCGATCCTCAAGGGCAGGCCCTGTGTCGCCGATACGCGCCGCCATACCTTTGCGGTGCGCCTGTCGGAAGACAACCGTCTGGTGACCGGCGGCCTGGTATTCGGCAACGCATCCGCCATACGGCGCGCCCGGTCGATCTTCATCCCGCGGCTGGCACAGCGGTTCCCGTCATTGCCGCCGCTTACATCCGAATTCACCTGGCGCGGGATGATTGCCACAACGCCCGACTTCCTGCCGCGCCTTTACACGCTCGGGCCCGATTTCTTCGCTGCGATCGGCTGCAATGGCCGCGGCGTTGCCATGACTACGACGCTGGGCCGCGAGCTCGCGTCGTTTCTCTCCGGCGCCAGGGCCGAGGCGGACCTGCCGCTGCCGGTCCAACCTCCCGAACCGCGCACCGCCCACAGCCTGGTTCGCTTCGGGCCTGCCATGTGGCTGCTTTGGAGCAATCTCTGCGATCGTCTCGAGACAGGGATGGCCTAGTCTGGTCTAGCCGGGGCCCTCCGGCGGCCGGCGGGCCTCGACCTCGATCTCGACCAAAATTTCGGACTCCATGGCCGGGGCGATGATCGCCGTGGTCGCCGGCATTAACGGGACGAAGCGCTCGGCAAGAACCGGGCTGACTTCGGTCCATACGTCGGCGTCGCGGACATACGCCCGGTAGAAGTAAATATCGTCCCAGGCACCGCCGATCTCGCTGAGGGCCGCCGCGATGTTGTCGAGGGTCTTTGCCGCCTGTTCGGCGGCATCGTTCGAGATGGTCCCGGCCGAGTAGTCGAACCCGGTCGTGCCGGACACCACGATCCAGTCCCCGCCGGCGTCCGGCAGCCGGATGGCCCGGCAGTAGCCGACCCTCTTCTCGTTTTTCGAAGCAGTAAAGACGCGGCGGCGCTCCTGCATGTCGGGTCTCCTCGGACGGTCGTTGGTCTTCGTCAGAATCGATATCCGTCCGCGATGAAACCCATGTGCTCCAACGGGAATCGGTCGACGATACTGATATATTACTAGATATTTTTATGTTGTCGAGCGGCAACTCTGGTTGTAGTCTCCGATGTGTGAGAAACGGTGTGCTCGGGGGCCGGGTGTGGGTGGTGTCGTCGACTTTCTCGTGCATACGCCACCTGGCAGCCCTGCCTTCCTGCTGGCGGAATCCTTCCTTGCGGCAGTGACCGAATCCGGGGCGGACGACCGCTCTTGGCGACTTGTCGAACGCGGCGCCGACCCCGGCGTCGAAGCGATGACGGCGCTTGTCGGCAATGCCGGCAATCCCGACATGATTGCCACCGCCACGCCGGTCATCATCCAGAACCCGCTCCTCAGAAACCTCGACCTGACGCATCGCGACCTGACGCCGCTGTCGCGACTTGTCGGGGACCGCTACCTGCTTGTCGTTCGCAGCCACTCGCGATTTGCCACGGCGGAGGACTTCCTCGCCGGCATCCGCGAGAAGCCGACCCGCACGGCGGGCTATTTCGTTGGCGGCATCAACCATCTACTTGGCCTGGCGATTGCCGAGAAAACCGGCGCGGAGATCGCGTTCGTATTGGTCGATACCGAGCCGGAGATCTTCGCCGCGCTGGCGGCGGGAGAAATCGACTGGGCTGTCGGCGTGCCTGCCGAGACCCTTCCCAGGATTCGCAGCGGAGATTTCAGGGCGCTCGCGGTGCTCGACAGCGAGAGGATCGCGGGCTTGCCGGACCTCGCAACCCTCGCCGAAGCCGGCACCAACGTGATGTTCCGGCTATGGCGTGGATTGATCGGCCCGCCGGGCCTGACGGCGGACCAGACAGCGCACTGGCTCGCGGTCGTCGCAGCCGCCCGGCAGACCGACTCGTGGCGGGCCTACCTCGCTGACAATGTCCAGACCGACGATCCCCTCGACGGACCGGCATTTGGCACCTTTCTCGAAACCGAATGGGACTGGTACGCCAAGCACCTCGGCCTCGCCGGCCTCATTCCCGGCAGTCGCGACAGTGGCTGAGCCGTCCGCCGACCCTCTTCTCGAGCCGCTGCGGCTGAAACACCTCGTCCTCCGCAATCGCATCATCAGCACCGCGCATGAGCCGGCCTATTCCGAGGGCCGGCTGCCGAAGGACCGCTACCGGCACTATCACCGCGAGAAGGCAAAGGGTGGGATCGCGCTGACCATGATCGGCGGCTCGGCCGCCGTATCGCGGGATTCGCCCGGTTCGTTCGGCAACCTCGCTGCCTATGACGATGCCATCGTCCCATGGCTCCAGCGCCTGGTCGACGACTGTCACGAATATGGCACAGCTGTGTTCATGCAGCTTTCTCACCTTGGCCGGCGCAATGCGTTCGATCGCGGGGACTGGTTCCCGGTCGTCGCGCCGTCCGACATTCGCGAGCCCGCCCACCGCTCGTTTCCCAAATCAATGGAAGGTTGGGACATCGAACGGGTCCTCGCCGACTATGTCGCTGCCGCGCAGAGGGTGAAGGCCGGCGGCCTCGACGGCCTGGAGATCGAAGCAGGTGGGCACCTGCCCGTGCAGTTCTGGTCGCCTGGAACCAATCATCGCGACGACGCCTATGGCGGCGATATGGAGCGCCGCGCCCTGTTCGGCGACCGACTGTTTCGCGCGCTCCGTGAGGCGCTCGGACCGGATTTCATCATCGGTTGCAGGCTGGCCGTGGATGAAGCCTGGCAGGAGGGATTGTCGGCCCGCGAAGGGATCGCCGTCGCCCGGCGTCTTGCCGCCCTCGGACTGATCGACTTCCTCAACGTCAATCGCGGTAACATGGCGACCGATAACGCCATGACCGATCTCACGCCGATCATGGGAATGAAGAGCGCGCCGCACCTGGCGTTTGCCGGCGAGGTCAAGACGGCGACCGGATCCATCGTGCTCCATGCCGGGCGTATTCCCGATCTGGCGACCGCACGTTTCGCAGTTGCCTCGGGCACAATCGACCTCGTCGCCATGACCCGCGCGCACATGGCCGATCCGCACATCGTTGCCAAGCTTGTCGCGGGAGAGGAACAGGCGATCCGCCCATGCATCGGCGCCACCTATTGCCTCGACCGAATCTACCAGGGCGCCGAGGCCCTCTGCATCCACAATGCCGCGACCGGACGCGAGGCAACCATGCCGCACGAGGTGGCGCGAGCCACCGCCCCGTCAAGACACGTTGTGGTTGTCGGTGCGGGGCCGGCCGGGCTCGAGGCGGCCCGGATCGCCGCCGAACGCGGCCATCGCGTTACCCTGTTCGAGGCCTCGGAGCGGGCCGGTGGCCAAGTCCTGCTCGCCGCTCGGATACCGCGGCGAAGGGAGATGATGGCTATAGTCGACTGGCGCCTCGACCGGATCGGCAAGGCCGGCGTCACCTGCCGGTTCGGCACGCCAGCGGATGTGGCTGACGTTCTCGCGGCGGAACCGGACGTCGTCATCGTCGCCACCGGTGGTGTTCCGCGGACCATATCCTTGCGCGAGGGCACTGACCTGGTGGTCTCAGGCTGGGACGTCATCGCTGGTTATGTCCGGCCGGCGAAGGAAATCCTTGTTTATGACGACAATGGCGCCCACCCCGCTATGCAACTCGTCGAGCAGGTCGCACTGGCCGGCGCTTCGGTGGAGTTGGTGACGCCGGAGCGGATGCTTGCGCCGGGGATCGGAGGAATGAACCACGCCAGCTACATGCGGCTGTTCCAGCGGTGTGACGTCAGGGTGACGATCAATACCCGGCTCATCGCCGTCACGCCGTCCGAGAACCGTCTTCGCGTCGAACTCGGCAACGACTTCGGAGAGAGCCGAACATTCCGTCTCGTCGACCAGGTGATCGCGGAGACCGGTACGACGGCGGTGGACGAGCTTTATTTCGCGCTGAAACCGCATTCGCTCAACGACGGCGAGATCGACTATCGTGCGCTCGCTGTCGGAGATCCCCAAGCTGTGGTGGCGAATCCGGATGGCCTCTTTAGGCTCTTCAGGATTGGCGACGCTGTCGCCAGCCGCAATGTTCATGCGGCGATCTACGACGCCCTGCGTCTGACGCACAACATTTGAGCGCGGTGATTTCGACTGCACTGTTGCCGGAACTGCTCGGTCCATAGGAGCCGGAGCGGGACGAAGCACTCGTATGTCGTGTCGTTCTGGAGCATGTCCTTGATGAAGCCTCTTCGATCGCTTGCCGCATGGAGTACTCGTGGAGCGGCGAGGCGCATCGCCAGCAGATACTGGCGACGGGACAACCGACAGCCTGACACGTGGTCCGACGCATCGGCCCGCGTGCGTCCCCGGTGGAGACGCCAGCCCGAAAACGGGGACAGTTGACGTGTCCCGCGGACTCGGTACAGGAAAATGCTGCTGCACGCGCGGCGCCGGATGTCCGGTATGGCCGGCGGCGGACGTTCTCGAGGACATGGTCATGCCGAACGTCGACCGCATAGCCGATCGCATTCGTGAATCGTTGGAAAGATGAGATCGCCATGACTGTTTCGAACTACGACAACCTGCTCGCCGACGTTCCGACCGACCTCTATATCGGCGGCAGCTGGCGTCCCGCCTCGGACGGCGCGCGCATGGACGTGATCGATCCTGCGACCGAAGAGACGATAGCGTCGGTCGCCAGCGCATCCGTCGACGATGCCATGGCCGCGCTCGATGCCGCAGAAGGCGCGGCGGTGGAGTGGGGAGCCCGCAAGCCGCGCGAGCGGGGCGAAATCCTGCGCAAGGCGTTTGAGCTGATCATGGCCGAGAGCGAGCGTTTTGCCCGGTTGATCACGGTCGAGAACGGCAAGGCGTTGCCGGATTCCCGCGGCGAGGTGGCTTATGCGGCTGAATTCTTTCGCTGGTATGCGGAGGAGGCGGTGCGTGGCATCGGCGAGATATCGATGGCGCCGTCCTCCGGCGCCCGTATCGTTGTCCAGCACAAGCCGGCCGGCATCGGCGTCCTTGTGACGCCATGGAACTTTCCCGCCGCCATGGCGACCCGCAAGATCGGCCCGGCGCTTGCCGCCGGCTGTCCCGTCGTCCTGAAGCCGGCCTCCGAGACGCCGCTCACTGCCCTCGCACTGGCACCGATTTTCGAAGAGGCCGGAGTGCCGCCCGGTATCGTCAACATCCTGCCCTCGCGGCGCTCGGGAGCGGTGGTCGGGTCCATGCTCTCCGATCTCCGCGTCCGGGTCATCTCCTTCACCGGTTCCACCGAGGTGGGACGGAAGCTGCTCCACGCCGCCGCCGACAACATCGTCCGGCCGGTGATGGAGCTTGGCGGGAATGCGCCCTTCATTGTCTTCGAGGACGCCGATGTCGACGCCGCGGTCGAAGGCGCGATGGTTGCCAAGATGCGCAACATGGGCGAGGCCTGCACCGCGGCGAACCGCTTCTATGTGCATGAATCGGTGCACGAGGCCTTTGCCACGAAGTTCGCGGAGAGGATGAAGGGCCTGGCGCTCGGCCATGGTCTCGACGATGGCGTCGCCGTCGGGCCGCTGGTCAATGCCGAGACCCGCGACAAGGTCGTCTCGCTGGTGTCCGACGCAGTCGGCAAGGGAGCCAGGGTCCTTACCGGCGGGGCCGCCGTCGACGGCAAGGGCTTCTTCTACCCCGCGACCGTGCTTACCGGTGTCACCGACGACGCCCAGCTTCTCAGGGATGAAATCTTCGGGCCGGTCGCCGCGATCCAGACATTCCGCGACGAGGCGGAGATCATTGCCCGTGCCAATGCGACGGAATACGGGCTCGTCGCCTACGTCTATACCGGCGACCTCTCACGCGGCATGCGCGTCTCGGAGAAGCTCGACTTCGGCATGGTCGGCCTCAACCGCGGCCTGGTTTCGGATCCCGCGGCGCCGTTCGGCGGCATGAAGCAGAGCGGCATCGGCCGCGAAGGCGCGCATGAAGGAATCATGGAGTTCCTGGAAACCCAGTACGTGTCGGTAACTTGGTAACCGGTGCGCAGCGAAACAGCGTGAAGTCGGCGGCTTGCACCGTGATGCGGTCGAGACGCCGGAAGGCGGCGTTGCCTTCGTCGACGCTGGTCGAAAACCCGCTTCGGATGGTGATCTGACGTCGCCCGGCAAACGGCACGGGAGCTGCGCCGCGCCGATCACCACGTCAACGGTCTGATCGCCCAACCGCGTCGCGGCGGGTCGTTTACTTCGGCGGTTACCGAGATCGGAAGAATGGAATCCCGCTGGCAGCGGGATAGGCCCGGCGCGTGGCCTACCTGGCCGCTCGTGTCCAGAAAGGACCGGCTCTACGGAAGCGCCGCCAATCGGTCTTGGCCTGGCCCCAGCCAAGATCCGCCCGTGCCTGGTTGGCGCCCATTACCCAGCCGATGGCCCGAGCCAAAGCTGCTTCGTCGCCTCCGAGAAGCCCGCCGCCTCCGAGGATCTCCCTGGTCATGGCTACGTCGTTCAGCGAACCGAGGGCATTCTGGAGCTTGCGCGACCGCTTGCGGAATGGATCGATACGGCGCGCATCGAAAAGTGGCGCCAGGAACTCGACGGCGTAGCGGAGCTTTTTCACTTCCTTACGGAATTCGTGCCGCCTGGCGAGATCCAGACCATCGATGCCGCGGGCATGCCTCTTCAGCTTCGCCCATCTGTGCGAGAGGATATCGGCCGCAACCGATGTGATCGGCGCCGCGAGGCGTTCGCTCTGGCCGAAGTCCTCCGGCACGAGCCAGCCCCGTGTCTCGACGAAGGCGGCGAGATCGATGACGAAGGTCTGCGCCGGCCGCCCGACGAGGCACGCCCGCAAGCCGGAGCGTGTCTCCTCCGAGTGCCGCGCAAGGGCCGTCTTGAGTAACGGGAGGCTTGGTTCTTCGGGATGCGCGTCAGCCTCGCGCAGCACGATGTCGTGGACCAGGACGTCCAGATCCCGGAGAAACCCGACCTCTCCCCCAATCCAGCGCGCCTCCCTCCCGAGGCGTTCCATCTCCGGACTTTGCATGACCTGTCCGAACATGTTGAAGGCGCTTCGCAGCCGCCGAAGGCCGATGCGCAGCTGGTGGGGGCCCTCCGGATCGTCCGACGCGGCGATCACGTTCATGTTCGTGGCGATCTGGTCGAAGCATTCGCGAAAGATGTCGCGGGCGGCGCGTTCGACGGTCATGGTCGCGTCGATGGGTACCGGTTTTGCGGGCCGCGGCACCAGCGGCGGGGTGACCCGGCCCTGTTCGGCCAACAGCTGGGCGCGAGCAAGCTTGGACATCCCCGAAAACCGGATCCCGCCTTCCGGAAAGAGGATGTGGGCGATGTCGAAAAGCCCCTTGGTGCTGCCGGCTTTCAGCTCGATTTCCGCTTCTCCGATCTCCGCCGATTGGTCGCCGACCCTGATGTCGCCGGCGTCAATGGCGATCTCCGCGCGGGTGCCGTCGGCGAGTTCGACATCCGTCGTCGTGCGCCGGATCAGGGATTCGCAATACGGTTCCAGTGGCGAGCCGTTCACCTGCTGTTCGACGATCGAGCGGATCTTCGGCTCGGGGATGGCGTCTACATGCGGTCGGTCGCCCGGTACCGGGACCTCGATCTCGTCAACGGTCGTCAGGCCGGCGCCATTGCTCCGGCCGCTCTTGACCGCCTGAAGCCATCGGCGCCCTTCTCGCCGGACCCTCAGCGAAAGGCCAGCCTCCTGGAGCTGCTGCTCCGGCGTGTCGAAATATGTGCTCCTGATTGTCCTCGTCGTTGACCGGCCTCGAGCCAGACCCGAGGATTTCACGCGGGCTTTCAGCCTTCGCGCGTCGTCCTTGCTGATCAGGAATTTCAGCTCGATCTCGGGCATATGTGAAGCTTCCGTGACGGCGAGCCTTCAAACTATAGGAACCGGGCTTTCCAGCGCAAAGATTTTCCGCCGGACATCCTTTCGACATGCCCGCTCGTGCCGCCTCGGCCAGGGAAACCACGCGTGGTCGCGGCCGTTTCGCGGCTGGCCCCGAATACCGGCGCGCGAAACGCCCGCTGCCCCATCCACCTAGCCGGAGTCGCCCAACTTCCCTTCGAGGGCGGTCCGGAAGATGTGTTCCGCCGCTTCCCTGGTGAGCGGCACGGGGTTACCGCCGGCGGTCGGGTCGACAATCGCCATCTCCGCGATGGTCGCGGCCTGCGATCCGTCGATGCCGAAGGCGGCCAGCGTCGCCGGCACACCGATCCGCGTTCGGAGCTCGACAATGGCCGTTAGGAAGCCATCGAAGCCACCGGCAATGCCGAGATAGGCGGCGAGCCGGTCGATGCGGGCTTCGATCGCCGGCCGGTTGAAAGCGAGCACATAAGGCATGAAGACCGCGTTGGTCATGCCATGATGGGTGTTGTAGAGGGCGCCGACCGGATGCGAGAGCGAGTGGATGGCGCCGAGCCCCTTCTGGAAGGCTGCGGCGCCCATTGCCGCAGCGCTCATCATATGGGCGCGTGCCTCGATATCACCGCCGTCGGCATAGGCCTTGGGCAGGTTCTCGAAAACCAGCCGCATGCCCTCCACCGCGATGCCGTCGGCCATCGGGTGATAGCCCGGAGAGCAATAGGCCTCGAGGCAATGGGCAAGGGCATCCATTCCGGTGCCGGCGGTGATTGCCGGCGGCATGCCGATGGTGAGCTCCGGGTCGCAAATGACGACCTTCGGCATCATGCCGGGATGAAAGATGACCTTCTTGGTATGGGTCGCCACGTCGGTGGTCACGCCGGCGCGGCCGACTTCCGAGCCGGTGCCGGCGGTGGTCGGTACGGCAACCACCGGCAGGATGCCGGCCGGGTCGGCGCGTGTCCACCAGTCACCGATATCCTCGAAGTCCCAGATCGGCCGCCTCTGCCCGGCCATGAAGGCAATCAATTTGCCGGTATCGAGCCCGGAACCACCGCCAAAGGCGACCACGCCGTCATACCCGCCGGCGCGCAACGCCGCGACGCCGTCGATGACATTCTGCTCGACGGGATTGGGCTGGACATCGGCATAGAGGCCGGGCGACAGGCCGGCATCTTCCAGGATCGCCAGCGTCTTTTTCGTGATGTCGAGCGTGGCGAGGCCGGCGTCGGTGACCAGCAGCGGCTTCGTGATCCCGGCGGCGGCGCAGGCGGCCGGCAATTCGGCGATGCGTCCCGGTCCGAATCGGATCGCGGTCGGGTAGCTCCAGTTGGCAACAAGGTCAGGACGCGGGTCGCCCATGCCGACTCCTTCGGGGCTGATTCATGTTGGGTTATTCTGATCGACGTGGGTCAGCCGGTACCGGTTCTGAGATGGAAGCTCTTCGGCCGGGTCAGGTGTTCGTATCCAACCTTCGACAGGGTGACGCCACGACCGGTCTGCTTGACGCCGACCCAGGCAAGCGCCGGATCGAGATAGTCGGCGCGGTTCATGAAGATCGTGCCGGTCTGAATCTTGTCGCCGATGCGTTCGGCCGCCTCGACATCCTCGGTCCAGATCGCCGCGGTGAGGCCGAAGGGGGAATCGTTCATCAGGGTGATCGCTTCCTCGTCCGATCTCACCTTCATGATGCCGTGCGCCGGCCCGAATGTCTCCTCGGTCATGATCCGCATCGAATGGTCGACATCGAGCAGCACCTGCGGCGCCACATAGGGGGTGCCGGGTGCCGCCGCGGCGAAACCGGCAGGGTCGACCAGTGGCTTGGCACCGGCGCGGATCGCTTCGGCCACCTGATCGCGGACGAAATCCGCTGCCGCCGTCCGCACCACCGGGCCGAGTGTCGTATCGCGGTCATTCGAAGGCCCCAGCTTGTATGCCTCGACGGTTGCCTTCACCCCTTCGACAAAATCGTCATAGACCGCCTCGTGCACATAGATGCGTTCCAGGGCACAGCAGGATTGGCCGGAATTGAAGAATCCGGCGTCGACGACGTTCTCGATGGCGAAGGGCAGATTGACGTCGGGCCGGATATAGGCCGGGTCCTTGCCACCGAGTTCCAGGCAGGTGGCCGGAAAGTTCGGTGCCGCTGCAACCGCCGCCATGACCGCACGGCCGCCGGCGACCGAACCAGTGAATCCGACCTGGTCGACCAGGCCGGAGGCGATGGCCCTGGCCGTCGCGGCGTGGGTCATGTGGAGGTACTGGAAGACGCCATCGGGCAGGCCGGCCCTGGCGAAACAGTCGGCGAAGTGCTCCGCGGTCAGCGCCGTCTGGCTGGAATGCTTCATCACCACCGTATTGCCGGCGATGATCGCCGGCAGCACCGCATTGAGTGCGGTCATATAGGGAAAGTTCCAGGCCGGCAGATTGAGGATGACCCCGAGCGGCTCGCGGTGAATGTAGCGAGCAAAGCCCTCCTTGGGGCCCACGTCGATGTCGGCCAGCGTCTCGGGCGCGATCTCGGTCATGTAACGGGCGCGTTCCTCGAAACCGGCAACTTCGCCCGCTCCGTAGCGGATCGGACGGCCCATTTGCCAGGCGAGCAGCTCCGCCACACGGTCCTTGTCGGCAACCATCGCATCGGTAAAGGCGGAGGCGATCCGGCAGCGCTCGGTGATCGGCACGCTTCGCCATTCCGCCTGGACGGCGCGCGCGTTCTCGAGCGTCGCCTGGATCGTGGTGTCGTCGGCGAGCGGCCGCTCGGCATAGAGCGAGCCGTCGATCGGGGAGATGATCTTCAGGGTCTCGGTCATCTGATCACTGCCGTCGTTGACCTCAATACTGCTCGAAGCCGCGCTTCAGTTCCCAGTCGGTGACGCGGCGGTCGTATTCGAACTGCTCCCATTCGGCGGTATGGACATAATGGTCGATAACCTCGTCGCCCAGCGCCGCGCGCAGCATCTTCGACTTCGCCATCAGCACGGTCGCTTCCCGCAATGTCTTGGGCACCTCGCGGAGCCGCTTGCCCCGATAGGCGTCGCCAGCGAAGGGCGCCTCCAGCTCAAGGCTCTCGTCGATGCCGGCGAGCCCGGCCGCGATCAAAGCGGCGATGGCGAGGTAGGGATTCAGGTCGGCGCCGCCGATCCGGCATTCGGTGCGGATCGATTTTGAATTCTCGCCGACCAGACGGAAGCCGGCGGTGCGGTTGTCGCGGCTCCAGATCGCCTTGGTCGGCGCGAAAGTCCCCGCCTGGAAGCGCTTGTAGGAGTTGACGTAAGGCGCGAGGAACCAGGTGATCTCGCGGGCATATTTCAGATGGCCGGCCATGAAATGGCGCATCAGCGCCGACATGCCGAATTCGGCGCCGGCATCCGGGAAGAGCGGCTTCTTGCCCGCCTTGTCCCAGAGCGAGGCGTGGATGTGGCTGGACGAGCCGGCCAGCGCATAATCCCATTTGGCCATGAAGGTGACCGCCTTGCCCTTGCCGGAGGCGATCTCCTTGATGCCGTTCTTGAGGATGGCATGGCGGTCGGCCATGGCCAGCGCATCCGCATAGCGGATGTTGATCTCTTCCTGGCCCGGACCCCACTCGCCCTTCGAGCTTTCGACCGGAATGCCGGCGCCCTCCAGCCCGAGGCGGACCGCCCGCATGACATCCTCCTCCTTGGTGGTCTGGAGGATGTGATAATCCTGGATGTAGTTGCCGGAGGTGACGAGATCGGCGTAGCGCTTCCTGCGGATCGTCTCGTAGTCCTCGTCGAAGAGATAGAATTCGAGCTCGGTGGCGACGAAGGCCGACATGTTGCGGTCGGCGAGCCGGGCGATCTGTTTCTTGAGGATCGCGCGCGGGCTGTGGGCGAGGTCCTCGTGATGGTGATGGTCGAGGACGTCGCAGAGGAGCAACGCCGTTCCCTCGAGCCACGGTACCCGGCGCAGAGTTGCGAGATCCGGCCTCAGAACGAAATCGCCGTAGCCCTTCTCCCAGCTCGCCGCCGCGTAGCCGGGCACCGGCTCCATGTCGATGTCGTCGGCGAGGAGATAGTCGCAGCCGTGGGTTTCGGCATGGGCTTCGTTGACGAAATAGCTTGCCTGGAAGCGCTTGCCGATCAGCCGCCCCTGCATGTCGACCATGCAGGCGAGGACCGTGTCGATCTCTCCGGCAGCGACTGACTTCTTGAGTTCGGCGAGTGTCAGGGTATCAGCCATCGGGTCGGGGGCGTCCATGTCACCTGGTCGATCGGTGCCGGGGGAGCCGAGGCCCCCCCGAGCCTTTCCTTATCGTGTCGAGGCGATTAGCCGTAGCGATAGGGCTTGCCGGCCTTGACCATCGTCTCGTTGTAGTCGCGGAAGATCTTGACGACCTTCGCCTTAAGCTCGCTCTCGGCCGCGATCTCGTCCCAGAACTTGTGGGCTTCGTCCTCGACGGTCGCCCACTCCTCCTCGGGGATCGTCGTCGTCTTGAGCTTGTTCTCGTTGACGCGGAGATATGCCTCGCCGTTCCAGTACCAGTGCTGGCGATGGTAGTGGGACGAGTTGAAGCAGACCTCCATCAGCGTCTTCAGGTGGTCCGGAACCTCGTTCCAGCGATCCATGTTGGCGAAGAAGTGACCGATCCAGGCGCCCGAGATATTGTTGGTCAGGAAGTACTCGGTCACGTTCGCCCAGCCCGAGGTGTAGTCCTCGGTGATGCCCGACCAGGCAATGCCGTCGAGCTCGCCGGTCTGCAGCGCCACTTCCGCATCCTCCCAGGGCAGGGTCACCGGCACGACGCCGAAGCGCGACAGGAAGCGCCCGGCGGTCGGGAAGGTGAAGATGCGCAGGCCCTCGAGGTCCTTCAGCGACTTGATCGGCTTGTGGGTGGCGAAGTTGCACGGGTCCCACGATCCCGCGGAGATATGCTTGACGCCGACCTTGGCATATTCCTCCTTCCAGATCTCGTCGAGGCCCCAGTTGTTGAACAGGGCCGGTACATCGAGGGAGTAGCGCAGCGCCAGCGGGAAGTAGCCGCCGAACACCGTCACCTCGGTCGGCGAGGCCATTGAGTCGTCGTCCGACTGGACTGCGTCGATCGTGCCCTTCTGCATGGCCCGGAACAATTCGCCGGTGGGAACGAGCTGATCGGCGTAGAAAAGCTCGATCTCCATCTGGCCCTGCGCAATCTCGTTGAACTGCTTCACGCAGGTGTCGACGACCTCAACCGCCAGTGCCGGGCCGGCATAGGTCTGCATGCGCCATTTGATCGGCGCCTGCGCCAGGACGGCGGGAGCAGCGAGCGTGGCCGGAATCGCGGCCGCGCCGGTGGCGAGGAACTTGCGTCTTGTCGTCATCACGTCTCTCCTTGCTGGTTGGGCGGCCCGTTAGCCGCGGTTCTACTCATCTTGCGTTGATGTGCTGCGGCAGCCACAGCGCAAGCTCGGGAAAGGCAAGCACCAGGATCAACGCCAGGATCATCACGCCGACGAAGGGCACGATGGACCGGTAAATATCGATGATATTGATCTCCGGCGGTGCCATGGCCCGCATCAGGAAGAGGTTGTAGCCGAAGGGAGGGGTCATGTAGGCGACCTGGCAGGTGATCGTGTAGAGGACGCCGTACCAGATCAGGACGTATTGTCGGTCGATCCCGAGATCGAGCGTGGCGACCAGGGGCACGTAGAGCGGCGCCACGATGACCAGCATTGCGGTGTCGTCGAGGAACGTGCCCATGATCAGGTAGCTGAGCTGCATCAGGATCAGGATCATCCATGGGCTGAGTCCGAGCTTGTCGATGAAGAAGCCCTCGATCGCCTTCACGGCGCCCAGCCCGTCAAAGACCGAGCCGAAGGCGAGCGCCGCCAGGATGATCCACATGAACATGCAGGAGACGGCGAGAGTCTCTCGGGTGCATGTCTCGAACACCTGTCGGGTAAACCGCCTCTTGATCAGCGCCGCGGCGACCGACGCGAGCGCCCCGACCACCGACGCTTCGACCAGCGATGTGTAGCCGGTCACGAACGGCACCATCATGACCAGGAAGATCACCAGCGGGAGAATGCCCGCCGAGAGCAGCCTGATCTTCTCGGCGCGCGAAATCTGCGCCCGGTCCCGCGGGTCCAGCGGCGGACCGAGCTCGGGATTCAGCTTGCAGCGGATCCAGATATACACGATGAACATCCCCGCCATCATCAGCCCGGGGACCACACCGGCCAGCCAGAGCAGGCTCACCGGCTGGCGTGCGATCATCGCGTAAAGAACGAGGACGACGGATGGCGGGATCAGAATGCCAAGCGACGATCCCGCCTGGATCACGCCCGTCACCATACGCTTGTCGTAGCGGCGCTTGAGGAGTTCGGGGAGCGCGATGGTGGCGCCGATCGCCATGCCCGCCACCGAAAGCCCGTTCATCGCCGAAATGACGACCATCAGGAAGATGGTGCCAATGGCGAGGCCACCGGGTACCGGCCCGAACCAGACGTGGAACATCCGGTAGAGGTCGTCGGCGAGCCGGCTTTCGCTGAGCACGTAGCCCATGAAGATGAACATCGGCAGCGTCAGCAGCGGATACCATTTCATCAGCTTCATGGCCGCCGCGAAGCCGAGATCGGATCCACCCACGCCCCAGAGCAGCACCGAGGCCGCCACGGCGACGAAGCCGATGGCGCCGAAGACGCGCTGTCCGGTCGCCATCATCACCATCATCGTGGTGAACATGAGGATGGCGATCATGTCGTAGGACATTCAGATCTCCTCCCCGCGGATCTTCGCCACGTCGCGGAAGAAGAAGGCGATGGCCTGCAGCAGCATCAGGAACACGGCTACACACATCACGATCTTGATTGGCCACAGGTAGGGCCGCCAGGCAGTGGCGCTGCGTTCGCCATATTCGAGCGAATACATGGTCGACTCGACCGCGCCGTAGAGAAGGACACAGAGATAGAAGAGGAGAGCGAAGACCGAGAAGGCGTCGACCCAGGCGCGGGTTTGAGGCGACCAGCGATGGTAGAGGAGATCCATCCGTACGTTCGAATCGAGCTGCAGCGAATAGGGGCCGCCGAGCATGTAGTAGGCGACCATGACGAACTGGGCCGTCTCCAGCGTCCAGATCGATGGCCACGGGGTGATCTTCGAGACGGTTGACCAGATCAGGACCGCCATCATCACGTAGAGGAGATACATGGTGATCCGGCCGACGCGGTAGTTCACCGCCTCGACAAAGCGAACATAGGCCCTTATCGGTCGAGGCATTGTTCCGCCTCCGGCCCGTTTCGGATCGCTGGTCTCGTCTCGAAGGTCATGTCCTGCGCGCGCCTGAGGCGCCCCCGTTTCGCTGTGCCGGCCTTCCGTTCGTCTCCTGGCAAGAATCGTTCACGCCGCTGCATTCCCCGATTCCCGCACCTCCGGCGCGATCGCCTCGAATATCTTCGACAGTCGATCGCCCCATCCGCGTTGCGCCGCCGGGGTGGCGACCTCGTCGTTCCGGATCTCGATCATCACGGCTGGCAGTCGGCCGCCGCCACTGTGGCGTTCCATTGTGTAGTAGACGCGGTCGGCCGGCGAATATGGCTTGTTGATTCCGACCGTGAGCGCGGCATCGGCGGTCAGTCTGCCGATCAGCGGCGACGACAAACGTAGGTCCTCGTCGAACACGACCCCAATCTGCCAGGGGCGCTGCTCGCCGTAAAATATCGGGGTGAAGGAATGGATGGCGATGAGCGCGGTTGCCGTCCCCGCAGCGAGGCGCCGATCGATCACCGCTTCGATCGCCGCGTGATACGGCGCGTGGACCGTTTGTATCCGACGGGCGCGGCCGGCCTCGGTGAGATTGAGGTTCCCCGGAACCGGACGTCCGTCACCTTCCTGAACGATCAGGTCGGGAGCGGAAGGATCACGGTTGCAGTCGACAACCAGCCGCGAGACCTTCGGCCAGATGAGAGGCGCGTCGAGATCGGCCGACATCCGTCGAGCGACGCCGAGGGCCCCCGGATCCCAGGCGATATGTGTTTCCAGTGCATCCGGGGGGAGCCCCAGCGAGCCGTAGTCTCTCGGCACCGTGTTCGATGCGTGGTCGCACAGGACCACGAAGGCGCCTCCGCCGTCGGCATTCTCCACAACCACGGGACCGGTGTCCCTTTCGGCCATGCCATCGCCCCCAAAATCCAGTCGACGCCGCCTGCGTGAAAGGATCGTTACAAAGTGGCTTTTCGCGGCCACTTCTGTAACATCTCATACGGTGTCCGGCGGATTGTCAATCGCCCCGCTTCCGGACGCGGTCGAGATGGGGAAAGAATGACAGCCATCGAGATTTCCCTCGCTGAACTGATCCGCAACAGCTTGTCGGAGATGACCCGCTCGGAGCGTCGCGCCGCGCAGACGCTGCTGGCGCATTATCCCCTGCAGGGTCTCGAAACCGCCGCCCAGTTCGCGGAGAAGGCAGGGGTCAGCACGCCTTCTGTCTTGCGCTTCGTGTCGCGCATAGGCTTCGCGTCCTATCCGGATTTCCAGCGCCGATTGAAGGAGGAGGTCGAGGCTCAGCTTCGTTCGCCTCTGGCCAAGTCGGAGGTCGAACACACAGTCCGCGACCGGCAGGCGGAGCCCCATCGGGCCTTTGCCGAGGCGATCGCGGAAAATGTGCTCGCGACCTTCCGCTATCTGCCGGCCGACGAACTCGGTGCGGTCGCGTCGCTGCTCGCCGATCCGCGGCGGCCCCTCCATTGTCTCGGCGGCCGCTTCACCGATCCGCTGGCCCGTTACATGACCGCGCACCTCCGTATCATCAGGCCCAATGTCAGCCACCTCGAGGGACAGCCTGACAACTGGCGCGACCAGCTGATTGACATGAACGGCCGGGATGTCCTGTTCCTGATCGATATCCGACGCTACCAGAATGATCTCTGCGGACTTGCCGAGGCCGCGGTAAAGCGGCGCGTGACCACCGTCGTGCTGACCGACCAGTGGCTTTCGCCGGCGGCGCGTTTTGCGCGCCATGTCTTGCCCGCGCGCGTTTCGGTGCCGTCGGCGTGGGACTCCAATGCGGCTCTGCTTGGGGTCATCGAGGCGCTCATCGCGGATGTGATGACACGGCGGTGGGGGGAGAGCCGTCAACGCATGTCGGCAATCGAGGGCTTGCGTGCCCGCTCCGGACCGGACGAACCGACCGCGCCGGATGCCGGGGAATGAATAGCCTGGCTGTCCGCCGCCGGGTTCACAAACGATTTTCCTGAGTGGGGAGGCACTATGCAGAAGACAAGATTGCGGCATGTGGTGCTGTTCGGATTCAAGGACGCGACGTCGGACGAAGAGATCGATGAGATCGTTCGGCGATTTGCCGCTCTGCCGGAGGAGATTCCGGGAATCGAGGCCTTTGAATGCGGGGTCAACAACAGTCCTGAGGGCATCGACCGGGGTCATAGCCACTGCTTCATTCTGACCTTCGCGTCGGAGGCGGCGCGCGACGCCTATCTGCCGCATCCGGCGCACGAGGCGTTCGTCGCCTTCGCATCCGAATGGATTGGCAACGCTCTCGTCATCGATTACTGGGCGCAGGAGCCGTAGCGGCCACCGCCGTGGTGCCCCTTGTGCGCCCCGCTACCGGTGGGTCCGAGGGCGGGTGTCATTGAGGACATGCTGCTTCGCCCATTCTGCCAGGGCAAAATGAGAATGATTTGCAGTTGCAGACTATCTGTGTCAGATTGCGACTGGTTCGCAATTGGAAAGAGCAGATGTTTGCCAGGCTTCGCCGCCCCGTCCTTGCCGTCATCGCAGCCGGCGTCGTCTGCCTGGCCGGCCTGCCGTCCCATGCGGCCGACAAGTTCAAGGCGGTCACGACCTTCACGGTCATCGCCGACATGGCGCAGAACGTTGCCGGTGACGCGGCTGTCGTTGAATCGATCACCAAGCCCGGTGCCGAAATCCACAACTACCAGCCGACTCCGGGCGACATCCTGAAAGCGCAGGACGCGCAACTGGTCCTCTGGAATGGACTGAATCTCGAGCGCTGGTTCGAGAAGTTCTTCCGGAACCTCAGCGATGTTCCGGGCGTCGTTGTCTCCGACGGGGTCGAGCCGATGAGCATCGGCGAGGGGCCCTATACGGGCAAGCCGAACCCGCATGCCTGGATGTCGCTCGACAATGCCCTGATCTATGTCGACAACATCCGCGACGCCTTCGTCGAATATGACCCGGACAACGCCGAGACCTACCGCGCCAACGCCGAAGCCTACAAGGCCGAGCTCGTCGCCGCCGTCGGACCGATCCGCGAAGAGCTGGAGGCGATCCCCGAGGACCGCAAATGGCTCGTGACCAGCGAGGGTGCCTTCAGCTACCTGGCCCGCGATTTCGGACTGAAGGAGGTCTTCATCTGGCCGATCAACGCCGACCAGCAGGGCACGCCCCAGCAGGTCCGCAAGGTCATCGACGCGGTGCGCGAGCACGGCATTCCGGTCGTCTTCAGCGAAAGCACGGTGTCGGCAAAGCCCGCCCAGCAGATCGCTCGCGAGACGGGTGCCAAATACGGCGGCGTGCTCTACGTCGATTCGCTGAGCGAGGCCGACGGGCCGGTCCCGACCTATATCGATCTCTTGCGGGTCACTTCCGATACGATCGCCAAAGGCCTGACCGAATGAACTCAGTCACCGCGCAACATCGCGTCCTTGCAAATGCCGCCCCCGTGTCCGACGACGCGGGGGCCGGCCTGTCGGTCAGGGATGTGACCGTCACCTATCGCAATGGCCATACCGCCCTGCGGGATGCGACCTTCGAAACACCGGTCGGGACCATCACCGCTCTCGTCGGCGTTAACGGCAGCGGCAAGTCGACCCTGTTCAAGGCGATCATGGGCTTCGTCCGAACCGCCAAGGGGTCGATCTCGATCCTCGGACAGAGCGTCGACCAGGCATTGCGCAAGAATCTCGTTGCCTATGTGCCGCAGGCCGAGGAAGTCGACTGGAACTTCCCGGTCCTCGTCGAGGACGTCGTCATGATGGGCCGCTACGGCCACATGAATATGCTGCGCATCCCGGCGGCTACCGACCATCAGGCGGTCGCCGCGGCGCTTGCCCGGGTCGGCATGACCGATTACCGCAAGCGCCAGATTGGCGAATTGTCCGGTGGCCAGAAGAAGCGCGTCTTTCTTGCCCGCGCGCTGGCTCAGGACGGGCGTGTCATCCTCCTCGACGAGCCCTTTACCGGCGTCGACGTCAAGACCGAGGAGGCGATCGTCGTTCTGCTGCGCGGCCTTCGCGAGGAGGGAAGGGTGATGCTGGTCTCGACCCACAATCTCGGCAGCGTTCCCGAATTCTGCGATCGCACCGTCCTGCTCAAGAACACCGTGCTCGCCTACGGAACGACCGAAGACACCTTCACCCAGGCCAACCTCGAGAAGACTTTCGGTGGCGTGCTCCGTCATTTCGCGCTCGGCGGCGTCCAGGCTGGCGAGCCGCACCCCGTCGGCGTCATCACCGACGACGAGCGGCCGTTCGTCGTCTACGGCAACGGCGGAAGCCAGGCGCGGGAGCGGGACCGGGGATGATCGCCACCCTGCTCGAGCCCTTCACCTATCAGTACATGGTCAATGCCATGTGGGTGAGCGCGCTTGTCGGCGGGGTCTGTGCCTTTCTTTCCGCCTACCTGATGCTGAAGGGGTGGTCGCTGATCGGCGACGCCCTGTCCCATTCGATCGTCCCCGGGGTCGCCGGAGCCTACATGCTCGGCCTGCCCTTCTCGCTCGGCGCCTTCCTCGCCGGTGGCCTGGCGGCTGGCGCGATGCTGTTCCTCAACCAGCGCACCCGCCTCAAGGAGGACGCGATCATCGGCCTGATCTTCACATCCTTCTTCGGCCTCGGCCTGTTCATGGTTTCGCTGTCCCCGACATCGGTGAACATCCAGACCATCGTTCTCGGCAACATCCTGGCGATCACGCCGACCGACACATTGCAGCTCGCCATCATCGGCTTCGTCTCGCTGGGCATATTGCTGGTGAAATGGAAGGATCTCATGGTCACCTTCTTCGACGAGAATCTCGCGCGTTCGGTCGGCCTCAATCCGGCGCTGCTGCGCGTCGTCTTTTTCACCCTGCTCAGCGCCTGCACGGTCGCCGCGCTCCAGACCGTCGGAGCATTTCTGGTGATTGCCATGGTGGTGACGCCGGGAGCGACCGCCTACCTGCTCACCGACCGCTTTCCGAAGCTGATCGCAATCAGCGTCGCCGTCGGCGCCCTCACCAGCCTGGTCGGCGCCTATGCCAGCTATTACCTCGATGGTGCGACGGGCGGCATTATCGTCGTCCTCCAGACCCTGATCTTCCTGGTCGCCTTCTTTCTCGCTCCGAAGCACGGGATGCTCGCAGCGCGCCGGCGGGCCGCCGAAGCGCTGGAGGCCGGGCGGTGACCGATATCCTCGATACGCTGTGGCTGCCGTTCCGGTTTCCATTCATGCAGCAGGCGCTGCTCATTTCGGTGCTGGTCGCCGTCCCGGCGGCGCTGCTCTCCTGCTTCCTCGTGCTCAAGGGCTGGTCGCTGATGGGGGATGCCATCTCCCACGCGATCCTGCCGGGCGTCGTCCTCGCATATATTATCGGTATCCCCCTCGCCATCGGCGCCTTCGCTGCCGGCATGACCTGTGCGCTGGCCACCGGATTCCTCAAGGAGAACAGTCGGATCAAGCAGGACACGGTGATGGGCGTGGTCTTCTCCGGGATGTTCGGGCTCGGCATCGTCCTCTACACCAAGATCCAGGCGGAGGTGCACCTCGACCACATCCTGTTCGGCGACATGCTGGGCGTCGGATGGGGCGACATCCTTGAAAGCGCGGTCATCGCGGCGGTCGTCGCCGGCATCATTGTGCTCAAGTGGCGCGACCTGTTGCTGCATGCCTTCGATCCGGCGCAGGCACGGGTGATGGGGCTCCCCGTCCGGCTCCTGCATTACGGCCTGCTCGCGGTCCTTTCGCTGACGATCGTCGGGGCCCTGAAGGCGGTCGGCATCATCCTCGCGATTGCGCTGTTGATCGCGCCGGGTGCCGTCGCCTTCCTCCTGGCACGGAGCTTCGCCGCCATGCTGCGGATCGCCGTCGTCGTCGCTTTACTGGCGTCCTTCTTCGGCGTCTATCTCAGCTTCTTCATCGACAGCGCACCCGCGCCGACCATCGTGCTCCTGATGACGGTCATCTTCATCGGCGCATATGTCGTGACGATGCGCCGGACCGCCCGGGCCGAGCGCGTGACGCGCGAGATGGCCGCGCCCGACAAGGCGATGGACTCGCCGGCTCGGTAAACAGCTCGCGTCTCAGGCGGAAGGCGCCAGTTCGCGATGCCCGTGGCTGCGCCAGGCGCCGGGCGGCCGGCCGACATGTTTGGCGAAGGCCCGGTGGAAGCTCGCCTGCTCGGAGTAGCCGACGACCTGTGCTATTTCGGCGACGGACATGTCTGTTTGCGTCAACAGCTCCTGGGCGCGCGACATGCGCAAGCGAAGCAGCATGTCGCGGAAGGATGATCCTTCTGCATTGAGCCGCTCCTGGACGGTCCGCCGCGACGCGCCGAGCGCCAGGGCGATATCGTCGAGGTTGAAAGTCTGGTCGTTCAGTCGCAGCCGGACGACCTGTTCGATTGCCTCGGTCACCGTTTGCGGAAGGGTCGGGTGCAGATGCCTCACCACGTCGCCGCGGGTCATCATCCGCCACGGGTTGCGGTCGATGTCCTTGCTCGCAAACAGCCAGGATGTCGGGAACCGGATGCGAAAGGCCTCGGCGTCGCGGACGACCGGGATGCCGAACGCGTCTTCCAGATTGCGGCGGACGAAGGCGTCCGCCCCGGCAATGCCGATCTCGATCGGACTGACCTCGCCGGCATAGCTCTGGATCAGTTTTATGAGCGGGATCCCGACATGCATCGCGTGATGCCAGACGCCGCCGTCGATCGGAGAACCGTATCTCAGGATGGCATCGACGAATGTGCCGCCATTATTGACGATTAACCTGACGCTGTTGCTCTGGAGCGCCATCGTCGACGTCAGCCGGCGGAACGAATTCACCAGCTTGTCCGCGCCAAGGGCGAATTCGCCCATCGGCCCGTAGGTCGAAGCGTCCATCTTCGTCCCGAGGTGGTAGCCGAAAAGCGGGTCGCCGATCAGCCGCGAGGCCCTCTCGAAGGCGTCGGCCATCGTGTTGAACGAGACCAGATGCTGCGGCGGCAGCGTTTCCAGGGACAGGCCGAATTGCGACTGCAGGGTTTCGACGGCGCGATTGCCCTCGCGCTCTCGCAGCAGCGCCACGATAGGCCCGAAACCGGAAATCCTGGAGAAGAGGGCTTGGTTCGACATGCCGCCCTGGTTGTCCTTCCGACAGAACAGGGAGTTGTGACGGCCCCTGCATCCCCGCAGCTGCTTCCTTCCTGTCCCACGGCCGCAAAAGCCACGATTCGTTCCGGCGATTCGCGATTTTTCGCAAGCGGTTATCGTAGTCAATTCGTGGGTCCCGGGCCAATCCGGCTGGTCCGCATTGCGACCCCGGGGTGGCTCCGCCACACGGCAGAAGAGCCGCGCAAAATGTCAAGACGATGGACTCTGCGGCCACTAGGTTCGGCGCCGGCCAGAAACCGCCGAGAAGGAGGAGTTGGAATGTCAAGATTCGCGACGACGCTTTTCGCTGCGATAGCGATTTCCGCCGCAGCGGCATCCGGGGCGCATGCCCAGGACGAATCGAAGCCGAATATCCTGGTGATCTGGGGTGACGACATCGGCACCTGGAACATCAGCCACAACAGCCGGGGGATGATGGGTTACATGACGCCCAATATCGACCGGATCGCCGACGAGGGCTTGTCCTTCACCGACTATTACGCCCAACAGAGCTGCACCGCGGGCCGCGCCGCCTTCATCGGCGGCAATGTTCCGGTCCGCACCGGCATGACCAAGGTCGGGTTGCCCGGCGCCGCCGAAGGCTGGCAGGAGGTCGACGTCACCATGGCGACCGTGCTGAAGTCGGAAGGCTATGCCACCGGCCAGTTCGGCAAGAACCATCAGGGCGACCGCGACGAGCATCTGCCGACCAACCACGGCTTCGACGAGTTCCTCGGCAACCTCTATCACCTGAATGCCGAGGAAGAGCCCGAGAACCGCGACTATCCGAAGGGCCTCGTCCTGCCCAACGGCAAGACCTTCGAGGAACAGTTCGGTCCGCGCGGCGTGCTCCACACCTATGCCAATCCGGACGGCACCCAGACGATTGAGGACACCGGTCCGCTGACCAAGAAGCGGATGGAGACGATCGACGACGAGACGATCGCCGCCGCCAAGAAGTTCATCACCGACAAGACCGAGGCCGGCATTCCGTGGTTCGTCTGGTGGAACGGCACCCGGATGCACTTCCGGACCCACGTGAGGGAAGAGCACAAGAATATTGCCGGGCCGAACAGCGACGAATATTCGGATGGCATGGTCGAGCATGACATGAATGTCGGCGAGCTGCTCGCGCTCCTCGACGAGCTCGGCATCGCCGACAACACTGTGGTGATGTACTCGACCGACAACGGCCCACACTACAATACCTGGCCTGACGCCGGCACGACGCCTTTCCGCAGCGAGAAGAACTCGAACTGGGAAGGCGCCTACCGCGTCCCCGCCTTCATCCGCTGGCCGGGCAAGTTTCCGGCGGGCAAGACGCTGAACGGCATCGTCAGCCATGAGGACTGGCTGCCGACCTTCGCCGCGATCGCGGGCAACCCCGAGATCAAGCAGCAGTTGCGCGATGGCGTCGAGCTGAACGGCAGGTCGTACAAGAACTACATCGACGGCTATAACCAGCTCGACTACCTCGAGGGCAAGGGCGAGGATCCGCGCCACGAATTCTGGTACGTCAACGATGACGGCCAGGTGGTCGCAGCCCGCTACAACGACTGGAAGGTCGTGTTCCTCGAGAACCGTGGCGAGGCCTTCGGCGTGTGGCGTGAGCCCTTTACCGAGGTTCGGGTACCGTATCTGTTCAACCTGCGTCGCGACCCGTTCGAAAAGGCGCAGCACAACGCGAATACCTACGACGACTGGTTCCTGGACCGGGTCTTCGTGCTGGCGCCGATCCAGGTGCTCGCCGCGCAGTTCCTGCAGACCATGGTGGAGTATCCGCCGAGCCAGACGCCGGGCTCCTTCAACCTGAGCAAGGTTGAGAAGCAGATCGAAGCGGCGATGAGCGGTCACTGACCGCGCGCCGACAGACCACGACGTTGCGGGGCCGGTTCATGCCGGCCCCGATCATTCGAGAAACGCAGGATCGAGGAGGAATTGGCATGCTTTCGCGCGCTTTGAGCCTTGCCGCGTTCGCGGCTTTCACCGCGTTTGGTCTCCAGGTCGCCAAGGCCGACCCGCTGCCCTCGTGGAACAATGGCCCGACGAAGGATGCCATCGTCGAGTTCGTCGAGGCGGTGACAACCCCGGGCAGCGACAGCTATGTCGACCCGGCCGAACGCATCGCGACCTTCGACAACGACGGCAATCTCTGGGCAGAGCAGCCGGTCTATTTCCAGATCACCTATGCGATCGACACGGCGAAGAAGATGGTCGCCGCCGATCCTTCGCTCGCCGAGAAGAGCCCCGGGCTGAAGGCCGCCGCCGAAGGCGACATCGAGGCGCTGCTCGCCGACGGGCACAAGGGCCTGCTCGAGGTCATGGCCGCGTCGCACGCCGGCATGTCGACCTCCGCCTTCAAGCAGTCGGTCGCCGACTGGTTCGCGACGTCCAAGCATCCGAAGACCGGACAACGCTACGACCACATGATCTACCAGCCGATGCTGGAACTCCTCGCTTACCTGCGCGAGAACGGCTTCAAGACCTACATCGTCTCCGGTGGTGGTATCGATTTCATCCGCGTCTTCGCCGAACAGGCCTACGGGATTCCGCCCGAGCAGGTCGTCGGGTCCAGCATCAAGGCCGAGTTCAAGCTCGACGGTGACACGTCGGACACGATCAAGGTGGCTGAGCTCTTCTTCTATGACGACAAGGACGGTAAGCCGGTTGCGATCAACCATCACATCGGGCGCCGGCCGCTGATCGCCAGCGGCAACTCGGACGGCGATCTCCAGATGCTGCAATATGCCACCACCGGCGACAGGCCGGGGCTGGGCATCCTGCTCCACCACACCGATGCCGGACGTGAATGGGCCTATGACCGCGACTCGAAGATCGGCCACCTCGACAAGGCGCTGGATGAAGCCGGCCAGCGTGGCTGGGTCGTCGTCGACATGAAGGAGGACTGGGCCACGGTCTTTCCTTTCGATCTTCCCTGACGGTTTCCGGTCCCGACCAAGGCGGCCGTGCAGGCCGGCCGCTGTTGGCATAGGATCGACCGCGAATCGGAATGCAGGCTGGGCGGTGCCCCGGTTCCCGAAGTCAATCATGTGAGGAGCGTCATGAGCCGCGGAAAGTCGGAAGGTATGAACCGGAGATGGCGAGCCGCCGGCGTCGCGCTGGCCGTGGCTGTTGCCGGGATTGGCGTCGCGCCGGCCCGCGCCGACGAGGGGCAGGCGCGGGAATTGCTCAAGGAAATGTCCGACTATCTCGCGGCGCAGGAGGTGCTGTCCTTCACCTACGACAGCGACATCGAGGTGGTGACCGCGGATCTCCAGAAGCTTGCCTTCGCCAGCACCGGAACGGTGTCCCTCGCCCGGCCGGACAAGATCCGGGTCACCCGGACCGGCGGCTTCGTCGACATGGAGATGGTCTTCGACGGCAAGCACTTCTCCGTCCTCGGGAAGGATATCGACAGCTACACGCAGGTCGAGCTTGACGGGACCATCGACGATCTGGTCGATCGCCTGCGGATCGACTACGGCATTGCGGCTCCCGGCGCCGACCTGCTGCTGTCGGATGTCTATGACGCGCTGATGGACAATGTGACCGACGTCAAGGATCTCGGCAGCGGCGTGATCGCCGGGGTCGAGTGCAACCATCTTGCGTTCCGCACCGAAGGTGTCGACTGGGAAATCTGGATTGCCCTGGGCGATGCTCCCTATCCGTGCCGCTATGCGGTGACGAGCAAGCTGATGGCCCTTGGGCCTCAGTATCGGATCGAGTTTCGGGACTGGAAGACCGGCGCCGAGGTCGCGGTGGACGATTTTGGTTTTGATCCCGGAAGCGCCATTGAGGTCGATATCGCCGATCTCGGGGGCATTGACGGTGTCCCGGATCTGACCCCGGAAGGAGAAGATCAGTGATTGACTTGAAGAGGTTGGCGGTCGTCGGACTGGCGGCGATCGTCGGTGTGGCCGGCATGGAGCTTGGCGCCGAGCTCGGCATCCCAGGCGTTCCGGGTGTGGTCAATGACGCCCAGGCCCGTGTCGGGCGCCCGCTGACACCGGTAAGCTACGCCGGCGTTGCTCGCCGCACGTCCCGCCGCGTCGCCCGCCGGACGGCCTACCGCATCAATGCCCTCCCGCCCGGCTGCCCCTATGGGCCGTATTACGGTGGCTATTACTATCACTGTGGTGGCCGCTATTATCAGCAGGAAGGCAACGTTTACGTTCAGGTCGTGTTCGACTGAGCCAGCGGCCTGTCCCGGCGGCAGACGTCGCGCCAGATGAGTTCGCTCGTGGTATTGCGGACACGATACGATACCCGGGTCGGTCCGCCCGGCGGCGGTGATCCATTGCCGTCACCGGGTATGGGCCCCGAACAGCAACAAGGATAGCGCCGTGGCAGATGAGGCCGCCGATCAGCCGACAGACACGCCGCCGCGCGGGGATCGGGCCTGTTGGCGCCCGGCCGTGGCCGGCGCCGCCATGGTGCTGGCATTGACGGTCGCGATCGGCGCGGGCTACGAGCTGTTGACCGCCGGTTCGCCCGTTGCCGTCGCGGAGAGTGCGGATCCTGTCGCATTCGTCGGCAGCGACACCTGCGCGTCCTGCCACGAGACCGAAGCAGTCCTCTGGCATGGCTCCCAGCACCGCCACGCCATGGACCATGCGACCGTGGAAACGGTGCTCGGCGACTTCGACGATGCGACCTTCGAGAAAGGCGGCGTGGTTTCGCGCTTCTACCGCAAGGACGGCAAGTTCTTCGTCGAGACCGACGGTCCCGACGGTGAGATCGCGCCCTTCGAGATCAAGTACACCTTCGGTATCGATCCGCTGCAGCAATACCTGATCGAATTCCCGGACGGCCGGATCCAGGCCCTGTCGATCGCCTGGGACACAAGGCCGAAGGAGGAAGGCGGCCAGCGCTGGTTCCACCTCTATCCGGACGAGGACATTCCGCACGACGACATCCTGCACTGGACGAAGCTCAACCAGAACTGGAACTTCATGTGCGCGGAATGCCACTCGACCAATGTCCGGAAGAACTACGACGCCGAAAGCGACACCTTCCACACCACCTGGTCGGAAATCAGCGTGGGGTGCGAGACGTGCCATGGCGCCGGTGCCTCCCACGTCAAATGGGCGGAATCGCAGGAAAGCTGGTGGCCCTTCGGCAAGGAGGATGATCCGCAGAAAGGTCTGGTTGTCGATTTCAACGAGCGGACCGGTGTCGGCTGGGCGCCCGATGCCGAAACCGGCCAGCCGATCCGCAGCAAGCCGCCGAACCGTCTGCGCAAGGAGGTCGAGACCTGCGGCTTCTGCCATGCGCGGCGCTCGACGATCGCCGAGGACTGGGTTCCGGGCCGCTCGCTGTCGCAGACCGAGGTCGTCTCGCCGCTCGTCGAAGGCCTGTTCAGCGCCGATGGCCAGATGCTCGACGAGGTCTATAACTACGCCTCGTTCAAGCAGAGCAAGATGTTCGACGCCGGCGTCACCTGCAGCGACTGTCACGATCCGCACAGCGCCGAGCTGAAGCTCGAGGGCGACGGCATCTGCCTCCAGTGCCATCAGGCGGCGAAATACGAGGCCGCCAGCCACAGTCACCACGAACAGGTGCTGCCGGAGATCGGCTGTCCGGCCTGTCACATGCCCGAGCGCACCTACATGGTGGTCGATCCCCGTCACGATCACAGCTTCCGTGTCCCGCGGCCGGACCTGTCGGTCAGCCTCGATACGCCGAATGCCTGCAACGACTGCCATGCCGACAAGTCGGCCGAATGGGCGGCCGGTGCCGTCGAGGACTGGTTCGGGCCGAAACGGGAAGGGTTCCAGACCTACGCGACCGCCTTCGATGCGGGCTGGCATCAGAAGGCCGGCGCCGCGGGTCTGCTGGCTGACGTCGCCGGCAATCCCAGGGCACCCGCCATCGCCCGGGCGAGTGCGTTGAGCGAACTGGCTTCACGTCTTTCCCCTGCCAATCTGGATCTGGCGCGGGCCGGCCTCGGGGATCGCGACCCGATGGTCCGCATCGGCGCGCTCGACATGATCGCGAGCCTGCCGGTGCAGCAACGCTGGTCGCTCGCCGCGCCCTTGCTCGCGGATCCGATCCGCGGCGTGCGGACCAGGGCCGCCTCGATGCTCGGCGATGTCCCCGCCGCGCAACTCGCGCCGGAAGACCGGGCACGGCTCGAAGGCGCGATCGCCGAATTCGTGGCGTCGCATCGCCTCAACGCCGATCGCCCGGAATCGAGGTCGGCGCTCGGTTCTTTCTTCGCCAGCCAGAGGCGGATCGAGGACGCCGAGGCGGAATATCTCGCGGCGTTGCGGCTCAGCCCGCGCTATGGTCCCGCCACCGTCAATCTCGCCGATCTCTACAGGATGACCGGTAACAATGATCGTGCCGAGCAGGTGCTGCGTGATGGAATCGCGCTTTCGCCGGACGATCCCGGTTTGCACCATGTACTGGGATTGACCCTGGTCCGCATGCAGCGTCCCGACGAGGCGGTCGAGGAATTGCGCCGGGCGGTGGAGCTCGATCCGACCGACCCCCGCTACGTCTACGTCTATGCGGTGGCGTTGCACTCGACCGGGAAGGCCGCCGAGGCAATCGATCTGCTGGCAGCCTATGTTGCGGATCACCCGGAGAATCCGGATATCCTGCTGGCGCTAGCCACCTTCAACCGCGATGCCGGCGACATCGAGGCGGCGCTCGGATATGCCGAGCAACTGCTGGCGCTTTCGCCGGACGATCCGCAGGTGCGCGCGTTCGTCGAGGAGCTTCGCAACAACCTGCCGTGACCCGTCTCCGGTCGGGTGAGCCGCGGGCGGCTACTCGAACTCGAAGGCCTGGCCGTCCGCTTCGAGCTGCTTGAGGGTCTTGCCGTCGCAGTCCTTGGCGCCTTGGCGGTGGAAGACGCCGTCCGGCGTTACCTGGGCGAGTTCCTGGCCAAGCGTCATGTAGAGCGCCGAACCGTCGTCATTGACCCGATGGAGGTAGCCGATCGACCGGAAATCCGAAACGCGGCAGACGATGGCGTCGGGATAGCCGTCGATCATCTCGGCCAGCGCAGGCGTCGCGGCCACGGACAGCGCCACGCCGATACCGGCGCTCACGCGCCTCATCACCAACTTGTTCATAACGCCCATCTCGCCTCCTTCCGCAAAGAACGCAGTCCTGCGAGACGGTCCCGTCCGGCAGCGGCAGTGTCTGGGATACAGGATATCGCCAAGCAATGGTCGGGACCAGAGAGAGCACGCCGGGCAGCGCGTCGGAACGCCGCGCCGGCCACCCACCGGGGCGCTATCGCGCGGCTTCGAGCAGGGCAATCAAACCACGCAGGATGTCGGCCGGCGGCGGCGGACAGCCCGGTATGTGGATATCGACCGGCACCACCTCGCCAACACCGCCGACAACGGCATAGCTGCCGGCGAAGATGCCGCCGTCGAGCGCACAGCCGCCGACCGCCATCACCCATTTCGGGTTCGGCGTCGCGTTGTAGGTACGCTCGAGCGCCTCCCGCATGTTCGTGGTCACCGGCCCGGTCACCATCAGCACATCGGCGTGGCGTGGCGAAGCGACGAAATTCAGCCCGAAGCGCTGGAGATCGTAGAAGGCATTGGAAAGCGCATGGATCTCCAGTTCGCACCCGTTGCAGGATCCGGCATCCACTTCCCTGATGGCCAGGCTGCGCCCCAGCCTGCGCCGCGCCACCCTGTCCACGGCGCGCGCGAGGTCGGCCGCCTCGCCGTCCCGGAGCAGCGGCGGCGTCTCCGTCAGCGGGCCACGCAGGCTGTCGAGCAGGGTCTTCCGCATCAGAGGTCGTGTCCCGAGTAGGAGCAGTTGAACGACTTGTTGCAGAGCGGGAAGTCGGCGACGATGTTGTCTTCGATGACCGCCTCCAGCAGCGGCCACTGGAACCACGACGGGTCGCGCAGATGGCAATGGGCGAGGGTGCCGTCGTCTGAGAGACGCACCCACGCAAGCACCTCGCCGCGAAAGCCCTCGACCAGCGCGAGGCCTTCGCCGCCGCGTGCCGGGATGTCGCGGATCAGGTCGCCGGCCGGCAGGCTCGCCAGGATCTGTTCGATGATGCCGAGGCTTTGCTCGACCTCCTCGATGCGGACCCATACCCGTGCGTTGACGTCGCCCTCAGCACGGGTCGGCACGGCGAATTCGAGTGCATCATACGGCGGATAGGCAACCGTCATGCGCGCGTCGAAGCTGCGTCCGGCGCTCCGCCCGACAAAGCCGCCGGGAGCGAAGCGACGTGCGAGTTCCGGCCGCAGATGCCCGGTTCCGACGGTCCGGTCCTGGAGGGAGGCGGTCCGGTCATAGAGCTGCACCAGCCGCGGGAAGTCCCTGCGGATGGTCTTGATCAATCCGCGAAGCGCGGTGACATCCTCCGCCCCAAGGTCGGTACCGACGCCGCCGGGGACGATGCGGTCCATCATCAGCCGATGTCCGAAGGCATCAGCCGCGAAGCGGAGAACCCGCTCGCGCAAGACCGCGCAATGGGCGAGCATGATGGCGAAGGCGGCATCGTTGCAGATGGCGCCGATATCGCCGAGATGATTGGCGATCCGTTCCAGCTCGGCCATCAGGGCGCGAAGATACAGGGCACGGGGCGGTACGTCGCAATCGGTCGCCGCCTCGACGGCGCGGGCAAAGGCGAGTGCGTAGGCAACCGTCGAATCGCCTGAAACGCGGCCCGCGAGCTTCGCCGCCCTTTCGAGATCGGCGCCGGCCATCAGCGCTTCGATTCCCTTGTGGGCATAGCCGAGGCGTTCCTCCAGCCGCACCACCGTCTCGCCATTGGCGGTGAATCGAAAATGACCCGGCTCGATGACCCCGGCGTGGACCGGGCCGACCGGAATCTGGTGGAGCCCGGCACCTTCGGCGGTGAGGAACGGATAGGGCGGCGGTGGTCCGTCCGTCTCGATCCGATCGCCAAGCGGACGCCTGACGCCCCATTTGCCATGGTCGAGCCAGGGCCGGACGTCCTGGGCGCCGGCGGCTTCGAGCCCGGTGAGATCGGCGATCGCCCGTTCCAGCCTGATCGCCGGTGGATGGCGTGCACCGACCGACGGGAAATGCCCATCTGCGCAATCGAGGCTGAGGACGCCGATTTCGGAGCCTTCGCATACGGCCATATGCACCGTGCCGGGCGTAGCCCAGAGGCCGAGCAGCGAACAGCGCTCCGCGGCAAGCGCCCCGATCGCTTCGCGCCACGTGCTTTCGGACACGATCGCGCGCGGCACGGGACGGTGGTTCTCAACCGCCTTGCCTGCCCCGATCAGCGCCTGAAGTTGGGTTACCGTCATGCCGATCACCCCAGCAGCGCCGAAACGTTTTCGAACCAGAGAGCGAGCATCGGCGGGACATAGACGCCGGCCGCCAGCACAAGGCCGAAATGGACATACATCGGCAGGTAGCTCGCCTTAACCGGCGCGGTGCTCCCGGTCGGCTCGCCAAAGGCGATGTCGTTGACCCGCAGGAACAGGGCTCCGAGGCCGACCAGCAGTCCGACAACGAGGATGACGGCGAGAAGCGGTTCCCTGGCGAAGGTGGATGTCACCACCAGGAATTCGCTCATGAAGATGCCGAGCGGCGGCAGGCCGGCGATCGCGACGACGCCGACGACGAAGGCCCAGCCGAGCGCCGGGTGGCTGACCGTCAGTCCGCGGATGCCGGCTATTTTCTGGGTGCCCTTGACCTGGGCGATGTGGCCGACGGCGAAGAAAATCCCGGACTTGGTCAGCGAGTGCATGACCATATGGAGCAGGCCAGCGAAATTGGCGAGCGGCCCGCCCATCCCGAAGGCGAAGACGATGACGCCCATATGCTCGATCGACGAGTAGGCGAACAGCCGTTTGATGTCGCGGCGACGGTAGAGCATCAGCCCGGCGAAGAGCAGCGACGAGAGACCCATCGTCACCATCAGTGGTCCGGGGGCGAGTGCGTCGGGAGAGGCCGCGAGCAGGATCTTGAACCGCAGCACCGCGTAGAGCGCGACGTTGAGGAGGAGGCCTGAGAGCACCGCCGAGATCGGTGTCGGGCCCTCGGCATGGGCGTCGGGCAGCCAGGCATGCAGAGGCGCGAGGCCGACCTTGGTGCCGTAGCCGAGCAGCAGGAAGATGAAGGCGACGTTGAGCAGCGCCGGATCGAAGCGGTCGGCATGCGCCACGAGGTTCGTCCAGACCATCGAGTCGCCGCCCTCGCCGATGACCGGGCCGGAGGCCATGTAGACGAGGATCGTCCCGAACAGTGCGAGCGCGATTCCGACGCTGCCGAGGATGAAGTATTTCCACGCCGCCTCGAGCGCCTCATGCGTCCGGTAGATGCCGACCATCAGCACGGTGGTCAGCGTCGCGAGTTCGATCGCCACCCACATGATGCCGATATTGTTGGCGAGCAGCGCGAGGTTCATGCCGAACATCAGCAGCTGGTACATCGCGTGATAGAAGCGGAGATAGGCCGGGCTGAGATGACCGGCCTCGATCTCGTGGCCGATATAGCTGGCGCTGAAGATACTGGTCGTGAAGGCGACGAAGGCGGTCAGCACCAGGAAGACGATATTGAGATCGTCGACGAGGAGATATGCGCCGGGCGGCGGCCGGTCGACGAAGAAGAGGGACGTGGCCGCGACCAGCGTCGCGAGGGACGCGACGATGTTGAGGCGGGCCGTCGTCCTGTAGCCCGGCAGGACCGCGAGCAGCGCCGCCGCCACGAGCGGGATGACGAGCGTCGCGATTTCCGGATCGATCCCCGCGACGCTCATTGCCGTTCCCCGCGGAAGTCGTCGAGCGCCCGGACGTCGACGGTGTCGAATCGTTCGCGGATGCGGAACAGGAAGATGCCGATGACGATGAAGGCGATGAGGATCGAGAAGGCGACGCTGATCTCGACGACCAGCGGCATGCCCTTGGCGCCGGTCGCGGCGAGGATCAGACCATTCTCCAGCGACATGAAGCCGATCACCTGACTGACCGCGTTGCGTCTTGTCACCATCATCAGCAGGCCGAGCAGGACGACGGAAAGCGCGAAGGCAAGGTCTTCGCGGGCCAGCGGATCGGCGTCACCGGTGACTCTCAGCATCACCACCATCGACAGGCCGACCAGCGCCATGCCGGCGAGCATCGTCAGGCCGACCCCGCCGACGGTTTCGATCTCGCGATGGATGCCGAGCCGCTCGACGATGCGGCGAAGCGCGACCGGGATGACGATGGCCTTGAAGATCAGCGCGATCGCTGCGGTCACGAAGAGATGCGGCGCGTCCTGGACATAGGCCTGCCACGCCACCGACAGCGCAAGCACGAGGGCATGCAGCGCGAAGATATTGAGGAGCGCATACATGCGATCCTGGTAGAGCAGCATGAAGCTCACCAGCACCAGGCTCCCGGCGAGGAGGTGGGCGACGTCGAAGGAAAGGCCGCTCCCCATCAGAGGCTCCGCGTCACGAAGAGGAGGAGCGTCGCCAGCAGGCCGAGCATCAGCCCCGCACCGAGGAAATCCGGGACCCGGAAGACCCGCATCTTGGCGATCACGGTCTCGAACAGGGCGAGCAAGGTGCCACCGACCGCGAGCTTTACGAGGTAGATGCCGAGGGCGATGGCCATCGCCTCGATCCCCGCTCCGGCCGGCGCCAGCCGCCACGGCAGGAACAGGCAGCCGATCAGCGAGATGTAGAGCAGCAGCTTCAGGGATGCCGCCAGCTCGATCAGTGCCAGGTGGCGACCCGAATATTCGAGCACCATCGCTTCATGCACCATGGTCAGCTCGAGATGGGTCGCCGGGTTGTCGATCGGGATGCGGCCGTTCTCGGCGATGGCCACCATGATCAGCGCGAGCAGGGCGAGCCCGAGCGAGACCCGGAGGCCGACTCCCGAGGTCGCGAAGACCTCGGCGACGATCGACAGCTGGGTCGATCCGGCGACCAGAGCCAGCGTGAAGACGATCATGATCATCGCCGGCTCGGCGAGAGAGGCGATCATCACCTCGCGGCTCGATCCGATGCCGCCGAAGCTGGTGCCGACGTCCATCCCGGCGAGCGCGAGGAAGAAGCGCGCGGTGGCGAGGAAGGCGATGATCGCAATCAGGTCTGCCGACCAGGAGAAGATCAGCCCGGTCGCGAAGGTCGGCACCAGCGCCGCCGCGACCCAGGTCGTCGCGAAGACCAGATAGGGCGTGGCCCGGAAAAGCCAGGAGGCGGTTTCGGCCAGCACCACTTCCTTCCGCGCGAGGCGGATCAGGTCGCGATAGGGCTGGATGATGGATGGACCCTGCCGGCGCTGGAGCCGCGTCTTCAGCTTGCGCACCAAGCCGGTGAGCAGCGGCGCCAGTGCCAGCACCAACACCATCTGGAAGGCCTGGATGATGAAGTCGAGCGTCACTGCCATAGCGCAAGCACCATGAGCAATCCGACAAGGACGACGAAGACCAGGCTCAGATAGCGTCGGATGGTAAGGAACTGGAAGCGGTTGAGGCGGTCGGCCGCCGCGGCGACGCCGGTTACGACTGGCTGGTAGAGCAGATCCCATACCCGGTCGCGGATGACGGAAGAGAAGCGGGCCGGGCGAAGGTCGCCGGGCAGCGGCATGTCCACGGTCTCCTTCGCCCCGATCGCTGCCGCGAAGACGCGTCGGATCGGCTGTGCGAAGCTGCTCGCCCCGTATTGGGCTGCCGGCCTGGGATCGGGGAAGCCGCAATCCCAGGCCGGTGCGCGCCGGATCGCCCGCGACGCGAAGCGGTGGATGACGAAGGCGGCCATCGAGGCCGAGAAGACGATGAACAGGAAGCCGAGCAGCCCGTTGTAGGAGGAGCGGCTTTCGGCGACCGGCATGATCGACAGCCATTCCATCCCCGCCTGGGTCGGCATGCGGGCGCCGACCAGTCCGCTGACCACCGGTGCCAATCCGTCGATGACGAAGCCCGGCAGGACGCCGGCCGCGAGGCAGAGCCCGCCGAGGGCGAACATCGCCGTCAGTGCGTAGCCGTCCACCTCGCGCGCGGCGGCGGCCTCGGCGGTGCGCGGCCGGCCGAGAAAGACGATGCCATAGATCCGGACGAAGCAGGCCGCGGCGAGCGCGGTCGCCAGGGCGAGCATGGCACCCACCGCCGGGATGCTCAGCTTGAGCACCCACTCGGGCAGGTCGGGGCTCTGCAGGATGGCCTGCAGCATCAGCCATTCGGAGGCGAAGCCGTTGAGCGGCGGCAGGGCGGATATCGCCACGCAGCCGACCAGGAAGACGATGCCGGTCCGCGGCATGCGGTGGATCAGCCCGCCGAGCGCATCCATCCGCCGCTCGCCGGTTGCCCTCAGAACGGCGCCCGCGCCGAAGAAGAGCAGGCTCTTGAACAGCGAATGATTGATCGCATGGAAAAGCGCCGCCGTCATCGCCAGAGCCGCAGCGGCGGCGAAGCCGTTCGCCGCGAAGGCGAGGGCGAGGCCAAGCCCGACGAAGATCATGCCGATATTCTCGATCGTCGAATAGGCGAGGACCCGTTTCATGTCCTCCTGCATGGTGGCGTAGAGGACGCCGAGCACCGCCGTGCATGCGCCGACGACCAGCAGCGGCACGCTCCACCACCATTCGATCGGGCCGGCGAGGTCGAAGATGATCCGGATGAAGGCATAGATCGCGACCTTGGTCATGACGCCGCTCATCAGCGCCGAGACGTGGCTGGGTGCCGCGGGATGGGCAAGGGGCAGCCAGACATGGAGGGGCACCAGCCCCGCCTTCGAGCCTGCGCCGACGAGCGCCAGGGCGAGGACCAATCCGGCGGTCACCGGCGTCAGGGCTTCGCCACGCATGGCCGAAAAGGCGTAGCTGCCCTGCGCGCCGGCCAGCAGGCCGAAGGCGAGCAGCAGGCAGAAGGTCCCGAAGGCCGCCATGATCAGGTAGACGTAGCCGGACCGTGCGTTGTCGGCTTCCCGGTGGTGCGCCATGACGAGGGCCCAGGACGCGAGCGACATGAACTCCCACGAGACGAGGAAGGTGAAGGCATCGTCGGCGAGGACGACGAGCACCATCCCGGCCAGGAAGGCGGGAAAGAAGGGCAGCACCCGCCCCGGCGATTCCTCGTGCCGCCCGTAGCCGATGCCGTAGACGCTCGCGGCGAGTCCGCCGGCGGCGACGATCGCCAGAAAAAGCGCCGACAGCGCGTCGAGCCGGAAATGGACGCCGATCCATGGCAACCCAAGCGGCATGGTCTGGCTGACGGGTCCAGACCCGGAGACAAGGTGCGCGAGCGCGTGGGCCAGCAGCACGGCCGTGATCGCCGCCGAAAGCCCGTAGACGATGGCCGACATGCGCGGCGAATGGCCCGCCGGGATCGAGACCAGGCCGAGAACCAGCAACCCGACGACCGACAGCAGCAGGATGGTCATGCCTTGAGGCGTACTCCCCGCCCGCCGTCCGCACTCGCCGCCCCTTCTCCGATCAGTTCGATGCCGGCCGTGTCGAGCGCGTCGATCAGCTTCATCAGCGAATCGACATTGCCCCGGATCACGCCGTCGCTCGCTTCCATTCGCTGGATTGTCGGCACGGACAGGCCGGCAAGCTCGGCGATCTGGCGCTGGTCGAGGCCGGCGAGGGCACGTGCGGCACGGAGCTGGGCGGCAGTAATCATGTTTGAAGCATCATTTTTTATGTCAAGATATGAGTATCCATGCTTATCACGCCAAATTTACGACCTGCAAGCGGGACGGGAGCGTGGGCCTGCCGTGCGGTCCGGCACGCTTCTGGTCGGCGCGGTGGAACAGGCTTGGAGCGCCGCGATGGCGGCGATAGGGTGTCGGCCGCGAAATCGAAGCCTGCGGCTTTCGTGTCCAGGGGGACCGGCCCGGTAGCAGCCGGAGCCAATAAGACGGATCGGGGAGGATTATCCTTGGAAAACTACGGGTCCT
>NZ_JAGRLA010000125.1 GCF_020442045.1 Bauldia sp. | reverse complement strand
GGCGCCGATCGTCGGCGTTCCCGTCGATCCGAAAAGCCCGCGATAGTCGATCGGCTCGAATCCGAGCCGCTGGCTGTTGCCGGCGAGCTCCGCCTCGATCTCGGCGAGCGGCGTCCCGGCCCGGGCCGAGATGACGAGCTCCGCCGGTTCGTAGAGCGTGATGCCGGTCAGATTGGCCGCCGACAGGGTCGCGGCGGTCTGCATCGGCCGGCCGAGCCCGGCGCGGGTGCCGCCGCCGGCAACGGCGAGCGGTGTCGTCCGCGCGGCCGCGTCAGCAACCGCGGCGACGAGTTCGGCCTCGTCGCCGGGCGCAATGGCTGATGGTCCTACGGACACGGAAGCCCCCCCGCCCGCGCGGAGGCCGCCGTCGTCAGAACGACATGGCGGTGAAATGGACGCCGAGATAATAGGGCCAGACCACCAGCGCCCACACCCCCCGCCAGAAGCCGAGGTCGAGGAAGCCGAGCGTGAAGAGCCAGCCCGCGAACCACAGCAACCCGATGGAACTGTGCTGTTCTATCCTGATCTTTTCCATACCCGATCATGCCAAGGTGTTCGGTCGTGCCATTGATATGGCTCAAAACGGCGCAACACATTCGTTCAGGCCGCCACCGTCGGCCGGCCGTCGAGCGGGAAGACCTTGGCCGGATTGAGCTTCCAGCCAGGATCGAAAATGCTCTTGATCCGCATCTGCTGGTCGAGGTCGGCCTTGGAATATTGCACCGTCATCAGGTCGCGCTTCTCGATGCCGACGCCATGCTCGCCGGTCAGGCAACCGCCCGCCTCGACGCAGGCCTTGAGGATGTCGGCGCCGGCATATTCCGCCTTGGAGAGCTGGTCGGGATCGTTCATGTCGTAAAGCACCAGGGGATGCAGGTTGCCGTCGCCGGCATGGAAGATATTCGCCACCGCCAGGCCGTAGCTTTCGCAGATCTCGGTGATCTTGACGAGCACCTCCGGCAGCCGGCTGGTCGGGATGACGCCGTCCATGCACACATAGTCGGCGATCCTCCCCATCGCCCCGAAGGCCGACTTCCGTCCCTTCCAGATCGCCGCGCTCTCGGTCGCCGACTGCGAGATGCGTGTCGTCGTGGGATTGAAGGCTTCGGCAATGGCCGTGATCCAGGCGATCAGGTCGGCGATCTCGGCCTCCGAGCCTTCGACCTCGATGATCAGCAGCGCCTCGACATCGAGCGGGTAGCCGGCATGGGCGAAGGCCTCGCAGACCTTGATCGCCGGGCGGTCCATATATTCGATGGCGACCGGAATGATGCCGGAGGCGATGATCGCGGCGACGCAGCCGCCGGCGGCTTCCGCCGAATCGAAGCCCATCAGCATCGGACGCGCCCCGTCGGCGGCCCGCAGGATCCGGACCGTCGCCTCGGTGACGACGCCGAGCTGCCCCTCCGAGCCGATCACCAGGCCGAGCAGGTCGTAGCCCGGCGCGTCGACCTCGCTGCCGCCGATCTCGACGACCTTCCCGTCGATCAGCACCATCCTGACGCCGAGGATGTTGTTGGTGGTCACCCCGTATTTGAGGCAATGCGCGCCGCCCGAATTCATCGCGACATTGCCGCCGATCGTGCAGGCGAGCTGGCTCGACGGGTCGGGCGCGTAGAAGAAGCCCTCGCCCGAAACGGCATTGGTGATGTTGACATTGGTGACGCCGGTCTGGACCCGGGCGATACGGTTCCCGTAGTCGATGTCGAGGATGCGGTTCAGCCGGGCAAGCCCCAGCACCACCGCGTCCTCGGAAGGCAGCGCCCCGCCGGACAGCGACGTCCCGGCGCCGCGGGCGATCACCTTGGCGCCGGTGCCGTTGAGAAAGGCGAGAACCCGGGAGACCTCTTCGGTCGATCCCGGCAGCGCCACCGCGAGCGGCACCGCGCGATAGGCGGTCAGCGCGTCGGTCTCGTAGGCCCGGCGCTCGTCCTCGGCCGAGATCACGTGCTCCGCCCCAAGGATCGACACGAGCCCGGCGACGATCTCGTCGCGGCGGGCGATCACCGCCTGATCGACCGGCGGCATGGCGATATTGGTCATGGACGCTGTTTCTCCCTCGCGCCGCATGATATCCGAAAGACAGCGTGCCGCCACCCGGCACGAGAATGCAGTTCGAGTTGATCCGTCCATGCCGTGCCTGCTATCGACATCCCCCGCGACGACAGCTCCCGGACAAGCGAGGATGAATGGCGGACGATAAGGCGCGACGGCCGAAGGTAGGGCTATTCGTCACCTGTCTGGTCGATCTCTTCCGCCCGACGGTCGGTTTTGCCGCGGTCAAGCTGATCGAGGCCTCGGGCTGCGACGTCGAGGTTCCGGCGGCCCAGACCTGTTGCGGCCAGCCGGCCTACAACTCGGGCGATACGGCGGACACCCGCGCGATCGCCGAAAGCGTCATCGCCGCCTTCGAATCCTATGACTATGTCGTCGCGCCTTCCGGGTCCTGCGGCGGCATGCTCAAGATCCACTATCCTTCCCTCTTCAACGACGACCCGGCCTGGAAATCGCGTGCCGAGGTCTTCTCGGCCAAGGTCCACGAGCTCGTCAGTTTCCTCACCGACGTCCGTGGCATGAAGGGCGTCGACGCCAGGTTCCCGAAGACGGTGACCTATCACGATTCCTGCGCCGGCCTCCGTGAGCTCGGCATTCGCGACCAACCCCGCACGCTCCTCGCCTCAGTCGAGGGGCTGGAGCTTAAGGAGCTCAACGGCGCCAATGTCTGCTGCGGCTTCGGCGGCACCTTCTGCGTCAAATATGCCGACATCTCCAATGCCATCGTCTCGGAGAAGACGAAGGAGATCGCGGCGTCGGGCGCGGAGACCCTGCTCGCCGGCGACATGGGCTGCCTGATGAACATGGCCGGCAAGCTCCAGCGCGAGAAGCGGCCGGTCTCGGTCCGCCACGTCGCCGAGGTGCTCGCCGACATGACCGGTGACGTGCCGCCGATCGGCGAGACGACGAGCGACTGACGATGCAGATCACCTCCCCCGAATTCAAGCAGAACGCCCGCGCGGCGCTCGCCGACCCGAACCTCCAGAAGGCGCTCCGCCACGTCCGCTCGAACTTCATCGACAAGCGGGCCAAGGCGGCCGGCGCGCTGCCGGAATTCGAGGCGCTGCGCGACAACGCGCGCGACATCAAGAACCATACGCTCGCCCATCTCGACCTCTACCTCGAGGCCTATGAGGATCGCGTCCGCCAGGCCGGCGGCGAGGTCCACTATGCCGAGACCGCCGAGACCGCCCGCGACATCATCCGCTCGATCTGCGAGCGGGCCGGCGCGAAGACGGTCACCAAGGGCAAGTCGATGATCGCCGAGGAGATCAACCTCAACGACTATCTCGAGGAACACGGCATCACGCCGGTCGAGACCGACCTCGGCGAATACATCATCCAGCTTCGCCACGAGCCGCCGAGCCACATCATCGCGCCGGCCGTCCACCTGACCCGCGAGCAGGTCGAGGAGAGCTTCCGCAAGTCGCATACCGACCTTGCGCCGGACCGCGACCTGACCGAGCCGACCGAGCTTCTCGCCGAGGCGCGGGCCAAGCTCCGCGAACGCTTCCTCGCCGCCGATGTCGGCATCACCGGCGCCAATTTCCTCGTCGCCGAGACCGGCACCTCGGTGATCGTCACCAACGAGGGCAACGGCGACCTCACCCAGATCCTGCCGCGCGTCCACATCGTCATCGCCTCGATCGAGAAGATCACGCCGACCCTCAACGACGTCAGCCAGATCATGCGGCTGCTCGCCCGCTCGGCCACCGGCCAGGACATGTCGGTCTACACCACCTTCTCGACCGGCCCGCGCCGGCCGGAGGACCCGGACGGCCCGGACGAATACCACGTCGTCATCCTCGACAACGGCCGGACCGGGATGCTCGGCTCGGACTTCCAGGAGGCGCTCCGCTGCATCCGCTGCGGCGCCTGCATGAACCACTGCCCGGTCTATCACGCGATCGGCGGCCACGCTTACGGCTGGGTCTATCCCGGCCCGATCGGCGCGGTGCTCGATCCGCAGCTGATCGGCGTCGACAAGGCCGGCAATCTGCCCAATGCCTCGACCTTCTGCGGCCGCTGCGAGGCGGTCTGCCCGATGCGGATACCGCTGCCGAACATGATGCGGCACTGGCGCGAGCGGGAATTCGAGCGCCACCTGTCGCCCGCCGTGGCACGCTATGGCATCGGCTTCTGGGCCTTCTTCGCCAGGCGCCCGCGCCTATACCAGTGGGCGACCCGCCTCGCCATGCGCGTGCTCGCCAACCGCGCCATCGGCAAGGGCCGCTACACCTCGCTGCCGCTGGCCGGCGGCTGGACGAAGTATCGCGACTTCCCCGCTCCGGAAGGGCGCACCTTCCAGGAGCAATGGTCGGCGCGGAGGAAGGCGTCGTGAGCGACCGCGAGGTCATCCTCGGCAAGATCCGCCGCGCGCTCGCCGCCGACGGCAACGACGTCGGCCGCCGCGCCATCGTCATCGCCCGGCTCGAGGGCACGCCGCGCGGCATCATCCCGGAACGCGGCCAGCTTCCGCAGGAGGAGCGCGTCGCGCTGTTCACGACCATGGCGGAGAAGGTGTCGGCGACCGTCGGCCGCATTGCCGCGCTGGAAGACGTGCCGCGGGCGGTGGCGGAATTCCTCCGCAAGCACAACCTGCCGGCGTCGTTGCGGATCGGCGCCGACCCGCTGCTGGCCGATCTCGCCTGGGACGGCACCCAGATCGCGGTTTCCCACGGTCCGAGCGACGGCGGCGATCCGGTCGGCCTCAGCCATGCCGTGGCCGGCATCGCCGAATCCGGGACGCTGGTCCTGACCTCGGGTCCGGACAATCCGACGACCCTCAACTTCCTGCCCGAGACCCATATCGTCGTCATCCGCGCCGCCGACATCGCCGGCGACTACGAGACCGTCTGGGACGAGGTCCGCGAGACATACGGCAAGGGCCATATGCCGCGCACAGTGAACATGGTGACCGGTCCCTCGCGCTCCGCCGATATCGAGCAGACCCTCCTCCTCGGCGCCCACGGGCCGCGGCGCCTGCATATCGTGGTGGTGGGGTAGCAAGGCGAAGCTGGCGGGCCAAGGGGCCGCTTCGCTGATCCTGCGGGCGTGAATGAGGCCGGCAGGCTATTGGTCAGCCACTCGCTGTCAGCCCTTTCTCCGTTTCATCCTGCGCTCCAGCCCGCGGACCAGCAGCGAGATGCCGATCGTCATCACCAGGTAGAGATAGGCGACGACGTTGTAGGTCTCGAAGAAGCGGAAGGTCGAGGCCGAGTAGACCTTGCCGAGCTGGGTGATGTCCTGGACGCCGAGCGCCGACACCAGCGCCGAATCCTTGATCATCGCGACGAAGTCGTTGCCGAGCGGCGGCAGCACGGTCCTCACCGCCTGCGGCAGGATGATGAAGCGCATCATCTGGCTTCGCTTCAGCCCGAGCGATTCGGCTGCCTCGATCTGGCCCCGCGGCACCGCCTCGATGCCGGCGCGGAAGATCTCGGCGAGGAAGGCCGAGTAGCTGACCATCAGCGCGAAGATCGCCCGCCATTCCATGCTGAAGTCGCGGACGCTCATCGCCGGGAACCAGCCGCCTTCGATCGGCACCGCGAAGACCCAGTTCCATGCGACGACGATCTGCGGCGCGCCGACGAAGGCGACGTAGAAGAGCAGCACCAGCACCGGCACGCCGCGCACGATCTCGATGTAGAAGGTGGCGATCTCCCGCAGCACCCGCCGCCGCGACAGGCGGCCGAGGGCGACGATCAGCCCGAGGGCGATGGCCAGCGCGAAGGCGACGAGGGAGACCCAGAGCGTCACGGCGACGCCCTGCCGGAGCGCCCGGAAGATCGTCGCATAGTCGCCGTCGGCGGTGATCAGCCAGGCGAAGAGGATGCCGAGCAGGATGATCGCCAGCAGCCAGTAGGGGATCTCGGGGCGGGCCTTCGCCGGCCCGCGGCCGCCAGCTACGGACATAGCCCCGGCCCACGCCCCCTCTCCCCCCTTGTGGGGGAGACAGCGAAGCTTCGGCCGGCGAAGCCGGCGCTGACGCAAACCGGGGAAATCCGGCCTCCCCCACACGGGGGGAGGCAGATGGGGAGCGCGTCCGAAAAACTCACTGCTTGCTCTGGTAGTCGAAGAACCATTTCTTGTTGAGCGCCTCGAGCGTCCCGTCCTCCTCCATCTCGACGAGCGCCGCGTTGACCGGCGCGACGAGGTCGGAGCCCGGCGCGAAGATGAAGCCGAAGGCCTCGGTGCCGAGCGGCTCGCCGACGATCTTGAAGGAATCCGGCGAGGCGCCCATGTAGCCGGCCGCACTCGCCGCATCCATCAGCACGAGGTCGACGTCGCCGGATTTCAGCGCCTGGACCGAGGCGCCGAAGGTCTCGAAGAGCTTGATGCGCGGATTGTCCTCCTTGCCGTCGAGGACGTTGTAGACGGCGGTGTAGAAATTCGTCGTCCCGGCCTGGGCGCCGACCAGCAGCTCCCCGTCCGCCGCGAAGGATTCCGCGTCGGTGAAGCGGTCCTCGTCGGCCCTGACCAGCATGAACTGCTCGGAGATCATGTAGGGATCGGAGAAGTCGACCTGCTGCTGCCGCTCCTTGGTGATGGTGATGCCGTCCATCCCGATGTCGAACTGCCCTTCCCTGACCGCCTGGATCATCGTGTCCCAGCTCGACAGGTTCCACTCGACCTTCATGTTGAGGCGCCTGGCGATCTCGTTGACCGCGTCATATTCCCAGCCGATCCCCTCGCCGCTCGCGGGGTCGGCGAAGTTCAGCGGCGTATAGGCATTCTCGGTCACCGCCCTGACGACGCGGCCGTCGAGGTCGGGCAGGTCGTCGGCGAGGACGGCGTTGGCGGAGGCGATCAGCGCCGCGGCGGCGATCAGGCTCGAGGCTCGGAACATGGCGACAACTCCTGCAGATGGGATTGGCCCCCAAGTCTATCCGCGCTTGGCGGACGGGAGAAGCCGCGCGAGGGACCCGACTTGCCTATGTCGGACAGAAACGCGAGGATGCCCGGCAAATCCGATCATTCGGGGCGGCATTCCGGGAGGCAAAAATGCTGTCGACGCGAATCCGTGGCGGTTTCGGCACCGCAATCCTTCTGCTTCTGGCAGCGCCCACTCTGTCCCACGCCGGCGAGGCGACCCGGGCGATGGTCGACGCGGCGATCCCGAAGATCCAAGCCTATATCGAGGAGAACGTCGCGGCCGGCCAGGTGCCCGGCCTCTCGGTCTCGATCGTCTTCGATGGCGAGGTGGTCTACGCCAGGGGCTTCGGCCTCCGCGAGGAAGGCAGGCCCGATACCGTCGACGCCGAGACGGTGTTCCAGATCGCATCGCTGTCCAAGCCGGTCGCCTCGACCGTCGTCGCCGGAATCGTCGGCGATGGCGTCGTCGACTGGAACAGCCGGATCGCCGACATCGATCCCGGCTTCCAGCTCTTCGAGGCCTATCCGACCGAGCAGGTCACGCTCCGCGACCTCTTCTCGCATCGAAGCGGCCTGCCCGGCCTCGCCGGCACCGAGCTCGAAGCGCTCGGCTACGACCGCGACACGATCCTCCATCGGCTCAGGCTGGTCCGGCCGTCGTCGAGCTTCCGTTCCGGCTATTCCTACAGCAACTTCGGACTGACCGAAGGCGGCGTCGCGGCGGCGAAGGCGGCGGGCATGTCGTGGGAGGAGGTTTCCGATCGCCTCTACCGGCGTCTCGGCATGGGCAGCACGAGTTCCCGCTATGCCGACTTCCTGGACGAGGCGAACCGCGCGACGCTCCACGTCCGCTATCAGGGAAAATGGCAGGCGCTGGCGAAACGGCTGCCCGACCCACAGGCCCCGGCCGGCGGCGTCAGCTCCAACGTCGTCGACCTTGCCAACTGGATGCTGCTGCAGCTCGATGATGGCCGCTTCGGCGGCGAGGCGGTCATCGATCCCGACGCGCTCGCCGCGACCCACCAGCCGGTCTTCCCGCAAGGCACCCATCCGATCTACCACGCGCCGGCCTTCTACGCGCTCGGCTGGGGCGTGATCTACGGCGAACACGGCGAGATGTTGTCCCATGCCGGAGCCTTCAGCAACGGCGCCCGCACCGTGGCGACGCTGCTTCCGGCGGATCGCCTCGGAATCGTCGTGCTCGCCAATGCCTTTCCGACCGGCATGCCGGAAGCCGTCGCCAACACCTTCATCGACTTCGTCTTTAATGGCCAATCGACCCGCGACTGGCTGGGCGACTGGAACGGGCTCTACAATTCGATGTTCGATCCGGTCAACGCGGCGCAGAAGGCAAAATTCGCGAACCCGCCGTCGCCGCATTCCGAGCCGCTCCCGGCCGCCGCCTATGTGGGAACCTATGCCAACCCCTATATCGGCGAGGCACTCGTCACCGGCCAGGATGGCGGGCTTGCCGTGCGGCTCGGCCCCGATGGCGTGAAGTCCTTCCCGCTGACGCCCTTCGACCGCGACCTCTTCGTCTACCACCCGATGCCGGAAGCACCCGACGTACCGGTGGGCGTGGCCTTCGACATCGGCGCCGACGGAAAGGCAACCGCGATCACGTTCGAAGACCTCGAAGACGCAGGCTTCGGAACGCTGCCGCGCGTCGAGGAGTGACGGCGCAGGCCCGGCTCAGATCAGGTCGACCCAGCGCCGCGCCAGTGCGATCCCCAGGGCGTCGGCCTGCGGTCCGTGACGCTCCGCCTCGGCGGGATAACGCTCGGCCCAGTCCGGCGTGTGGCCGGCGATCTCGGCTTCGAAGGTATCGTTCCAGTGCGACACGACCGTCCGGTCGGCCTCGAAATGGAACTGGATGCCATAGGCCGCGCGGCCGATGCGGAAGGCCTGGATCGGGGTCCGGTCGCTCGAGGCGAGGTGCACGCCGCCCGGCGGCAGCGAGAAGGTGTCGGTATGCCAGTGGAAGGTCGGCGTCGGCGCGTCGAGGCCGCCGATCAGCGGGTCGTCGCGTCCGGCTTCGGTCGGCGAGATCGGATACCAGCCGAATTCGATCGGCCGGCCGAGGATGTTCTCGGCCCCGTATCCCCTCGCGACGATCTGGGCGCCGAGGCAGATGCCGAGCACCGCCTTGCCGGCTTCGCCGAAGCGGCGGCTGAGCGCGGCAAGCGCGGGGAGGTAGGGATAGTCCTGGTCGTCGAGCGCCGTCTGGTCGCCGCCGAGGACCACCAGCGCATCGTGTCCCTCCTCGGTCGACGGGACAGGCTCGCCTTCGAAAGCGCGGACGATCGCGAGATCGGCGCCGGCGTCCTCCAGCGCCCGGCCGACGAGGCCAAGCGGGGTCGAACGGTAATTCTCAATCACCAAAACGCGCATCGGCGGAATCCGTTGGGAAGACGCGGTCCGGTCGAGACTGTTAGCATGCCGTCGGGATTGAAGGGAGCACCGCGGCACGATGTGGCTGGGCGAAGCGAAGACGCCGGACGGGATGCGCCTTTATGCGATCGGCGACGTCCACGGCTGCGACAGGCTGCTGCAAGACGCATATGCGGCAATCGCCGCCGATCTCGACGTGAACCCGGTCGCCGATCACCGCATCATCCATGTCGGCGACTATGTCGACCGGGGACCGGCTTCGGCCGGCGTGATCGAGCGGCTGTCCGCGCTTTCGGAGAGCGATTCCCGCGTCGTCTGCCTGCTCGGCAACCACGACCAGATGGTTCGCGATTTTCTTGCCGACCCGGTCGGCGCCGGGCCGCTCTGGCTGACGAATGGCGGCGACGCGACCCTGCGCAGCTACGGGCTTGACGCTTTCGGCACGGAAACGCGGCGCCGCTTGCGTGACCTGCGCGACCGCTTCGCGGCGGTCCTCCCGGCTGCGCATCTGGACTTCTTCGAGGGGCTGTCCCTCGCGGAACAGCTCGGCGATTTCTTCTTCTGCCACGCCGGCATCCGGCCGGGCGTCCCGCTCGACGAGCAGTCGCCGGAGGACCTGGTCTGGATTCGCGACGAGTTCCTGTCCGATGCCCGCGACCACGGCGTCGTCGTCGTCCACGGCCACACGCCGCAATCCAGTCCCGAGGTGCTGCCCAATCGTATCAACGTCGATACCGGCGCCGTCTTCGGCGGGCCGCTGACCGTGCTGGCGCTGGAGGGGACTGGCTATAGGTTCCTGTGAACGGCAAGGAGGCGCGCCCGGCAAGGGACGCGCCTCGATGCTTGGCCGCTACGGCGGGACCGGAACGGTCAGTCCTTCGGCTGCGGCACGATCCGGATATAGGGCTTCGGCTCCTTCCAGCCGGCGGGCCAGATCGTCTTGGCCTCGTCGTTCGAAACCGAGCCGGAGATGATCACGTCCTCGCCGGGCTGCCAGTTCACCGGCGTCGACACCTTGTGCCTGGCGCTGAGCTGCAGCGAATCGACCACCCGGAGGATCTCGTCGAAGTTGCGGCCGGCCGACATCGGGTAGATCATCATCAGCTTGATCTTCTTGTCCGGGCCGATGACGAACACCGTCCGCACCGTCTGGTTGTCGGCGGCGGTGCGGCCTTCCGAGGTCTCGCCAGCGCCGGCCGGCAGCATGTCGTAGAGCTTCGACACCTTGAGGCCGGGATCGCCGATCATCGGGAAATCCGGCGCCGTCCCCTGCGTCTCCTCGATATCCTTCGCCCACCCGGCATGGTTGTCGACCGGATCGACGCTGAGGCCGATCACCTTGACATCGCGCTTGTCGAAATCCGGCTTCAGCTTGGCGACAGCGCCCAGCTCGGTGGTGCAGACCGGGGTGAAGTCCTTGGGATGCGAGAAGAGGATCCCCCAGGAATCGCCGAGCCAGTCATGGAAGCGGATCGGTCCCTGGGTCGTCTCGGCCTCGAAATCGGGTGCGGTATCGCCAATGCGCAATGACATTTTGGTTGTCCTCTGGAGCGGATGATACGCAACAGGAATAGTTGCATGCTTGGATTTAGGCGTGGCGCTGCTGGCCTTCAAGCGAGGAAAATGCCGCAGATCCGCCGGCTTTGGAACGCGATCGCGCCGGCCATCGAGGTGAGCGGATTATCGTTCCAATCGCGTCTTCCGGCCGGTGATCGGGGCCGCGGCCGTCAGGCCGCGACCGACGGCACCGAGATGTTGTCGAGGGACGAGACGATGTGTTCGGCGAGCGCGTCGATGATCGGCGAGGACTGCCTGTTCCACGACCGGACGATACCGATCTCGCACATCGGCAGGCGCGGGAAGCCGTCATTCTCTCCCAGCACCCGCATGCCCGGCCGCAGCGCCGATTCGGCGAGCGCCGTCACCGCCAGCCCCGCCGATACCGCGGCGGACACCGCCGTCGAGTTGCTGCTCTGGTAGAGGATGCGGAACTTGCGCCCGGTTTCGGTCAGCGAATCGATCGCCGCGGCGCGCCACAGGCAGGGCGCCTTGTAGAGGGCGAGCGGCAGCACCTCCTCGTCCTCCGGCGCATGCTGGGCCGAGGTCACCCACAGCAGCGGCTCGCGGCGGATCACTTCGACGGCGCCCTCGCCGCAATTGGTGACGATGGCGAGATCGAGCTCACCGGCGCGGGCAAGGTTGATCAGGTCGAGGGACTGCTCGCAGATGACCGACACCTCGACGCGGGGGTTGGATCGCGAGAAGCGCGCCAGCACGCCGGGCAGGAACCGCTCGGCATAGTCGTCGGGTGTGCCGAGGCGGATCGAGCCGCTCAGCTCCGTCTCGTCGAAGGCGGCGATCGTCTCGTCGGAAAGCCGGATCATGCGCCGGGCATAGCCGAGCAGCCGCTCGCCGTCCTCGGTCAGCCGCGAGGCGCGGCCGTCGCGCATGAAGATCGGCTTGCCGATCCGCTCCTCGAGGCGACGCATCTGCATCGATACCGCCGACTGCGTCTTGAAGACGATGTCCGCCGCCCTGGTGAAGCTGCCGGTCTCGGCGATGGCGATGAAGGTGCGAAGCTGGTCGAGGTCGAGCGTGACGGACATCCTGCCCCCGGCATAAACATCAGAGATGCTGATGTTCAATATTAGAAACATTCGTTGGAATGATCAATCCGCCTCCTGCATGTTTCGGGTGTCGCGGGTGCCCCGCTCCCCGGATAGTGCCCCAACGGACCGCGTCCGCGACCCTTGACACGAAGCTCAGGAGGCCGTCATGGCCACGACCGAATTGACCACGCCGGCGTTTGCCGGCGGCACCTTGCTGCGCCTTGCCGGAACCGCGGCGTCGCGCGCCGTGGCCCTGTTGAGGGCATGGCGCAACCGCCACCAGGTCGCCCGTCTGCTCGCCCTCGACGCCCGGATGCTCAGCGACATCGGCATCACCCCGGGCGACGTCCGATCGGCGATGGCGATGCCGGTCTCCAGCGATCCGTCCAGCCATCTCGCCGATCTGGCGCAGGAGCGCCGGACCGCCCAGCGTGCCCGCCTCGGGCAGATTCGCCGCGCCGAACGCCGCTCGCGGCCCTGACGGAGCACCCTTTCTGCGGAGTCTCCGGTCCCCTGGGGCTCTGCCAACCTGGCCCGCCGGTCTCGGCGGGCCTTTTTTTTGGCCATCGACCCGCTTGCCTCCACCGGCTCCGGGCGATATCGGCGGTAGCGTCATGGCGCGCTACGACTTCCGCACCTATCGCCTGTTCGTCCCGGAGACGCTCGCACCCGGCGCGCGCCTGGCGCTCGACCGCAAGCAGGCCAATTATCTGGTCAATGTCCTCAGGATGGGAGACGGCCAGGCCCTCCTCGTCTTCAACGGCCGCGATGGCGAATGGCGGGCGACTCTCGCGTGCGAGGGGCGCAAGTCCCATAGCCTTGTCGTCGGCGAAAGGGAGCGTGCGCAACCCGCCCCGTCCGGCCTCGACTACCTCTTCGCTCCGCTGAAACAGGCGCGCCTCGACTATATGGTCGAGAAGGCGGTCGAGATGGGCGCCGGCCGCATCCGGCCGGTCCTCACCCAGCATGGCCAGGTCGGCCGCATCAACCGCGACCGGCTCGCGGCCCATGTCGTCGAGGCGGCCGAGCAATGCGGCATCCTCTCCCTCGCCACCGTCGACGAACCGCGCCCGCTCACCGCCCTCCTCGAGGCCTGGCCGGAAGAGGAGCCGGGACGGCGCATCGTCTTCTGCGACGAAGGCCATCCGGGCGACGACCCGGTCGCCATCCTGGCGGCGCTGCCACCCTCGCCGCTTGCGGTCCTGGTCGGCCCCGAGGGCGGCTTCTCCGAGGCCGAGCAGGAGCGCCTCCGCGCCCTTCCCTTCGTCACGCCGCTGCCGCTCGGGCCCCGGATCCTGCGCGCCGATACCGCCGCGGTCGCCGCGCTCGCCCTCGTCCAGGCGATTCTCGGGGACTGGGCGCGGTAAAAAGCCTCGGTGGCAATCGCCAATCTAGGAGTTGTCGGGGCCGATCGCCGTCGCTAAGTTCGACGCCCTGTCTTCTGGAAAGAATCTGGAATGGCCCGCGACGTCTCTGACGCGACGCCGATCGTTTCACGCGACCAACTCGTCGAATCGCTGTCTTCCGGCTGCAAGCCGGCAAGCCAGTGGCGGGTCGGCACCGAGCATGAGAAATTCGGCTTCTACCTCGAAAACCATGCCCCGGTCCCCTACGAAGGACCGCGGGGGATCGAACGGCTGCTCAAGGCGATGGAATATCTCCTCGGCTGGCATCCGATCTACGATAACGAGCGGATTATCGGCCTGACCGACCCGACCGGCCTCGGCGCCATCTCTCTCGAGCCCGGCGGTCAGTTCGAGCTCTCCGGCGCGCCGCTCGAAACCGTCCACCAGACCTGCCGCGAGGTGAACGGCCACCTCGCCCAGGTCCGCGAATGCGCGACGCCGCTCGGCATCGGCTTCCTCGGCCTCGGCGGCTCGCCGAAGTGGACGCTGGCCGAGACGCCGCGCATGCCGAAATCGCGCTACGACATCATGACCCGCTACATGCCGACCGTCGGCAGCCGCGGCCTCGACATGATGTACCGGACGTGCACCATCCAGGCCAATCTCGACTTCTCCGACGAAGCCGACATGGTGCGCAAGATGCGCGTCGGCATCGCCCTCCAGCCGATCGTCACGGCGCTCTTCGCCAATTCGCCCTTCACCGAGGGCAAGCCCAACGGCCTGCAATCCTGGCGCTCCTGGGTCTGGCTCGACACCGACAACCAGCGCTCGGGCATGCTGCCCTTCGTCTTCGAGGATGGCTTCGGCTTCGAGCGCTATGTCGACTGGGCGCTCGACGTGCCGCTCTATTTCGTCAAGCGCGGCGACACCTATCACGACGTCGCCGGCGCCTCCTTCCGCGACCTGATCGAGGGCAGGCTGCCGCAGCTTCCGGGCGAGACGGCGACCATGTCCGACTGGGAGAACCACCTCACCACCCTCTTCCCCGAGGTGCGCCTCAAGCGCTTCATCGAGGTGCGCGGCGCCGACGGCGGTCCCGGCCGGCGCATCTGCGCCCTGCCGGCCTTCTGGGTCGGGCTCTTCTACGACCAGGCGTCCCTCGACGGGGCATGGGACATGGTCAAGGACTGGACCGCCGAGGAGCGGCAGGCGCTGCGCGAGGCGGTCCCCCGGACCGCGCTTGCCACCCCGTTCCGCGATCGCGCCGTCCGCGACATAGCCCGCGACGCCGTCAAGCTGGCGCGGGCCGGGCTCGCCCGCCGCGCCAGGCTCAATGCCGAGGGCAATGACGAGACCGTCTTCCTGCCGTCCCTGGAGGAGATCGTCGCGACCGGCGAGACGCAGGCCGAGGCGCTGCTGCGCGAATACCGGACCGTCTGGCACGGCGATATCGACAGGATCTTCACCGAATACGCCTATTGACCGGTGGGTGTTTCATTTGATCGCGCGCAACGCATCGCGGATCGGCAAGGCGGTATCCTCGACCGGGGTCGCGATCTGAAGAGGGAGTTCGAAAATGCCGGCGAATCCAGGTTCGGGTGTCCGTGACATCCTCGTCATCGTCGATCTCGGGGGAGAACGCCGCGCCGCGGTGGTCGCCGCCGATCTTGCCCGGCAACTGGAGGCGCACCTCACCGGCCTGTCGATCGTCTACGAGCCGCTGATCCCCGTCTACACGTTCGCGGCGCCGATCCCGACCGATTTCGTCGTCGCGGCACGCGAGCAGAACGTGGCAGACGCCAGGGCGGCGCTCGAGGCCTTCGAGGCGATCGGCCGGCAGGCCGGTATCAGCGTCGAGAGCCGGACCAGCGAATCGATAGCCGGCGACAGCTTCGTCGCCGTCGTCAGGAACGCGATCCTCGCCGACATCGCCGTCGTCGGACAGGAAGACCCCGACCGGCCGGAGCCGTCCCGTGAAGCCGTCATCGAGGCCCTGCTCTTCCAGGCCGGCATACCGACGCTGATGGTTCCCTTTGCCGGGGTCAGCGAATTCACCGCCGACAAGGTGGTGGTCGCCTGGAACGGCAGCCCCGCCTCGGGCCGTGCCGTTCGCGCCGCGATGCCGCTTCTGACCAATGCCCGGGAGGTCCTCGTCGCGATGGTCGACGAGGGCTGGGAGAAGGAGGGCGAACCCGGCGCGGAGATCGGCGCCTATCTCGCCCGCCACGATCTCAACGTCACGGTGCGGACCATCGAGAACGCGACCAACGGCGCTGGCGAAGCGCTCTTGTCCTTCGCTGCGGCGGAAGAGGCCGACTGGATGGTGATGGGCGCCTATGGCCACAGCCGGCTCAGGGAATTCCTGCTCGGCGGCGCGACCCGCCACGTGCTCGCCAACGCGACCCTTCCGATCCTTATGTCGCACTGAACGGGGGGCGGCGCGCGCCGCCCGGCCCGGCCGGGATCACCTCATCCGACCGGCCCGGTCGCGCCATTCCGTCGGCGTCGTGCCGCTCCATCGTCGGAAGGCGTGGACGAACGAGCTCGCCGATGCGTAGTCCAGGGCGACGGCGATGTCGGTGATGCTGAGCGCGCCAAGCCTCAGCAGCTCGCGCGCCGCCGTGTAGCGCACCTCGTCCCTGATCGCTTCGAAGGTCGTTCCCTCCTCACGCAGCCTGCGCCTCAACGAGCGCGGATGGATGCCGAGATACGAAGCCACGTCGCCCATCTTGGCCCGGTCCACCAGGAGCAGGTGGCGCAGCACATGGGCCACGAGGCCCCGCATCTTCTTGCGCGCCGCCGCCAGATCCGGCGCGAGGTCGGCAAGGGCGGCGCCGTGCAACGCGTCATCGGCCTCCGGCGGTGCCAGGCCGAGATTGGCGGCGCCGAGGACGAGGCCGGTCTGGGTCTGGCCGAAGCGGATCGGACACCGGCCGAGAATGCGGTAGGGCTTGAGGTCCTTCGGGGCCGCCCGCGAGGAGAGAAGCTCCTCGGGTTCGACGGCGCCTCGCGTCAGTTCCGCGAGAAGACAGCAGCCGACCGCCAGGACGACGTCGTGAACATAGGGTGAGGCCCGGATAGCCGGATCGTATATGCCATAGCCGAGGACGACGTCCCGCTCGGCCCGAATGAGGTAGACGGTGCCGCCGGTGGAATTGCCGATCTGGAAGGCCGCGAATTCGGCCATCGCCTCGCCCAGGGTCGCGGCGTGGCGCATCACCCGTCCCAGGGGGCCGAGCGCGGCGAGCGTTTGGCGCCGCCCGAGCAGCAGCCCGAAATCCTCCCGTCCGGTGATCCTGACCGCGTTGTCGAGGATCGCGAGATACGCCGCATAGGGGATGAAGACATCGGGCTTCAGCGCGTCCGCTGCCACGCCGGTACCCGCAAGCACCGCGTCGGGATCGACGCCGAGCTCGGTCAGCAGGGCCGGCAACGGCACCAGCGAGGCCGCGCGCTGGATCGCGGGTGTTCCAGTCTTCATCCGAGCAGCCTGTCCCTAAAAAGCAACCGCCCGCAAGCGCATTCCGCTATCGATCGCGTGCGCTCGAGCCGTGGTTCGACGATAGCTGGCGGCCGGGCGGGATCACGCCGGTCGCCGACTGACCAACGGTCAGGCGATCACGAAACGCCAGGGACGACCGGGCCTAGCGGAACTGCCCGAAATAGGCCGAGCGCGACGGCAGCAGGTTGAAGTCGACTTCGCGGTCGCCGCACTTGCCGGGCATGAGCTGGCGGATCTGCCAGCGCCCCGAGGCGAGATGCGCGTTGTAGCCGGGCCAGGCCTTCGCATTGGCAAGCCAGCAATAGTCGGCGAGGCCGCGATCGAGGATGGTGCTGCACACCTGCCCGCTGCCGTAGACGCCGACGCGATAGAGGTTGCCGCGCGCGCTGACGGTGCGCCGGACGTCGGTGAAATAGCGGGTGATGTCGGCGATGTCCTTGTCGCTCGACCACGGCCCGTCGACGGCGAAATAGATCGCGCTGCCGACCGGCTGGCCGACATCATGGGCGAGCGTCAGCGCCCGGATCGCATCGGCCTTGCCGCGCTTGTGGTCGCGGAAGGTCGAGATGCGCTGTCCCCAGTGCTGGAAGACGACCAGGATGTGGAATCCGGCCTGGGAGATCTGCATCCGCTCTTCGAATGTCAGCGTCTTGCCAGGCAGCGTCTCGTCCTTGTGGTCGAAGTAGCGGATGATGGTGTGGACGCCGACCTCCCGCATCTTCTTGAGGAAGGCGGCCGTCACCGGAGCCGAGGTGTCGGCGGCCATCATGCCGCTTCCCCGATAGCAGTGATCGGCGGATTGGTGCGAGCTGGAGGCCATCGCCTCGCCGCACAGGGCAACGACAAATGCCGCGGCCGTGAGTGAAGAAAGCGCCCGATTGCGCATGACCGATCCCCGTATCCTTGACGGCCATTCCGGTACAATTTGCCGAAAAATACCGCCCGGCGGGTAACGAGGTGGTTAAGACACCGCGGCGGCGGCGGAGATGGAACCGTCGGTCTTTGGCTACTTCAGGTCGATCTCGCGGCGCAGCAGGTCGACGGCGGATTCGACGATCCGGACTTCCGATGCCGGCACCCCGGTGAAGGAGCATTCCCAGTTGGCGCCGTCGGTCTCGCGCCGGGGAATGCGATAGATATCCGGATGGATCGACCCGGCGTCGCCGAGCACCAGCGTTCCGAGCTTCTCCCGCAGTCGCTCGGCGATCTCCTGTCGAGTCAGCGCAAGCTTCGCCATCCCTGCCTCCGGCGGCAATGGCCCACATCTTGATGATATCATTTGACAGGAAGATGTCGCGAGGAACGCGAACGGAGCGGACTATTCGTCGCCAATGACCGGACGGGAGCCCCGCGGCGACCTTGTCGGACGATCAGGAGGCACCACGAGGCGACGCTGAACGTCGATGAAGGCGACAAGCCGGTGTTCCGGGGCAAGTCCCGGCCTGTCGTGGACAGGCGGCTATTCGGCCGGCTCGATCTCGGGCATGTCATAGGCCTTGAACGCCGCGACATCCGGCCGATAGGCCCGCATCAGGAACGACCAGCCGTCCTCCGGCGTATAGGCGAAGTTCGGCGCCAGGTCGCGACAGTCCTCGCCGCCGAAAGCCACGGTGAACGAGCCGTCGTCATTCAGCACGATATCGCGGTTGGAGCTGACGATATTGTCCTCGTTCGACATCAGGTATTTCCCGGGGCCATAGACGGTGATCGAGAAGAAGGCCTTCGCCGGCACCGGCGGATAGGTGGCGGTGTAGCAATCGCCGCCCTTCACCCCGGCCAGGCCATAAGGCTTGTACATGGCGTTCTCGTCTGCCGAGAGCCCCCATGCGCCGGCGGTGACGTAGGTGAAGCGCTCCCAGTCGTCGACCTCGTCGGTCTTCTTCCGCATGGTGTCGAAGGTGTCGTCGAGCTTGTCATATTCGACGAGCATCGCCGCGCGCACCTTCTGCATGGTCTCGAGATCGGGCCTCGGCAGGTCGTCGATGCCGGCGGCGCCGGTGATCCTGTATTGCGGCTGCAATTCGTCGACCACGTGGGCGACGTCCTTCTCGCTCCCGTCGGTGCCCATGCGCACACCGACCGCGACATAGTCGGTGTCGAAGTCGTCCGCCGGGAATTCGTGGGTGCCGCCGCCATAGAGGTAGAATGGCGTCATGTGGTTTTCGGTGATGATCTGGACGGAGAGGAAGCGATCGCCGACCTCGGGCAATTCCAGCGTGAAGCCGTCGCGGGCATTCACCGTCGCCAGCGAATAGATCGTATCGTTGTTCGGCGAGACGACCCAGGTATCCTCCGCCGAGGAGAGACCGGGGAAATGATAGAATGTGTTGACCCCGACGCGATCGATGAAGTCCGCCATGAAGGCGCGGGATTCGGCCTGGATATAGTCCCGCGGCGTCATCCCGTGGTCGGCCGGGTCGGCGGCCCAGCCGCTGCTGTCGACATCCGGGATCCCGGCCAGGGCCGTGGCGGGAATCAAGGCGAGAAGTGATACAGTGGCAAGCAGCTTCCTGAGCATGGTCTGATCCTCCAGGGTCTTCGCTTGTTGCAAGCCGTGACGGGCGCCTCTCGTCGATCCGACGCCCGGTAGGCTCCAGACATCCGCACGTCCTAATTGAGGGGCTGATGCAGTTCGAGTAGCCTGCTGATGCGTCATATGCATCAGCAGGCCCGCCATGTTCGAAGCGCTGAGATACGCCCGGGAACTGGCCCGCTACGAGAATTTCCGCCGGGCCGCGCAGGCGATCGGCATCAGCCAGTCGCAGCTCTCCAGGCGGATTCAGGCTCTTGAGGTGACACTCGGCTGCGCCTTGTTCGAGCGCAGCAAACAGGGCGTCTCCATCACTCCCGAGGGCTCGCAAATCCTCGACGAGGCCGCGATCCTGCTGAAGGCCGAAGAGGACTTCGCGGCCAGGGTCTCGGAGATCCGGAAGACATCACAGGTGGAGCTCAGGATCGGCGCCGGCGCCTTTGCGTCGCAGTCCTGGATGCCTGCCGCGATTGCCGAATTGGCGAAGACCCGTCCGGCCGCCTCGATCAGCGTGCGCGAGATGGACTGGTGGCGGCTCGCCGACGCGGTCCGCGACGGCGAGGCCCATATGGCGATCGGCGAACGCATCGAGCCCGAGGACAATCCGGACATCGTCGTCGAGCGTCTTCCCGAGCGCGACGTGCGCTTCTTCGTTCGTGCCGGACACAAGCTGGACGGCCGCAACCGTCTGACGATCGATGAGATCGCGGAATTCCCGCTTGCCGCCCCACGCCTGCCCGCCCGCATCCGCCGGTTCCTCCCCGTCGGGACGAAGCTCGGCACGATGTCCGGGGACGGCCGGTTCTTCCTCCCCGCGATCGAGTCGGCGACGCCGCGATCGATGATCGGCGTGGTCCTGGCCTCGGACGCGGTTTGTGTCACGCTCCCGGAAATGTGTACCGAGCATCTGAAATCCGGCGCACTTGTCGAATTACCCTTCCACCCACCATGGCTCAGGAACCAGCAGGCCATCATGTATGCGCGGGGGAAGCCGCTCCCCGATGCCGCGCTGGCGTTTCGGTCGGCTGCCAAGCTGGCCGAGCGCAGGTATTTCGCTGACGCCACCGCATCACCCAGCCACCGAACAGCCCGGAACCCGAGGTCCGGCGGAGCAAGGAGGACGACATGACAATTCTCTCCAACGGGAACAACAGCTACATCGCCGTCGCCAACGGTGAGATCGTCTATGCGCTGGACGGCAGCGACTTCATTTTTGGCGGCGGGCGCTCGGGCACGGTCCTTTATGGAGGACAGGGAAGCGACGCCATGTTCGGCTACGGCGGCTATGGCGACATGTACGGCGGCACGGGCAACGACTGGCTCTACGTCAACACAATCGATAGTGGCGTCGTCGATCTCTATGGCGGCGAGGATGATGACGTCATCCAGAATGCCGGAAGCGGCGGCGCCACCATGTACGGCGGCGGCGGCGCCGACGGCATCTTTGGCGGCTCCGGGGACGACTACATCTACGGCGGCGAGGACGACGACACCGACACGGCAAGCGTAACGGCGGGTGGCCTCCACAAGATCCTCAGTGTGGCTGGCCTCTATGGCGGTGGCGGCGACGACTATATCGACGGCGGCCGGGGCGATGACTACCTCGAAGGCGGTCCAGGCGACGACAAGCTGTATGGCGGCGACGGCGACGATGTCCTGTCGGGCGGTCTCGGCAGGAACAAGATGTGGGGTGGCGACGGGAGCGACGCCTTCCTCTTCGATGTCACACCCGCGGCCGGGACCTATGCCGACATCAAGGGCTTCGTGCACGGAACCGACAGGATCTGGCTTGAGGATACGATCTTCACCGCGCTCGGCGACAAGGTCGGCCGGAAGGAATTCTACGAGGGCAAGAACGCCCACGATAAGAACGACTTCCTCATCTACAAGAAGGAGACGAAGCTCTTCTACGACGAGGACGGAAAGGGCGGCTCGGGCAAGGTGCTGATCGCCAAGTTCGACAAGGGCACGCACCTCGACCACCACGACTTCTTCATGGTGTGACCCGCCCGGCCATGCGCGCCGGCGTGGTGAAGCGCGCCATCGCGGCCCCGCCTCAGATCACCATGAAGTCGGCGTGGTCGAGGAAGTCGAGGTGCTTGCCGATCCTGGCGAAGGCGACGGGGTTGTTCGTGTCCGATCCGTGCTTGAGGTAGAGCAGCCAGCCGGTATCATCGTTGTAGACGACCTTCTGTTGCGACGTCTTGGCTTCGGCGCCGACATGGAAATGGGACGAGTGCAGCGTCCCCTTCGGGCCAATGCCGGGGAAGGCCGATTTCACGAGCGCGATCATGTCGCCGTCGCTGAAGTCGGTCACCTTGTCCGGCTGGTGCGGGTTGGCGAAGACGAAGGTGTCGTCGTCGTCGCCGCCGGTCAGCTTGTCCTTGCCGGGACCGCCGTTCAGCGTGTCCGAGCCGGCATCGCCCTTCAGCGTGTCCCTGTGCTTGCCGCCGACAATCAGATCGTCACCATCGCCGCCGTAGATGTGATCCTTGCCGCCGGCGCCATGGAGTGAGTCGTTGCCGGCATCGCCATGGATGGTGTCGCTCGCCTTGCCGCCCTTGATCGTGTCGTCGCCTTCGAGGCCGGAGAGGTCGTCCTTGCCGCCCTTGCCCTTGATCAGGTCATCGCCGTCGGTCGGCAGCGCCTGGCCGGCGACGGTGTGGGTGGCGTCGACGAGATCGGCCGCCGGGGTGCCGATGATCGTCGCGGCGGTCGCGGACAGCACCACGTCGTTGCCGTCGCCGCCGTGATAGGTGATCGTCATCGCCCGCTGGTCGAGGACGAAAGAGGCCCCCTCGGCGAGCCCGGCGAAGGTGCCGGCGACCGCGTCCGCCCCGTCATTGTCGATGATGGTGAAGCTGTCACCGACCGAGGGGACGAAGCCGGGGAGCACGTCGCCATCCAGCGACGCGCCGCCGAGGCTGACCGTCCCGGTCACCTTGACCTGATCGTAGCCGCCGATGCCCGGCGTCGTCCCGGCGAGTTCGACCGCGAAGGTCGCGCCCGCCGCCAATGCGACGTTGCCGGTCGAGAGGATACCGGGGCTTGCCCCCGGCGCCAGTGTCCCGCCCGCCATGACGGTGACGCCGCCCGTCATGCCCTTGCCGCCGAGCGTGCCGCCCGACTTCACCGTCACCGCCGAGGTGATCGACCCGTCGACCTGGAGCTTGCCGCCCGCGACCGTCGTCGGGCCGGTATAGGTGCTCGCGCCGGAGAGGGTTTGCGTGCCGGTGCCGATCTTGGTCAGCGACTGTTGGCTGGTTTCCACGATCTTGCCGGCGTAGGTCGCATCGGC
>NZ_JAGRLA010000124.1 GCF_020442045.1 Bauldia sp. | reverse complement strand
GGCGGCGATAGGGTGTCGGCCGCGAAATCGAAGCCTGCGGCTTTCGTGTCCAGGGGGACCGGCCCGGTAGCAGCCGGAGCCAATAAGACGGATCGGGGAGGATTATCCTTGGAAAACTACGGGTCCTACGACGCCCTCGGGCTGGCTGGATTGGTCAAGTCCGGCGAGGTCACGCCGCTTGAACTGGTCGACGAGGCCATTCGACGAATCGAGGAAGTCAATCCGCGCCTCAACGCCGTGATCTACCGGCACTTCGACGATGCCCGAAGCCGGGCGGCCGAAGGCGTCCCGGACGGTCCGTTCCAGGGCGTTCCCTATATGATCAAGGAACTGGCGACGATGTGGGAGGGCGTGCCCCAGACCAATAGCTGTCGCTATTTCAAGGATTTCGTCGCCCCCGTCGATTCCGAGATCAGCGCCCGCCTGAAGCGGGCCGGGGTCATCCTCGTCGGCAGCACCAACGCGCCGGAATTCGGCTGGGCGCTGACCACCGAGCCGGAAGTGTACGGCCGCACCAACAATCCCTGGGCGGAAGGCATCTCGCCGGGAGGGTCCAGCGGCGGCTCGGCCGCCGCCGTGGCCGCCCGCATCCTGCCGATGGCCGAGGCGAGCGATGCGGCCGGGTCGATCCGAGGTCCCGCCTCGCAATGCGGGCTGGTCGGCCTCAAGCCTTCGCGCGGCCGCTCGACGCTTGCCCCGATGCAGGCCGATTTCTTCTATGGTGCGGCTCATTTCCTGTGCGTCTCGCGCACCGTCCGCGATACCGCCGCCTTTCTGGACGTCACGTCCGGGGAGCTTCCCGGCGATCCCTACAACACGCCGCCGCCGGCACGTCCGTGGCTGGAGGAGGTCGGCAGGGAGCCCGGGCGCTTGCGCATCGGCTTCACCACTGCCGATCCGCATGGCCGGCCGATCCATGACGAGATCGCCACGGCTGTCCGTAACACCGCCGGTCTCCTCGAAAGCCTTGGCCACCATGTCGAGGAACACGACATGGAGATCGACGCGGACGCCGCCTGGCGGACCTATAACCGGATCACCGCGGTGCAGACGGCGATGGTCTTCGATGGCGTGGCCCAGTTCATCGGCCATACTGTGACGCCGGAAGAGACCTCGCCGACCATGTATGCCATCATCGAGCGCGGTCGTTCGCTGAGTGGCGTCGAGCATTCGAACGATATCGAGCAGCAGAGGCTCCATTCGCGTGCGATCGCCAGTGATCTCGCCGCCTATGACGTCTTCCTGGCGCCGACGCTGACCCATCCGCCGCGGCCCTTCGGCTTCTGGGACATGTCGGAACCCGATATCGACGCCTATAACGCCAAGTGGACCGACGCCGTTTACCTGTATCTCTTCAACATCTCGGGACAGCCGGCAATGTCGGTGCCGATGCACTGGACCGCGGAAGGCCTGCCGGTCGGCGTCCAGCTCGTCGGTCGCCCGACCGACGAGGCGACGCTGATCCGGGTCGCCGCCCAGCTCGAGGCGGCGCAGCCATGGATCGACCGGCTTCCGCCGATCTGCGCGGGATAGGCGGAGGTTGACCGCGCGCCGTTGGCGTTGCGCGAACGAACACACCTGGAACAACAAGCAAACAAGGAGTTGAGGAAAGATGGCCGACATGAAGAAGGTCGCGATGGTCACCGGCGCCGGCAGCGGGGTCGGCAAGGCGACGGTCCTGGCGCTCGCCGCCGAAGGTTATGCCTGTGTCCTCGCCGGCCGCCGCAAGGAGCCGATCGAGGCGGTCGCCGCGGAGATCGCCGGCAACGGCGGCGAGGCCATCGCCGTGTCGGCCGACGTCAGCGATCCGGCGTCGGTCGATGCGCTCTTTGCCCGGGCGAAGGACGCCTATGGACGCCTCGACCTGATCTTCAACAATGCCGGGATCAACGTCGCGGCGACGCCGCTCGAGGATCTTGCCTTCACTGACTGGCAGGCGGTGGTCGCCGCCAACCTCACCGGCGTCTTCCTCTGCGCGCAGGCCGCCTACCGGATGATGAAGGAGCAGGACCCGCAGGGCGGCCGGATCATCAACAACGGATCGATCTCGGCGCACACGCCGCGCCCCAACGCCATCGCCTATAACGCGACCAAGCATGGCGTCAGCGGCATCACCAAGTCCGTGGCGCTTGAAGGGCGTCCCTACAACATCGCCTGTGGCCAGATCGACATCGGCAATGCCGCCACGGACATGACGCAGAAGATGAGCGGCGGTGTCCTGCAGGCCAATGGCACGCTGGCCGCGGAGCCCCGGATGAATGTCAACGCCGTGGCGGACGCCATCGTCTACATGGCCGGTCTGCCGCTCGATGCCAACGTCCTGACGATCACTGTCATGGCAACGAACATGCCCTATGTAGGCCGCGGTTAACCTTTCGGACGGGACAATTTGCCGCCCGCTTGCTTGATTTTGCACTTGCCGTAGGATGGCCACATTGCCTAATCTTAATCTGTCTTAAGGCGCGGTAACGTCCGTTAGCCAATCGTGAAGAAATTCGGGGGTCGGGGGTTCATGGGGCAGCACGGGCCGGCGCGCGCAAGGCGTCCCGCGATTTTGCTGGGCCTTCTTCTTGCCTCCGGGCTGTTTGCCGTCTCACCCAGCCGCTGGGCTCATTCCGAGCGCGCACTTCCTGATACAACTGATATCTCGCCCGGCTTCCGGCACGGCGTAACACGCGCGATCAAGGCTGATATCGGGGACCTTTCGACGCTCCAGGTCTTTGACCGCCGTTGGTCCGAGGGACGGGAACTGGTCGCCCATCACGAATCGGAGCCTGAAAACGTACCGGCTACGGTGCGCGAGCGTCTGGCTTTCGCGACCACGGATGAAGTACCGGTCGTCAATTTCGCCGCCGCCGATCCGGTCGACGCACGGATGGCGCCCTTCGAGGCGGTGATGTCGGACCCGGAGGAGACGCTGCCGATCCTCGAGCGCGGTCTCTCGGTCGGTCCGCTGGAGCTCGCTGCGATTTCCTTCCGCGAACAGAAGTGCCTGGCGGACGCCGTCTATTTCGAGGCGCGCGGCGAATCCCGCGAGGGGCAGATTGCCGTTGCCCAGGTCGTGCTCAATCGCGTCGAGAGCACCTATTATCCGAACACGATCTGCGGTGTGGTTTACCAGAACCAGGACAAGCACAACCGCTGCCAGTTCTCCTTTGCCTGCGACGGCAAGAGCGAGCGGGTCGCCGACCGGTCCGCGTGGCGCCGCGCGGTGGACGTCGCGCGCAGCGTGCTCCTCAGCGGCGGCAAGGTACGGATCGCGGCGGTGGGCGACGCCACCCACTACCACGCCACCTCGGTCCGGCCGGTCTGGGCCGGAGAGATGCGGCGCGTCGACGTTATCGGCAGCCATATCTTCTACGAGCGTCGCAGCTCGCGCGGCTAGTCCTTTGGGGCCGGCGCGCGACCGCCCGGTTTCGCTTCAGCACGTCTTCCAACGTTGATGTCGCTCAAAGCCTGGGAACGGCGGGGCTGCGACTATTTCCCATCGACAACGATCGAAGGAACGACGATGAACCACCGTCACCGCAAGGTGCTGCACGCGCTTTTCGCCCATCCGGTCAGCGGCAATATCGATTTCAAGGATGTCGAGCATGTCCTGACCGAGCTCGGGGCCGAGATTGACAATCGCTCGGGCGCTCGTATCGGCGTGTCGCTCAATGGCCACACAGTGGCCGTTCATCACGCCCAGAAGAGCCTTCCCACGGAGGAAGTGCAGCAGATCAGGAAATTCCTGGAAACCTGCGGCATTGATCCGGCGGACTATCCGGTGTGAGCCGGTAGGTGGTTCAGTAGCGCGTCGTCAGGTTGGTCAGCCAGTCCGGCGACGCATCGACCAGCGCCGTCTCGATCGTCTTGTCGAGGCCGGTCAGGACGGCGGCGCCGACGACGATGAGAGTGATACCGAGAAACATGCGAATGCCGCGTCCGGCCCTCGCCATCCTGCTTCGCCATCCGGAGAGGACTTCGCGCGACACGAGGCCGAGCGACGCCAGTGGCACGGCGGCGCCGATGCCGAAGATCAGCATTGTCGCCGCGACCTGGCCGAGATTTTCGCCTTGCGCGGCAAGCAGCGAGGCCGCGCCCAGCGTCGGTCCGACGCACGGCACCCACACCGCGCCGAGCAGCAGCCCCAACCCGAACTGACCGCCGGCGCCACCGGTGGAGAACCCGCCGAGCTTCTGTTCCGTCCAGTTGCTGACAGGTCCGGCGGCGACGGCAAGCCGGGTCTGGAGGAGCGGCATGGTCAGCACCGCGCCGACAAGGATCATCACGACTGCGGCGATCGCCCGGAAGAAGCCTTCGTCGAGGCCGATCGAGAATCCGACCGTTGCGACGAACAGGCCGATAACGGTGAAGGAGAGCGTCAGTCCCGCCGAAAGCGCCACCGGCCCCCAGCGATGCTCGGAGGCCGCCGCGCCGAGGATCACCGGCAGCAGCGGCAGGACGCAGGGCGAGAGGATGGACAGGATCCCCGCAATGAAGGCGAGGCCGAGCGTCGCAAGCATCGATCGATCAGACGCCCTTGGCGAGCAGCGCCTCGATCGCCTCGGCGCGGGTGTCGCCGACGATGCGGCCCGCCTCGGCCTCGCCCTTGTAGACGATCAGGGTCGAGCGCTGCCGTGCGCCGAATTTCCGCATCAGGTCCTTCTGCGAATCGTAGTCGATGACGAAGATCGTGTAGCCGGCATATTTCGGCTCACTGACCAGCCTGGTGACCACGGCGCGCTGGGCCTTGCAGGTCGAGCACCACGACGCGGAAACGTCGATGAGGATCGGCGCGCCCGCCGCGCGGGCCGTGTCGAAGGCCGTCTGGTCGAAGGGCTGCGCCGCGGCCGTGCCCGCCGTTGCAATGAGCAGGCCGCCGCCGAAATATCCCGCTATCGCGCCGCCGAGGGCGAGTCCCGGAAAGCTTCGGCGACTGATGGATTTCGTCATGCTCCCTCCTTCGGATTCCTCAGCGGAAACTAGTATCTCCACTGGATGGGTGGAATCACGAAGCGCCCCGCCGCATTCAAGATTTCGTGGGGTCGTGCGTGTTCGGATAGACGTGCCGGCAACCGTGATAGTCGGTGACGGTCGTTGTTATCCCGTCGGTTTCGACCGCGTCCGGCCCGACCGGTACCTTGCCGTGTCCGCCGGGAATATCGAGCACATAGGTCGGCTGGCAGAGCCCGGAGACATGGCCGCGCAGCGCCCTGACCAGCCTCCGGCCCTCGGCGAGAGACGTGCGGAAATGACCGGTCCCCGGCGCCAGGTCGCCGTGGTGCAGGTAATAGGGCTTCACCCGGTTCTCGACGAAGCGGCGCATCAGAAGGGCGAGCATTTCCGCATCGTCGTTGACGCCGGCCAGCAGCACGGTCTGGCTGACAAGCGGGATCCCGGCATCCGCCAGCCGGGCGATCGCGGCGCATGCGGCGGGGGTGAATTCGCGGGGATGGTTGGCGTGGATCGCGACCCAACTCGTGATGCCCGGCACCGCCAGCGCGGCGACCAGCGCGCCCGTCACCCGTTCCGGGGCGACCATCGGGACGCGGCTATGGAAGCGCACCACCCGGACATGGTCGATGGCCGCAAGCTCTTGAACGAGCTCCGATATCCGCCGCGGCGAGGCGACGAGCGGGTCGCCGCCGGAGACGATCACCTCCCATATCTCGTTGTTATTCCTGATGTATTCGAGCGCGGCCGCAACGGC